>QKEH01000134.1 GCA_003252385.1 Bacteroidota bacterium | reverse complement strand
GGTCATTCCGTAAATACCGTTATTGATAAAAAGAATGGTAATGTTCTCACCCCGGTTGCAGGCATGAATGGTTTCGGCTGTGCCAATGGCGGCCAAATCGCCATCGCCCTGATAGGTAAAAACGTACTTATCGGGCCAGGTACGTTTAATACCCGTGGCCACTGCGGGGGCTCTTCCGTGCGAGGCAGCGGTGCAATCCACCTCCAGATTGTCGTACGCAAATACCGAACAACCTACCGAAGACACCATAATGGTTTCCGATTGAATTCCCAGCTCATCGATAACCTCGGCTGCCAGACGGGTGACCACACCATGCCCGCAACCCGGGCAATAGGTAAGGGTATCAGGGCGTAAGCTGGAGGGCCGGAAAGTAACCTGGTTTTCGGGTTGAATTATATCCTGAATATTCATAGCAATCGTTTTTTATTATGCGAGAAAGGCTTTTTCCAACTCGCCTAAAACTTCTTCGGGCGTATGGATTACTCCGCCCATGCGGCCAAAATGTACCACCGGCACCCGGTCGCGAACCGAAAGCCGCACATCTTCCACCATCTGGCCGGTGCTCATTTCCACGCTCATAATTCCTTTTACATGTTGGGCTCGTTTTTCCAATATTTTAGCAGGAAACGGGAACAGGGTTATGGGACGCAACAGCCCCACTTTAATACCTTTCTTCCGACCCAGCTGAACGGTTTTCTGACAAATCCGCGATGAAGAACCATAGGCTACCAACAGGTATTCAGCATCCTCACATTCAATCTCCTCGTAACGGACTTCGCTCTCGGCCAGGGCATCGCATTTGGCTTTCAGTTTTTTGTTGTGAGCTTCCATGGCATGAGGATCGAGAAGCAGAGAAGAAACCACGTTGCGCTCGCGATTGGGCTTTTTCCCGTTGGCTACCCAACGTTGATCGAATTCGCTTACGGGAGCCACAGCTTCGCCAAACTCTACTTTTTCCATCATCTGCCCTATTAAACCATCGGCCAACATCATGGCCGGCATACGGTATTTAAACGCCAGTTCGAAACCCAGACTTACAAAGTCTGCCATTTCCTGCACCGAAGCCGGCGCCAGCACAATCAGGTGGTAGTCGCCATGCCCGCCTCCCTTGGTAGCCTGGAAGTAGTCGGCCAGCCTGGAAGTAGTCGGCCTGCGACGGCTGAATGGTTCCCAAACCAGGGCCTCCACGAACCACATTTACAATCAGACAGGGCAGTTCGGCACCCGCCAGGTACGAAATCCCCTCCTGCTTGAGGCTGATACCCGGGCTGGAGGATGAGGTCATTGCTTTTTTACCGGTGCTGGCCGCACCATACACCATGTTAATAGCGGCAATTTCACTTTCGGCCTGTAATACCACCATGTCTTTGCGTCGGTGGGGGTATTCCTCTGCCAGGTATTCCATTATTTCCGACTGCGGGGTAATAGGATAGCCAAAGTAGGCATCAACACCCGCACGTATAGCAGCTTCGGCAATGGCTTCATTGCCTTCCATAAGTTTCAGTTCTCCCATCTGTCCTAGTTTACTGCATTTGCTTTTACCCGGTATACCGTAATAACCGTATCGGGGCATACCAATGAACAATTTGCACATCCCGTACACTCGCCGGGATGTTCCATAAAGGCATAACGATACCCCTTGGAATTCATGGCCGGAGCCAAGCGAATAACCTGTGCCGGGCAGGCGGGAACACATAACCCGCAACCTTTACATTTTTGAATATCCACAACAATGGCACCTTGTACTTTAGCCATATTCTACTGTTAAAGTCAGTTACTATTAAAATCCAATAAATACGTGAGGAGTTAATCGGGTGTGTACTGTAAAAACTATATGGGCGGTCAACCTGTTTTACAGTGCATAATTAGTGATTTTTTTTTTACCGTGCCCTTCTTCTTACATTTTTCTTTCCACCATATACCACACAAATCCACCACGGGGTTGATAAAGTGACAATTAGTTTATACGATTTTGTAGATAAATCCTTAAACTTGTTTCGTGTTTCAGTGGTTGTATTCTTACCGGTAATACGTAGGGTTATGAATAAATGTTGGATAATATGCTTTGCCCTTGTGGCATTCTTAAGTAACAAACTGGAGGCTCAGGATAGTATTCCCAACGGCAGTTTCGAACGTTGGACTTCCCGCGATCTGTATGACGAACCGCTGCAATGGACATCGAGCAATCAGTTATCGACCATGCTCAACCAGACCACGGTATGGCCCACCACCGACAGCTACCAGGGCAACCGTGCCCTTCGTCTCGAAACGGCCGACACCATTGCCGGGTATGTATTCTCCAATGGCACCGTAATTTCGGGTAACCTGGGTCAAACCATTCAATTCCGTGGCGGTTTTCCCGTATCCGGAACCCCAACATCGCTTTCGGGCTATTTTAAAAATTACAACAGTACGCCTTTGTCGGATGCAGCACTGGTGCTGGTTTCTTTTAAAAAGAACGGAAACCTCATCGGCCAGAATGAGTGTCTCATACCATTATCCCATGCCAGTTACACCCGCATTAATTTCACCCTCGATGCCATGGCCGAGGTGCCCGATACGGCATTTATAGCTCTTGCCAGCTCCAACCCCGAGCACCCTGTGGCCGGCAACTGGTTGCAGGTCGACTCCTTGTGGTTTAACGGCATATCCGACACCATTCCCAATGCCAATTTCGAGAATTGGTACACCGAAAGCTACACCGATCCCGAGACATGGCTCAGCTCCAACTTATTAACCCATTTGTTTGGAGGCGGCCTTTCGGCCTCCCCAACCACCGATGCCATAGATGGCCGGTACGCCTTACGATTGGAGTGCATCCATTCGATAATACCGGACGACGATGGCATGCGCGAAGCCAACATTGGGTACCTGCTGCCGTACACCGAGGATGCCGTTTTGGGAGAAGCCCTGCCCTCATTTCCTATCTCTGTTATCCCATCCGCAATAACCGGGTACTACAAGTTCCTACCTCAGGGCAGCGACACAGCCATGATTAAAGTTACCCTAAGTACCGAAACCAATACCTCCTACGAGTTTACCCAATTTCTGCCAGCCGCCGGCGAGTATACCCCTTTTCAAGTATACTTCGAATATCCCGAAGATCCCGATCCGCTTACTTCCATACAGGTGCTTGCCAATACCTCCAAATTTTTCGACCCTTCGCTTGAAGAACAAGGTACCGAAGGCTCGGTATTGTATCTGGACAACCTGGATATGCAGGTGGACTGTGCCTTCCAGAATCCGGAATTCGCCATTTCGGTAACCCAATGGCCAACGTGTAATCAACCTCTAGCAATACTGGATGCCGGCCCGGGATGGGGAAGCTATCTGTGGTCGACCGGCGACACCACACAGTCCCTGGAACATACGGTCGATCGTTTCGACACCCTGTGGGTGCTGGTTACTTCGGCTACCAACAGGTGTTTTTATACCGATACCCTGACTTTTGCGCCCCTCGAAGGATGTACCGGTAATTCGTTATCTGCCACCAACGGTCAGGCTCGAATGACTTTGTATCCCAATCCGGCGCAAGACCGGGTGTACCTCAGCCAGGTGCCCGAGGGCCGGTACCAGGCGCAGATTACCGATTTATCCGGTCGAGTGGTATATCAATCGAATTGCTCGCACGCCACCCCTGCACCGCTTTCGCTACCGGTGGAAGACCTGCCCGCAGGCATCTACCGGATCACCCTTGCCGGCCAGCTACTCACGGAGCAGTTCTGTTTTATAAAAAATTGATTTCGCAAACGGTTTTAGCAACTTGTCCGCACGAACAAGATAATGTAACTTCGTGCCCGGTTTCGCCAAGCCCGGTTCCTAATGTTACGGTTCATGAGATTGATTTTCCTACTGTTTTTGCTGCCCCTGCAGGGGATGTTGTTAGCCGCTCCCCAACCGATAGAATGGCTTGAAATTGCTATCGACACCAACCGGGCCACCTGGCCCGATGATGCCATTAAGATCAACAACCAGCTGGTACTGCCCCTGACTTACACTCACGAGCAGAACACCTGCGAAGTACGTTTTCGCACACGGAGCCCGCAATACCAACCAACATTGGTACCCACTGCCGATTACGAATTGCTGGATTCCATCGTGCAGGTTGACGATTTGTATCGTTTTAAAATTCGCATACAGGATATTACTCTTAAGGAATTTCTGAAGATCTCCTTTAAGAATTTTCCTGACACCTCCACCAACTTATTCGATATTCCCATTCAACCCATCACGGAAACTCAGGCTTCCCTATACGTTCGCGATGACGAACTCTTTATCGGGGAAGAAAAGATTTTTGAAGTATTCAGCAACAATCCCGAAAACCTGATGGTATCCAACGAATGGATTCATACCGACCCCATCGATTATCGATTGCGAAAGCAGGAGGGCAAGGTGTATCTGCATCTGGTACCCAATAAACTGGGAAGTTTTAATTTAAGTATCCCCCTGTCGGTTCGTAAGCCCTATATGAGCAAAGGTCACTTCAGTTACCAGCTGAATCCGATAGAACAGCGTTTTTATGTCAAGTCGAGCCGGCTTCAATTTCTTAACATTAGTCCAAAGGAGTTCACACTCAGCGAGAATACGAAAACCGAAGGTATTGAGGTACAACTTAACGACAACCGCCTGTTAAAAATGAATAAAACATACAGGATTGAGGATCAGGAAGAACCCGGAGGGCCGTTAATTGCCGAACTCTATACCAAACAACGCCTGGCGAACAACAAAGTGCTTTGCTTGTTGCGGCCCTATAATTACCATTACAAGGCCGAGGGATACGTTTACATGAAAGATGGCGACCAGGCAGAATTTATCAGTAACTTCAGTATAACCCATGCCACCACCATTGAGCGCATCAGTGTGCTGCGCGACGGAGGGGAATGGAAACCCGGAAATGTTCTTTATCCCGGCGAAACGGTTGAAATTAAATTGGAAGGTAAAAGTTTGCATAAAGCCAATTTCCGTTTCGAAGACCTCATTGACCTGAACCAGGATTCGCTACAGCGTAGCACAACTATGGCCGTATTCCGGTTGAAGGTTCCCCTGGAAATTGCCAAACGTACCCTAACTATATACAATTACAACCAACCTACCGGACAAACCCTGCAAATATCGGAATACCAGCGCCCCCGGGAGTTCGACTACCTCTACCTGAACTATGGCGATCTGGGTCGGAAAATTAATACGATTCGAGGCCCCATTTTATATAATAAGGTAATAAAGGATGTGGTTATCAGCCTGAATCCGCAGAGCATCGACAGCCAGGATAAACTTTATGGCAAACAATACCTCGATATCGACCTTCGTGTTACCGGGAAACAGAACGAACTGATTGAAATGCGAAGCATCGAGAACATTGTGGTATGCCCGGGCGACCGGTCGCCCCGGCACGACAAATACAACACCAGGGACTGCACGATCGAAGACATCAGCCTGAACAAGTACCTTTCGCGAAAAACATACGATTTGGATGAATGGTCCAAGATCAGCATGACCATTAAACACGACAAAGACAAGTATGGCGGAGAAGGTTATCAGAAAGAAGTGGACCTGGTGCTTAAACGCAACTTCACCTTTGATATCGATGTTTCCTTCCCGGCCGGGCTCATAACTATCTCGAACGACACCTCGGGGAAAGCCAATTTCAGCAGTTTAAGCGGTATCAGCATGGCCATGATTGCTCAGTTTAGCTTTTATCATCCCGAGAAGATTGCCCAGTACCGTCCCTACAAGATAGGTGCCGGGTTCCTGGCATTAAATGCATTCAACTTTAGCGAAAATGCATCGGATCGCGACGTAGGCATCGTCATACTGGGAAGTCTCTACCCCTCGAAACGCGACCACAAACTCTCCTTTCCGCTTTACGTTGGGGGCGGCTATTTTGTAAAGGCACAAAAGTGGTTCTTCCTCATTGGCCCAGGTATCCGGGTTCGGCTATAAGATGGAATACATAAAGCATTCTTTCTTCGTTTTATTCCGTAATGGTTACTGCTATTAGCAGACTATGCCATGATTTTAGACATCAGGTCTAACCAATCTTCTAAAAGAACCGAACTTCAAATACGCTATAAATTCTGTATAATTCTCCCTGCTTTTAAGTAAGCCATTCTGATAAAGATTCTTATATTCACGGCATGATCCACTCTGTTGTGTGAAATAGAATGTAAATCTGCCGTGATGTTTACCCTTTCAATCCATTCACAAAAGGCCATCTGGAACATCCTGCTCTTGGCCAATACAGCACTGCCGTATGACTATTCGAAACCTATATCCGGTGCGATTCATAGATTCATCTGTAGTACTCACCTTGTTTTCCAAGTAAGATGATTAGAAGGGCGCTGTACATCTGTTTTTTGATTATTGTGTATTGCAACAGCTATGGCAATGTGCCCGTAACCGGTTGTGTTACCACTTACTCGGAAGACAAGGCAATTGCCGGTGTGAATATTCGCATGAAGGAAAGCAACCAAGGGGTCATCACCGACCTGAACGGCAACTACTACATCACGGCCGAAGACACTTCGAATACACTAATTTTTAGTTATGTAGGTTACCAGTCTGTTGAAGCAAAAGTTGGCTCCCGATCAATTATCAATATTGCGCTGAAAACTGATGTTGGGCGTATGGACGAAATAGTGGTAATTGGTTACGGGGGTATCCGTAAGAAAGAGCTGACCGGGGCTGTGGCCACAATCCATTCCGAAGCCATTACCCAAACCGCCGGATCGGATCTGAATCAAACATTACAGGGGCAATTAGCCGGCATCAGTATTCAATCCAGTAGTGGGGCGCCGGGAGCTCAGTCCAATATACACATACGCGGCATTGGCTCCTTCTCTGCTTCCAGTGTATCTCCTTTATATATTGTAGATGGGATCCCGCAGGAAGAACCCCCGGTGATTGCTCCCGAAGAAATAGAATCGGTATATATTGTTAAAGATGGTGCTACTGCCGCTATTTATGGTACACGGGCATCCAACGGGGTCATTCATATTGTAACCAAGAAGGGTCGGAATGGCGATCTGAGCGTATCCTACTCCAGTTCTTTTGGCATTGCATACCCCTGATGAATACCCGTCAGCAAATTTTTGCCCGCGATCAGGAAGCACTTAACAATAACCTGGAAGAAGGAACCGATTTGTTTACATTCAACCCGAATGCGTTGGAGTATGATAGCGATTTTCAGAAATTTATTGAACGAGACCATGCGGGCATTCAAAATCATACCCTGCTGATTTTGGGAGGGAAAAAGGATGCCAACTTAAGCATGGTTACCAATTACTTCAATCAGGAGGGTGTACTGGTCGTACTGGTCAATTCCGGTTATAAAAACCTGACTACCCGGTTTAACAGCGAACTAACCAAGGAGCGGATTAAAATACAATCCAGTATAAATGCCGGAAACAGCAACACCGAACTTTGTCCGGTCGATATTTACACACAAGCTATTACTCAACCTCCCTATCATCCGCTGCCGATTACCGAGTACGAAGCCATCATCCCCGACAACCAGGTATACTATAGCACCTTTGCAAAATCGCTCAGCGACGAGAACACTATAACCACCCGCACTATAGGGGGTAATTTATCCCTGAATGTGGATCTGCTCAAAGGATTATCCTATAAAGTTCAAGGGGGAGGCACACTAAAGAATTCCAAACAGGAGAATTGGCAACCCAGATTTCTGATTAAGAATGCCCAGGGAGTGATTCAAAACTCCGCCTCGCGGATGGAAGCCCAGCTGGAAAACACCTATATCCAAACCCAGCATTGGAGTTTGGAAAATTTACTTACCTATAACTTCCGACTTCGCACGCACGAGTTCACCCTGCTTACAGGACATACCTGCGAAGCCTACGAGGGCTCTACCGAATCGGCTATAAAATCGGGTTTCCAGTCGAATACCACCCGGGTGTGGGATGCTGCCAACAACCTTATTGCTGCCAGTGGGAGAAAGTATGCCTACACGAACATTGGCCTGTTAAGCCGAATAATGTATAATTACAACGGTCGCTATATGGGCACGGTATCGTTACGAAACGATGGCTCCTCGCGATTTGGTGAAATGTACCGCAGAAAATGGTTCTGGGGAGGTTCCGTGGGCTGGAATATTTCTGAAGAATTATTCTTCTCGAGAGCCCGAATGGTGATAGATCAACTTAAGGTTCGGGCCAGCCTGGCTGAGGTGGGAAACGACCAGATCCCCTATTACATTGCCACCACCACTGTGGAAGCCGGATCGGATTACCATTGGGGGCGCGAGGGGGGCGAAACGGTTGCCCCCGGTTATATTCAACGAGGCTATGCCAATCCCGAAGTGCACTGGGAAACCAACATTTCCAGAGACATTGGCTTTGACCTGACCTTATTCAAAGGACTGCTAACGGCAACCTTTGATGCTTACTACAATTCCAAGAAGGACATGTTGCTGCCCGTCAGTTTGGCTCCATCAACAGGAACCTGGATGCCCATGACCGAAAACGATTACAAGAACATATTTCAGAATGTGGGAAATATGTACAATAAAGGAATTGAACTATCTACCACCTACCAGGACAATACTACCGCTTGGCGATGGATGATCCAGGGAACCTTTTCAAAAAATATCAACGAAGTAACCCAACTTCCTGAGAACCTTGGCGAATACTCCATTGGTACTGCCAATATTGGTTTTGTCGCGCTGAATCAACCCGTACCAACCTACATGCTGATACCCACCAATGGAGTAATAAAGGATTCGGCAGAACTGGCTGAATACAATAGCCATTTCCGCACCCCTACCCAGACTCGATTGGGCGATCTGCGCTACGTCGATACCAACGGCGACAGTGTTTTAAATGCCTACGACCGGGTTCCCATGGGCTCGCCCCTCCCCGACTTTGAGATGGGTTTAAACATCAAAGTGGAGTATAAAAATATCGACCTGGTTGTGAACCTTTTCTATTCCCATGGCAGCGAAATTTATAACGGGACAAAAGCCATTGCTTATCAGGAAGGCCGGCACCTGGATCAATTCTATCAGTGGACTCCGGTAAATAATCAATCCGATGTTCCGGCCCTTCGTTTCACTTCGAGCCATTGGAATCAAAGCATGCTTTCGGATCAGTATCTCGAAGACGGAACCTATCTGAGATTCCGAAATATTATACTGGGTTATTCCCTGCCCCGTTCTATTCTCCACACCGTTCGAATAGAGAAACTTCGTTTTTACATCAATCTTCAAAACCCGATCACCCTAACCCGGTACACCGGTTTCGATCCGGATATAGGATACGGCCCGAATGCCTTTGGCATGGGCGATCCGCTATTCTCCAAAGGTATTGACGCAGGCAACTATCCAACATCCCGAAAATTCCTGCTGGGAGTTCAACTTCAATTCTAATATCCGGTAACTATGAAAATCGCACCACATATCGGTTCCATTCTCTTGGCAGCATGCCTTGCATGGGGTTGTAACGACCAGTTTCTGGACGTCACCGACCCTAACTCGGTAAGCAACCTGGATTATTGGCAAACCTACGACGATTTTAATTACGCCTTGAATGCCGCTTATAAAGTGTTACAATATTCCTCGGTATGTGGAGGTTTCAACTCAATTTACGACCGAAACCGAACCGACCTGTGCCGATCCTTCGATTTTTATGCCGAACATTGGTCCTTTACCACTTTTTCCTGGTCGGGTACCGAAATGTATATCGGACAACGGTGGAACGAACTGTATGTCGGTGTTTTCCGTACCAACCAAATTCTCGATCAACTGCGCACAGCCGTTCCTTCCTCCACCTTCACTCAGGAACAAATGAACCAGATTCAGGCCCAAAGCCGTTTCCTCCGTGCACTTTACTATTTCTGGGTATGCAACAGCTATGGTGGCGCAGTGATACACACTACCGTTCCCATTACCAACGAAGAGCAACAGGGTCATTTTTTCAGTGCCCAAGAGGTATTGGACAGTGTAATTATACCGGACTTACAATACGCTATTGACTATTTACCCGTATCCTGGCCCGACACAGAACTGGGTCGTGCCACCCGCGGTGCCGCCAAAGGAATTTTGGGTAAGGTATACCTGTACCATGGCTTCTTCGATGCGGCCATCGTGCTTTTTTCTGACTTGCTCGCATCCAACCAGTACTTCCTGACCAACGATATTTCTTCTAATTTTTCACTCGCTGGGGAACACAACACCGAATCCATCTTCGAGGTGAATTTCAGTGAAGTTCTGGCTCCGGGCATTGATGCGGGAACCCTGGAGACTACCTCGGAAGACGGACAAATTGGCCATGCCTCCAGCACCGCCACCCTTATTGCTCCCGACACGCGCGGCGGCTTGCGGATTCTGGTTCCGTCTTTCTGGATGACGGAATTGTACCTTAAGGATTCCATCGATGTGGATGCCCCCATCAACGCAACCCGCAGATGGTCCAGCAGGGCGAATGCTTCGATAGCTTTTATTGGCCAGGATGGAGAATACTACTTGCAAGCTACCGAAGATGCAGCCCCTTGGTATTTGGGTGGAGCCGAATGTGCCTACTGGAAAAAAGGCACCAACTGGGCAACCAAAGAAAATGAGGAAGCCTGGACAAGTACCTCCCGATCGGGTATCAACCAAAGAATACTCCGACTTGCTGATGTTAAACTGATGTATGCCGAAGCTTTATTACGCCGACCTGGCTCCACCAACGCCGACTTTAACGAAGCCCTGACCCAGGTAGACGATATCCGTAACCGGTCGGCGGTAATTACCCTGAGGAACTATGCGAATTCGAACGGGGGGCAAATCCCGCTTCTGCATTTACGCGGAACAAAACCCTTTGCCTCCCCTTGGGCTCCCCTTACCCCTGCCTGCCTCCTCACCCACATTATGCGAGTAGAGCGCCCCTTGGAACTGGCCTTCGAGGGAAACAGCATCCGGTGGCACGACCTTCGCCGTTGGGATATGATTGCAGAGGTGCTAAACCAGATTGAAACCATTGATTACACCAAAAACTGGATGATTCAGTGGTACAACTATGTTACCCTAAGCAGAGTCTACCCCGAAGAGGATGATTTCCTGTCCGGAGCTATTTCCCGTTATCAGGGCATGCAGGCAGCCAATTACCATCCTGATCGCAACAACTATTTCCCCATTCCAATAAACGAGCTGAATTCCAACACAAACCTTAGAAAATGAAATCAGCATGAGGAACCGTTTTAATCTACTAGTCATTCTTCTACTTGCTCTACTGTTAGGTTCGTGTGAACGAAAATACCAGGCACCGGGATCCGAGGTAAGTAAGATTTGTGTAAAAGTACCCATTGAATACACTCAGGTGAACGAAGTGGTTACTTTTGGGGACCTCTCCACCGGGGTAACCTCAAGGGAATGGAGTTTTCCCGAACATATTACCGACATTCAGAATTCCGACAACAATGTTCAATCCCGGGAATCTATTGTTTCCGTCTCCTTCAGCGAACCAGGCACACATACCATTTACCTGCACCTTGAATTTAATGAACCCCTGCAGGAGAATACAGCCAACCGTGGTGCAACCAGCATTGATACGGCGCTAACCATTACCGTTTACGATTTCGTGGAAGCCGCCTTCACCGCCAATTATATCTCCATTAACGGACTTGACAGTTCGAGACTGAATATCTCCAACCAAGCTGCCAATACAATTTGGGCGGGTGAATTTATCCGGTTTACCTCTACACAGAAAGGATCTCCATCCAGTTACAGCTGGCATTTTCCGGGTGGCATCCCCGAGTACTACACCGGACACGACAGTTCCATACTCGTTCAATACCTAAATTTTGGAAAACACGAGGTCTGGCATCAGGCTTCACGAATTCTACCCAGAGGCAGCGACAGTCTGAAACTGGCCGACTTTATAGAAGTTGTTCGTTCGCCCCGAAAAACCCGTCTGATTGAAGCTCTGAAACTAGAGTCGCGAAGCATTCAACTTCAGTTTAGTTCCTACATTATAGAACCCAACAATGTAAGCCAGGCATTCTCCTTAACCGTTCGGAACAATCAAAGAATTATACCCGTAACCATCACCAATACCGTGGTTGACCCCTTGGAAAAATACAAAGTCAACCTAACCCTTAATGCCCCCATTTACGACGACGACAGTGTATTTATTAACTATACCTCGGAAGTATTGGTAGATTATAGTAGTAATCTGGTTCCGCTCTTTACCAACATCTATGTGAATCCCAATATGTACTCTCCCCTGCCTGCCGCCATGGATGCAGGATTTGAAGAGTCCCCCACCTCCTGGTACGATGCCTCATGGGCAGGCTCTTTTTGGGCTCAAAACCACTATCAGTATACCATTTCAGAAACGCAGGTACACTCCGGACGAAAAGCTTTAAAGTTTCAGGTTTTCCCGAATGGAGGGGCTCCATTAAGGGCTCCGGTATCCTATTCCATTGAACCAGGTGCCAGTTATCTCGTAAGCTTCTGGATGTTTATTGAGAACCCCGGAGAAGCCGGTGTAGGTAACAATATTGGGTTATATAACGGTGATTGGGTGAATTATCAAAGTAACCCAGTAATTTATCTCGACGGAGTAGGAATCAACCAATGGAAATATTGCTATAGAGTGCTAGCACCCGTTCCGGAAAATCCCAACAACCTGGTTCCCGTTCTGCGTGGAGTGAACTACGGAATCAACCAACCCGTAATTGTATATATCGACGATATATCCATACAAAAATTTAATATCCGACCATGATAAGCTAAGAATTCAAATTAAAGCACTCATTACAGGTGTCGCAATAGATTCCGTTCAATCGAACAACATCTCCTTGAAAATAATCTCCGAATGCGGAGCCAGAAAGTTCTTTTTAAGACTTGTACGTCTTAAAAAGATTGTTTTACTTTGTCTTGACAATTCATTCCTGATGAACGCAACAACACTTCATACTCCTCTTTCTGCACCGGCCACTATGCCTATGTGCATGTGTTGTTGTGGTAACCATTCGTAACCAGGCATCCCCCACTCCTGATTCGCACGCCTCCGGGCCAAACTATCAACCCATTTTCCTGTATTATTACCAACTTAAAAAATAATATACCATGGCAGAGAATTATCGTTTTGAGACCTTGCAACTCCATGCAGGGCACGAGATTGACGAAACCCAATCGCGGGCTGTACCCATTTATCAAACCACATCCTATACCTTTAAGGATTCCAAACATGCTGCCGACCTGTTTGGCTTGAAGGAATTTGGCAATATCTACACCCGGATTATGAACCCAACCACCGATGTATTTGAGAAACGCGTAGCCGCCCTCGAAGGGGGTGTTGCCGCACTGGCAACAGCATCGGGGCAATCGGCGCAATTTCTGGCGCTTACCAACATACTGGATTGCGGCGATAACTTCATTGCGACGTCATACCTCTATGGCGGCACCTACAATCAGTTTAAGGTGCAATTCAAACGACTGGGCATTACGGCCAAATTCGTTGAAGGCGATTCGCCTGAAGATTTCGACCGCCTGGTGGATGCCAAAACCAAGGCCATCTACCTGGAAACCATTGGAAACCCCCGCTTCAACATTCCCGATTTTGAAGCCATTGCAGCCATTGCCCAAAAACACAATATCCCCCTGATTGTGGACAATACCTTCGGTGCCGGAGGGTACCTGTTTCGCCCCATTGAGCATGGCGCCAACATTGTGGTCGAATCGGCTACCAAGTGGATTGGCGGCCACGGTACCAGCCTGGGGGGTATTATTGTGGATGCAGGAAACTTCAACTGGGGCAATGGTAAATTTCCCCAATTTACGGAGCCCTCAGAAGGCTACCATGGCCTGAAATTCTGGGAAACTTTTGGAGCCAACAGCCCTTTTGGCAACATAGCGTTCATTATCCGCGCCCGGGTAGAAGGTTTGCGCGATTATGGCAATGCGCTCAGTCCGTTTAATGCTTTTTTATTAATTCAGGGACTGGAAACTCTTTCGCTTCGGGTTGATCGTATTACCGAAAATACACTGGGCATTGCCCGCTGGCTCGAAACCCAGGATTGGGTTGAAAAAGTAAATTATCCCGGACTGGAAAGCAGCCCCTACCACCATCTGGCAAAAAAATATCTGAAACGTGGTTTTGGCGGGGTACTTACGTTCAAGTTGAAAGGCGACACCTCTGTAGCCGACCGCATTGTGAACAGTGTTGAATTGATCAGCCACCTGGCCAACGTGGGCGATTCAAAAACCCTGATTATCCACCCCAGCTCCACTACCCATGAGCAGCTCACCCTGGAAGAACAAAAATTATCCGGTGTTGAACCCGGTCTGTTGCGCCTATCAGTAGGCACAGAGCACATCGAGGATATCAAAACCGATTTATTCAAGGCCTATCAAAAAGCCACACGATAGCGATTGATCAGGGATACTATCAAAGAGAGGGATGAAGCCCAAGGAACTCTACTCCGTTCCTTTCACACCCTCTCTTTGATATTTTGAATTTTATCGTTATATGAAGAGGTACTGAGTACCCATACTGAAAGTACCTCCATCATCCTTTTGCCTTCTCTAAGCCCTGCGTTCGGCCTGTTTCAGTAACTTCATCACCCTGCGGTTAAAACGTTGCAGCTTGATGTTCTCAATATAGGTAATCAGTTTGCGCAACAGATCGAAGTATAAGATTCCAAACCACATGAAGGTGGATAGCCAGATCACCAGAATATTAAACCAGAAAGTATCCAGCTTAACTCCAAACAGATTTTTAAACGAGCAATAAAAATGGCTCCGACCATTACTCAATGTGGGTTTGGTGTATATCGGGTTGCGTAGCCGTATCATTTCATCGTTATAAACCACATATTCCACCAGTTCTTTATCGTTTCGCACCAATGAGTTAAGTTTGGCATTGGTGTAGATACGTTTATCGGCAAGCATTTGGTTCTTATCATTCCCGTAGTGTGCCCCCAGCGTGCGCTCCCTGTTGGCTACAGCTCCCAGATAAATAGAATGATACTGTCGCCAGGCACGCTCAACAAATGCCTGTAAATTATAAAAATCAGTCAAGCTGATCTGCCCAAGTTGCCAGGCGGCACCGAAATGGGGAACTTCCATATCCAGATCGCTGACTATTTTTTGCACTTCGTGGGTAATTAATCTGGCATCCGAAAGCTGCAGTTCCAATACAGAATCTCCCGGGTTGACCTTGTAGCTGTTGAGAATTTCTTCGATTTTGGGTATGACATAGGCCTTTTTATACATGGCATGATTCATTTCCAAATCATCGCGAAAAATGTTTTTCTCGTAGGTATTGTCCTTGTACTGGGTTACAACAAATGCCTCGTAAGCCCAACGGGAAGTCATGGCATCGCCCACTGCAGGCACCGAGTTACCGGAATATATGGCGCGGTTCAGGTTATGAAAATCCACTACCACCCCGCTAAAAAGCAGCTGGGGCACCAGGATAAGTGGCACCAGTATATAGATGGTTACTACCGATTTGAACCCGGAGGAAATATTAAGTCCAATCAGATTGGCCCAGCACGACGACGTAAAAAGAATGAGAAAATGACGCCACCCCATGCCTTCAATTTCCAGAATCTTATTGCCAATAAGCACAAAGAGGAGCATTTGCAAGGCCGATATGGTGAACAAAATACTGATTTTGGCCAACAGGTAACTTCCCCGGCTTAAACTCAGGAAGCGCTCGCGTTCCAGAATTTTTCGATCGCGAAAAACTTCTTCGGCACTGATTACCAGTCCCAGAAAAAGGGATACGATGACGGCCATAAAAATGTAGGCCGGCAGATTGGCATTTAACCCAAACGAATAATTGACCAGTGCCCCGGTGGCATCATGAGCACTCCGGGTGTAGAAGGATAGCAAAAAGGCCAACACCGGGGCTTCAAGCAGGGTAATAATCAGGTATTGCCGGTTTTTCAGTTTGGCCATAACATCGCGCTGAAAGTAGATCTTAAACTGCTCCCAGCGTTGGGGAATTTTATACTCGCTGCGGGGTATGGAAGTTGGGAACGTACGGTGTATCCGCTGAATCAGAGGATCAATCTTATCCATATACCGGATATACCACTCCTCGGGCGAGGTTTTCCGTTGCCGGGTTAGTCGTCCGTTCACATCCACCACACGAGCCTCGACGTTTCGCAGAATCTGGTCGATATTAACGTTCCCGCACGAAAGACACTCGCTCTCTTCGGCATCGACATAATGGCTGGCTCGTTTGAAATAGCTTATCGCATCCAGTGGGTTGCCGTAGTAAATTACCCGACCACCCTGGTCGACCACCAGCAATTTATCAAAGAGGCTGAATATTTCGGACGATGGTTGATGAATGTTGGCAAACACCATTTTGCCTTTAAAAGTTTGTCGTTTCAGCAGGTTCATAACCTTTTCCGAATCGGCCGAAGAAAGTCCCGAAGTGGGTTCATCCACAAACAATACCGAGGGCTCACGCAGCAACTCCAGGGCAATATTCAGTCGCTTTCGCTGTCCCCCGCTCAGGAAGGTATTGAACGCATCGCCTACCCGTAAGTCGCGAGCTTCAACGAGGTCGAAATTCAGGAGTGCTTTTTCTACCAGATCGTTCAACTGATCATGATCAAAGGTGCTATACGACAGACGCGCATTGATAAAAAGGTTTTCGTATACCGTAAGCTCCTTAATTAACACATCGTCCTGAGGCACAAAACCGGTAATCCCTCTTAGGTCTTCATGGTGTTCGTGTATATCGAATTCGTTAATCAGAATTCGACCTTTATCGGGTTTAATAACCCCACTTAACACCTTTAACAAAGTAGATTTGCCACTACCACTACCTCCGATAATACCGATCAAACGCCCCGATTCCTCATTCAGTGTAAATTTCTTTATTCCATTGGGGCTGTTCCCATAGGAAAACTCAATGTTCTCGGCCTTAAAAATAAAGTTGCTTTCGGTTTTGGCTTTTATAAATTGGCCGGCTACCCAGGTGTAATAAATCGATCCAATGTGCGGATTCTTTAATACGGAACCAAGTGCCCAAATATAGGAGCGATCCGCCTTAATGATATGTCCGTTGAGAGTGAGTTCCTGATCGCCATCGTACCGAAGTACATAGGTATTGGTACTGGTAATATGCAGCACTTCAATACGGCCGTGCAGCTTCTCAATTTTAATGTGCTTAATCCGCCGGTTGGCAGGGGGTTCGCCAGCATCGATATACAGGAGGCTTTCCTTATTTTCCACACTGTCAATATGGTCGAAGGTAAACACCAAAGCATCGTGCAGCTCTTCGCGGCTGATATGAAGCTTTTTGGCAAAATTATACAGAAAGTCTTTCTCGGGTTGTGTGATTTCCTCTCCGTGGTTCATGAAATCGAGCAGAAACACGAGGGCAAAAATCTTCTGCGGCTGTTCCAACTCGCGATTCAGACGGCTGCACAATTCATCAATCAGACTTTCCCGAACCAAATCCTGTTTGGCCTCAAAGATGTGCTTCTCCAGGTGGTACTCCCGAATATACTGATCGTAAAT
Organism: Bacteroidota bacterium; assembly: GCA_003252385.1. Classification (GTDB taxonomy): domain Bacteria; phylum Bacteroidota; class Bacteroidia; order Bacteroidales; family UBA10428; genus UBA10428. Next base: position 17,885 of record QKEH01000134.1, on the reverse strand, counting down.
AGCCATATACCTGGATACTAACTCATTACTAAACTGCCGCTGCAGGTATTCAATAACCACATCGCGTTCGTTATGAGTACGCCCTTCCTCATTTACACTGGATACCAGCGCAAACAATCGCATTAAAGCATGTAAAACCGATTCATTCATTGGAGTGCATCTTACAAATCAAGCAACCGACTTCCTGGCGTAAAAGATATGAAAAAAATAGCCCTTCGCTAAAAGGGCTATTTACAATCTTCGATTCGCTAACCGTTACGAAACAATACTTTCACGAATGGTTTCGATGGTGGTTATAATGTTTTTAAGTTGTTCATTAGTCAAACTGCCATCGGTTTCATCGAACATGGCTTTAAGTTTTTTCAGGGCTCCCAGCTGACTGGCAATCATTTCGTCATCCTGAAATTTAGAAACGAAAGCGATCAGGCTTTCCAATGACTTACTTTGGTTGTAGATCACTTTAATAATTTCAGTATTCTGATAGGTGTCTTCCGAAATATGGGTGGCAATATACATTCCTTCTACCCAGGCTCCTACAGCCATAAGAGCCGACAGCGAAGGTGAACTCTCCTTGTAAAGGAAAGAATAAGTGTTGTAATATGTATCCGATACAAAAGCAATCAGAGAATCTTTATCTGCCAGTTTTTCGTTCATATTATCGCTCAGCAATTTCGAATAATCCACACTTACGCCTAAATCGTCGAGTAACGATTTAAGAACTTTGGAATAGGCAGCAACATCATCCTGTTTATTGTAGGTAGAAGCATAACCCAAATCCGATGCATACACACCCACATTCACTACTTTGCTTTTTTGGCTAAAGTAGGTTTCGGCTTTTTCTACCGGGTTAAGTACCTTGCCAAGGTAGTTTGCCCCTATATTTTCCAACATGGAATACACTTCGAACGGTTCGGGGAGCGGATTGGCAAAATCTTTTAAACCAGCTTCCATCTCAGCTTTGTCAATCATTTCACCATTGTCTGCTTCCGATGCAGGTTGGCCGGCTTGTTTACAGGCACCAAAAATCAATGCTATGCCCAGCAATATGATAGAAAATTTCGCTATAAGTTTCATGATACGTCGTTTTAAATATTTGAAATACGACACAAATATAGCACTTATCGATGATTTAAGTCGTGCATGAAGACAATTAAATATCCACTAAAGGAGGCTAACGAGCCCCGAAAAGCAAAACCGGTACAAGGGATGAATTTGCACATTATTACCCGAACAAACCACCCTGTCTGCCTGTTCGTCTATCTGAATATCAAAGCTTCGTCAACGAATCAAATAACTTAACCACAATTCCCCAGAGGTGTTTCGATTTGTTCCCTAGCTTTGACTCTTTCTAATACCGTAAACTCAATAAACGCACCTTGTGGAATCGTTATACTTCGATTGTCATGAAAAACAAATTAATCCAAGCACTTTTTGTGTGTCAGCTCCTGTTTCTTACAGGTATTTCGAGTCAATTAGTGGCTCAAATGCATTACTTTACTGTTGATCAAACAGGATTACACCCAGGCACAAATCTTCTTGTTCCGCTGCGGAAGATCGAAAGCCAGTCCAACGCCCTAACTCTGAGTTACCATATTGAATCGCTTGCCTTCGATAAAATACTGGCTGAAGATGGCATCAACTACGATATTGTTCGCCTGGAAACATTTGGCCTGAGCGGAAATGTTGGGCACCCGGCGCTCCCTTCACGAACCGAGAAAATTGCCCTGCCAGATCGCACCACGCCCCAACTTACTGTGGTAGTTGCTGACTATACCGAAGTGGGTGGATATACGATCTTTCCGGCTCAGGAACTACCCACCGACAACGCTGCCAGCAACCCGCCTTTCACCAAAAACGCGAAGGTATATGCTTCCAATGCATACACCCCAAAAACCTTGGCCTCGGTAGCCGAGGAACAAACCTATAAAGGCACCCGAATGGCTTTTATTCAGGTAAATCCGGTACAGTACAATCCCCGGACGGGGAAATTGCGGATTTATACCCATCTGGAATTCCGGGTCGATTTCATCCCTTCTACCGATAAAAGCACGCCATCAGCTCAAAAGAAACATCTGTACAACAGCGTACTCAGCAATAGCATCATCAACCCGGGAGCCGTTAAGAAATCTTCGGCCAATAAATCTGCAGTGGCACTTCCAGCAACAGGTTACATATTGGTAACCGTTCCCGAATTTGCACAGGCCGCACAAGCTCTGGCAAATTGGAAAACCCAGTTGGGTTACCATGTGGAAATTCTATCCCAGAATAACTGGACCATTGCACAGGTTAAAAATGCCATCAACCAGGTCTACAATCAAACCAACTACGAGTACAACTATCTGCTCTTGCTGGGTGATCAGGAACACATCCCCGATTATTACTACGAAAACACCAATATTACCCCCACACTTCACGTGTATTCCACCAACTACTATGCCTGTATGGATGGCTCCGGAGACTATATACCCGAAATGGCGCATGGGCGCATTCCCATTCAGGACACTACTCAGGCCGGGATAGTGGTTCGAAAAATTATTGCCTACGAACAAAATCCGCCCCAACAGGAGAGTTTCTATAAAAAAGGGCTGCACGCCGGCTATTTTCAGGATTCGCTGCGCGATGGCACCTCCGACAAACGCTACGCACGGACCACCTTGGAAATGTACGATTACATGACCCAGGAACAAGGCTATAACAGCGACCTGGTACTTTATACCGAACCCGAGGTACGTCCACAGAGGTTTTTATCTTACTACTCCGGGGTCACACAAGTCCCCGATCAGTACAAAAAGGAGAATGGTTATGCCTGGGACGGAGACCGCACCGATATCAGCAACGCCCTGAACGAGGGACGTCTGTATGCTTTTCATCGCGACCACGGCCAGCCATGGGGATGGATGCAACCTCAATACACCATTGACGATGTAGATCAACTCCACAACGGAAACCTGACTCCCTTTGTGTTCAGCATCAACTGTGCCAGCGGGCTGTTCTTCCGCCCCGAATCACAAACTATTTGCTTTTCTGAAAAACTACTTCGCCACCCCAACGGAGGTGCCGTAGGCGTGGTTGCGGCCACCGAGGAAACCCGTAGCGGATATAACGACGGACTGATTATCGGTATGATGGATGCTATCTGGCCCAATCCAGGTATCATTCCCGATATGGGCTCCTTTTTAGGAGAAACCCCCACCGTTACCCCTCACGCTCCAATTTACAACCTGGGCGATGTGATGATCCAAGGACTCATCCGGATGACCGAAACCTGGGACCCTTCCGGCTGGGCCGACCGCGACCAGTTCCACCTGTATCACTATTTCGGCGATCCGGCCATGCGGGTCTGGACTACGGTTCCCACCACCTTAACGGCTCAGTTTAAAAACCAGTTGCACGTTGGAGCTACCAGCCTGACCATTACCAGTTCGAACTGCCCCGGTGCACAGGCAACCCTCTGTGCCAATAATGAACTAATTGCCAAAGCCACGCTTACCGATGGTAGTGGCACCCTCCTGTTGCCATCGCCGGTGAGCAATGGCACCCAACTGGTATTGACCATTTCAGCCCCCAATTTCCGCCCGCTGATAGCCCCAATCAACGTCAGCAATAAATCAGCAGTACGAATTATGCCTCTGGGCAATTCTTTGACTTTTGATTCCCGTAATGTGGACAACCGCGTTAATGGCGATAAATATGGCTATCGGAAGCAACTGTCCGAATTGCTCACCGAGCTAGACATCCCATACGATTTTGTGGGTAGCGAACAAAGTGGCGCCAACTACCTTTCCGACCCCGATAATGCAGGTTTCCCCGGCATAACTGCTCCACAGTTGCTTTACCTTTTGCAAACCGGTTATAACCAGCACGACCTGGTCCAGGAGACCCCGGGACACTATCTGGACGCCTACCTCCCCGAAATAATATTGCTGCACATTGGCACCAACGAATTAACCTCCAATGTGAGCGCTTTGGAAGGCATCCTGAACGAAATTGATGCCTATAAGCAACGAACCGGTGTCAATTGCATGACCCTGGTTGCTAAAATAACCAACCAGACTCCCAACAACGCAGTGGTAAGTGCATACAATGACAACCTGGAAACCTTAGTGCTTTCGCGAAACGACAGCACCCTCTACCTGGTAGATATGGAACAAGAAGCAGGCCTTAACTATGCACTGGCTCCTGAGGGCGATATGTTCGATCAGCTTCATCCGACCGAAAGCGGTTATGTAAAAATGGCTCAGGAATGGATTGACCCCATTGCATCTATAACCAAGAGTACCACAGGGGTTCCTCAGTTGCTAAATGTAAAAAATGCCGACTGTGTATCCCATGATACGTTGGTTCTGGATATGCATGCCATTGCCATCGAAACCCCGGCACTTACACTATCCAATGCTGTGGATTCCATGCAATTCGACGCCCATCTGGGCATTCTTCGCTGGATTCCGAAACAGAGTGGCACCTACTCACTCCGTATCACAGCGGCTAATAGTTACGGAACCGTATCCAAAGATTTTACGATCAACGTTCTAAACAGTGATCCTCCCTTAGCACCATCGAACCTCAATGCCACCCTGCTTGCTGACAACAGTATAGCCCTAAGCTGGAACGATAATGCCGTGAATGAAACCGGTTATGAAATTGAGCGTTCCGACGATGGTGCTACATTTGCTGTATTGGCTTCCATGAATGCCAACAGCACTTCTTACACCGACACCGATGTTGCCCACAGTCATACCTACCAGTACCGCGTCCGCTGTACCAATGCAAATGGCAGTTCGGCCTACCTGTCTTCCGGGTCGGTTTATGTACCTGTGCCAAGTGACCCACTGGTGGTTGGTTACAATACCGTGTTTGGAACACCCACCTACAACAACTCCCGTAGGGCACAGGTGGTTACCATGCCGGAAGATGGCCGCATCCAATCGGTTGTGATGTACCACGGAGCCGGCAGCGGATTGCTGCGCCTAGCGGTATACAACGATCAGAACGGAGCCCCCGGAAGCCGCATTGCCCAAACGGCAATTACCACCTGCACATCGACTGCCGGATGGCAGGAAGTAGCCTTGGAAAGCCCGATACAAGTAGCCGCTGGCACTAAAATATGGCTTGCCTGGATCTATCAGAACCAACCCGAAATCCGTTATACCGACGGAGGCCCAGGTAGAGCGGTTAGCACCGATACCTACTCGGGAGGTATGCCCGATGCATTTGGCAGCAGTGCGGTAGCCAGTTACTCCTATGCCATTCATGCCCTCTACGTGCCAACCAGCACCAACCGGGCACCTGAGGCACCGAGCAACCTCAGCGGTACGTATAAGGATACGCGTGTAGAACTGGTTTGGACTGACAATTCCGACAACGAAGATTACTTTATTGTGGAACGAAGCGAAGCGAATGGTTCCTACATGATTACCGGCCATAGTGCGGTAAACCAAAACCATTTTACCGATAGCAGCCTGCAACTGAACACCAGTTACTCCTACCGTGTGGCAGCAGTTAACCAGAACGACACTTCCGAATATTCCAATGTATTTTCGCTCCAAACCAATGCCGGTGTGGCTCCGACAGCACCAACCCAGGTAACCATTGCCTACCTGGGCAATAACCAGATGGGTATTTCATGGATCGATGCATCGGACAACGAAACCGGATTTGAAATTGAACGATCCACTACCGGAGTGACCTTTTCGCCCGTACTGGTTGCACCAGCAAATAGCGAATATATGGAGAACCAGATCGATCCGGTTGCTCTTTCGTATCAGTATCGCATTCGCGCAGTCAATATTTACGGCAAATCCGAATTCAGCTTATCCAATGCACTGACTATTCCGGTTAGTTCCGAAAATAAAATTATTGGATTCACCGATTTGTATACCTTGCCGGTATATACCCCCAACCGCAGAGCCCAACAGGTTACCATGACCGAAGACGGCGTACTGCAAAGTATCAGCATGTACCATGGTGCGGGTGGAGGTTCAGTTATTCTGGCGGTGTACGATGACCAGAACGGCTTCCCTGGAACACGCATTGCCACCACGGGCACTACCAGCGTGGCCGGCACCGCCGACTGGCAGAATTTTGACTTACAAACCCCGGTGGCTGTTTCGTCCGGAAGCAAAATCTGGCTGGCTTTTGTATTCCAGAATCCACCCGAGGTGCGCTATACCACCGAAGGCCCCGGCAGGTCCCACTCCGATGATACCTGGGCTCAAGGAATGCCCGACACCTATGGCAGCAGTACGGTAGGCAACTACAGGTACTCTATTTATGCCCGGTATACCACCATAGTCAGCAATCCGATACCCGAAAGCCCAGCAGGACTTAGTTATAACTATAACGAGAACACCCCTGAAGTGTCAATGACCTGGATGGATCTGTCGAATAATGAAGACGGTTTTATTATTGAGCGCAGTATTGACAGTAGTGCCTTCTTCGCCCAGGATACAGTGCTTGCTAATGTAACCAGCTATACCGACCGAAGCATTATTCACAACCACCACTATCAGTACCGCATCATTGCCTTCAACAGCCAGTTCCAATCGGCTGCATCTTCTCCGGTTTTGGTGAACACTACGTATATTCCGCCTTATCCGCCCCAGGCACCGCAGAATATCACAACCATTTACCGAGACGATTTACGTTTGATCTATCTGTCCTGGTTCGATGCTTCAGAATACGAATCGGGGTATGCTGTGGAACGTTCGGTGAATGGTGGTTCATTCCGTCCATTGGACAACTTGTACCCCAACTCCAAAGGGTACTCCGATTACTCGGTGGTATACGACAGCACTTACCAGTACCGGATCTATGCCTATAATTCCTTTGGAAACTCAGGCTACTTGGTAAGTACCAGCATTCGCTGCGACATCCCTCCTACTCCCCCAAGGGCACCTGAAAGCCTGAACTATATCTTTAATCAGCTCAGCCCCGAAATTGTGCTTTCATGGGCAGATAGTTCGGCTATCGAAAACGGATTTGTTGTGGAAAGAAGTACCAATGGTAGCACTTACATGCCCCTGGTGAACCTGTCGAAAAACACAACTACCTATACCGACCCGGGAATTGTATTGAATGCCAACTACGAATACAGAGTGTATGCCTATAACCAATATGGTTCATCAGCCTATAGCAATGCCATACAGGTAAGTACCGTTTACGAACCTCCGGTTAGCCCGGCAGCCCCCGGAACCCTTACCGTTCTGTATACTAGCAACAAACCCTCTTTCACCTTAAACTGGACGGATCAGTCGGACAATGAAACCAGCTTCCTGATTAGTCGTTCGGTTGATGGATCGGTATATGCTACAAGAAGCATTCTACCTGCCAATACCGAAACATTTGCCGATTTTGATATTGCGTACAACCATAGCTACCAATATCAGATTTTTGCCAGCAACCAGTTTGGCAACTCTGCAACCGTGGCCAGCCAGGTATTCACCAGTACAATACCGGAGCAGGTGCCTCCTGTTCCTGATCATCTGACACTGACGTATCAACCCGCCACCGTTTCGGTAGAAGTGAGTTGGTATGATCTTTCGATATTCGAAGACGGATATGTACTGGAGCGCAGCACCAACTCGGGTAGTTACGAAACCTGGGCTACCCTGAATGCGAACGATACCACCTTCGAAGATTACAATGTCGATTTGGGTGCCACGTACCGTTACCGGGTCTATGCCACCAATGCTTTCGGCAACTCAGCCCCATCCGATTCAGCCAGTGTAACACTTCCGCAACCCAATCTTGATCCGGTGAACCTGGGTTACACCACTGTATTCCCCATACGTGTACAAACCGCCTACCGTCGAGCTCAGCCGGTAACCTGTACCACCAATGGCTCCGTGGAATCCATTTCAATGTATTTCAATCCGTTGAACAACGGACACTATCGTTTCGCCGTGTACTCCGATAATGCAGGCTTGCCCGGTCAGTTACTGGGAAGCACACCGGTGATGGCAAAAAACAGCACCGCTTCGTGGAACACCGCAGCACTGAGTACCCCGGTTACAGTAAGCGAGAATCAAGTGGTTTGGCTGGCGTGGATGTTCGATCTGGGCACCGAGGTGTTCTATACCGAAGGCACTCCCGGAAGGGCACATTCCGAACAATTCTGGAGCACTACCTTCCCCGAAAGTTTTGGGCCGGTAACCCTGGGCAATTACGTGTACAGCCTGTATATGACCGTACAGCCCAATGCCAATAAAAAAGTGACAGAACAAGCACTGGATCAGCCCCTGTTGGCACAAAACAGCCTGTTCCTGTATCCCAACCCGGTTTCCGGATCGGCTCTGTATTTCTCAGTGAACCAGCTGACCGAGGCTGCCGATTTCCAACTTGAAATTCGTGATTTAACCGGCCGTATTCTGCAAAAAGAACAGATCAACCTTCAGCCCGAAACGGTTCAACAGTTGCAGCTGGATCCCTCGTTGAATACATCGGTGCTTATCTTCCATTTGCATAATAACGAAAACTCATTTATTCAAAAAGTACTTGTTCAGCAGTAAACAAGTTTCATAGGTAAGAGAAAAACGCTGCCCCGGCAGCGTTTTTCATTGGTACCAATTCCAAAGGGCAATGAACAAAATGCTTATTTTTACCTTCTAATCACAAAGAGCGGCTATGCGAATCGAAAAAGATTTTTTGGGAGAAATAACACTTCCAAAAAATGCCTTATACGGGATACACTCCTATCGGGCACGCGAGAATTTCCCTGATCACACCCCGTTTCATGCGGAGTGGTTTCGTGCCATGGCTATGGTAAAGCGAGCCTGCTATCTAACTACCCGCGATTTTGTAGCCAAAGCCATTCTGAAAGATGCTCAGGCACTCCGTTCAATTCCCATTCCGGAAGCCCGGTTGCTTGATGCATTGGAAGAAAGTGCGCTGGAATGTGAAAGCGGACAACACTTTCCCATGTTTATTGTCCCCGCCGTGTCGGGAGGAGCAGGCACCAGCATCAACATGAATATCAACGAAATAATTACCAACCGGGCGCTCGAAAAACTAGATCATACCCCCGGAAGTTACCACGTAGCCGACCCGGTAGAGGCAGCCAATATTTTCCAATCGACCAACGACGTGGTTCCAACGGCTCTGCGGATAGCAGCCATGCAGCTCTTAAATACCCTCGAAGAAGCCATCAATGATTTGCGACTGGATACCGAGGCAGCCGAAAAGAGTTATCGCAATGCCTTACGTATTGGATATACACAAATGCAACAGGCGGTACCTACCACTTATGGCCGTCTGTTCAGTACCTATTGCGATGCCCTCTCTCGCGACTGGTGGCGCATATCGAAATGCCTGGAACGAATTAAAGTGGTTAACCTGGGAGGAAGTGCCATTGGAACATCCATTGCCGTTCCACGCTATTTTACCGTTGAAGTGGTGAAAACCCTGCAACAAATCAGCGGACTACCTTTAACCCGGGGCGAAAATCTGTCCGATGCCACCTCAAACCTCGATCCGTTGGTTGAGGTACACGGTATCCTAAAGGCTCATGCCGTTAACCTGGAGAAAATGGTCAACGACTTACGTCTGCTGGCTTCCGACCTTCATGAGAGCCACGAAGTGCAACTTCCTAAAAAACAAGTTGGCAGCTCCATTATGCCCGGCAAGGTAAATCCGGTGATTCCAGAGTTTGTGGTTAGTGCTGCACATAAGGTGTATGGCAACGACCAGGTAATTGCCTCACTTTCAGCACAGGGATGCCTGGAACTGAACGCGTACCTGCCAGTTATCGGACACGCCCTGCTGGACAGTCTGAAACTGCTCATTGCCTGCAACACCACACTTCACAAAAACCTTTTCAACGGAATTACAATTGATACCCAAACCGCACAAAACAAGCTGTTTTTAAGTCCCGCAATTGCCACTGCTCTGCTGCCCTACCTGGGTTACAACCAATCGGCCGAACTGGCCCGGTACATGAAACATCACCAAACTGACATCTTTACGGCCAACCGGGCGCTAAACCTCATCGACGAAACAAAACTGAATGAAATTGTTAAACCGGAAAACCTCATCCAGGGAGGCTACCGCCTGAAGGATTTATAAACTATGAGCCAGGGAAGAGATAAAAAGCCGCACATTGGTATTTTCGGCCGACGCAATAACGGGAAGAGTTCTTTAATTAATGCCCTTACCAACCAGGATGTAGCTATTGTTTCCGACATCGCCGGAACCACCACCGACCCGGTGAAACAGGGAGTTGAAATTCACGGCCTCGGACCGGTAGTTCTCATTGATACGGCTGGCATCGACGACGTGGGCGACCTGGGTCAGCTGCGGATCAACAAATCGCTGGCGGTCATCAAGCAGGTGGACTATGCCATTCTGGTTACCACGAATAACCAGTTTGATTCCTTCGAGCATCAACTCATCGAAAAGTTCAACACCTACGATGTTCCCTATTTAATTTTGCATTCCAAGAACGACCTGGCCCCTGCATCTAACGATTATCTTCAACGGATTCGTTCGCAGACCGGTCAACCGGTGTTTTGCTACTCGGCAATACAGCCCGAAAAGCACAATCCGGATCTGGTAAAAACACTCCGTACCCATATCCCAAAATCGGCCTATCATAAAACCGGTTTACTGGGCGATTTGGTGAGTTATGGAGATATCGTACTCCTAATTACACCCATCGATATCGAAGCTCCGGAAGGAAGGTTAATTCTGCCCCAGGTTCAGGTCATCCGCGACCTACTGGATAACGATTGCACAGCGATTATATTGAAGGAACGCGAGGTGGATGCCTTTCTTCGAAAAACCGAAATAAAACCTAAACTCGTAATTACCGACAGCCAGGTATTTTTAAAAGCCGATGCTTCCATACCACGCGAAATTCCGTTAACCAGTTTCAGCATTGTGCTGGCACGACAAAAAGGCGATTTCCAGGCATACCTTCAAGGCACTCCCAAGATTGGCGAATTGCAGGATGGCGATCGAGTTCTTTTACTGGAATCCTGCTCGCACCATGTAGCTTGCGACGATATTGGCCGGGTAAAAATACCGCGGTGGTTATCCAACTTCACTGGAAAAAAACTGGAGTACGATACGGTGGCCGGACTGGATACGCTACCCCGTCCTATCGAAGAATATGCCCTGGTTATCCAGTGCGGTGGCTGCATGATAACCCATAAACAACTGGTTAACCGCCTGCACGACGCTAAAGCCAATCGTATTCCCATTACCAATTATGGAATGGCAATTGCCTATGTTCATGGTATTTTTAACCGGGCAGTGGAGCCGTTTCTGGGGCAAATATCCGACAATGATGATCTCTTGTAACCCTTCCGAGCAGGAGGTATTTATCGGTTCTCATCTGCAGCGACAATGGCTGTTTGCTTAAGGCATAAAACCTATAACCCCAAAAAATGGGAAATACCTGAAACCAACGGGTATCGGAAAACCTATCCTTTCGGGCATTCGGGGATGCAGCTGAATATTTAACTTCTCCAAAATACGCAATGAGAAGCAGGTGATCTAAATTTATGGCCTGCCCTACCGCCATAAAAATAGCTTAATGGCTCTCTAACACGGGTTTGTACTTATGATCGGTCTGCATAATATGATCCGTTAACCAGCTGCGCAAGAAACTCATCAGTCCGAAGGTTACGGTGGCTCTTCCGGTTTTATGCCGCTCGGAAATATCTTTGATCTTCTTGATAAACTCCTGATGCTGGGCAAGATGCTCTTCCGACAAGGCCTGGCCCTTCGACTTCAACAGCTTCTCTTCTTCTTTAAAATGATACACGGTATAATCGTGAAGCCTTTGAATAATTTCTCCCATACGTTCCTTGTGGTCGCCTGCAGCGAACGCCTCATACAACTCATTGGTTAACGCAAAAAGTTGTTTGTGCTGGTTGTCCAGCACCTCGGATGAAACGGAATACTCGTCGCTCCACTTGAAAAATTCTGCTCCCATGGTGGTGTTTTCTTTTAAAATTAGCCAGAAAATCAGGCAGAAACAGCCCACTGGAAGTGATTAATGGTTCTGTTACGCAGTGATTCTTATCACCTAAATAAGGTTCCTTTCACGGTAATATCCTGAATCGCCCCATTCGCCAAAACCAATCGAATTACCAGTCATGCCCACCCGAGCCTGCAGGCAGTTGGTACAGTCTTCGGCATTCTCATCGGTACAGGGTTTGTTGTCGTAAAGCTTGTAACTGTTGCGGTAGCTGCCGGGAGTAATATTTGGCATAATTACATTGGCTCCAATGCGTATGGCCTTCTCCCTGCCCATTTTATCAATGGCCTGCAAAGCAGTGGCTGCAGCAATATTAATTTTAGGCATCGAAATACGAAGCAGAGCAATCATTTTCAAAGCCATATCAAACCGATCCATCATCGGCCATAATCGTCCCCGTTCGTCATACAGCGGGGTGTGCTCGTGTTCGAGATAGGGTCCCATACCTACCATATCGATCCCAAAATCGCGCATAAAGATCAAGTCATTGGCCAGATCCTCCAGGGTTTGAAAGGGCAAGCCAATCATTACCCCGGTTCCCGTCTGATAACCCACTTTACGCAAGCTTTCCAGTGCTTTTAGTCGGATGGCATAACTGTGCAAAGCATCGCTGGGATGAATTCGGTGGTACAGTTCCGGATTGGAGGTTTCAATGCGAAGCAGGTAACGGTGTGCACCGGCATCGAACCACCGCTGGTAGGTATCCTCACTTTGTTCTCCCAGCGAAAGGGTAACGCGCAAGTTTCCTTGGGTTTGTTGATGTATTTTACGCAAGAGGCCTTCAATCCTCTTTGAAAACGCTTCGGAGAAAAGCTCTCCGGCCTGTAACACAATGGATGCATAATTTTGCTCCCAGGCATATCGGGCCGCCTGAAGAATTTCTTCATCGGTAAGATTGTAGCGCGCAGTGTGGATATTCGATCGCCGTATCCCACAGTAAAGACAGTCCTTTGCACAGATGTTTGAAAATTCAATCAAACCTCTGAAATATACCCTACTCCCTACGGCTTCTTCCTTCACCTTTCGGGAATAATCGAAAAGTACCTTGCTTTCGTCCTTCGGCAATGCTAACAGCCGAACCAGATCGTTGTGGCTCATGGCCGCACCCTTCTGCAGAATTTGTTCCATTCCCTGCATAACTTAAAAATATAAGTCGCGTTCGCCCTGTTTAATTCGTTCGAGCCTGTTGCGTATCTCCGGTACATCGGTATTACCGTTCAGGTCTTTGAGGTTTTTCTCTATCATCATCCACCCCTTGGTTACAATATGGGGTTTTGCATAATCTTCGAGGTATTCGGCCAAAGTAAGAATGGCATTGGGCGAACAGAAACGTTTAATAAAACCAGGCACCGAGAATTCCATAAAATGCTCGCCGGTGCGTCCCAACCGGTAGCATGCCGTGCAAAACGAAGGCAGATAGTCCTCCTCCAGCAATTCTTCAATCACATCACCCAGGGAACGGTCATCGTTAATTCGAAATTGTTCCTTATGCAAATCCTGAGGGTCGACCTCTTTTTCGGAATAGGCTCCCAGCTCAATTTTTGTTCCTCCGTCGATCTGAGAAACTCCAAAACGCATAACTTCCTTCCGCAAAGCAGCATTCTCGCGAGCGGTAAGGATTAATCCCGTATAGGGTACTGCCAGGCGAAGGATCGCTATGATTCTAGCAAAATCAGCATCCGACACCATGTAGGAAGAATCAAACTTCACATCTGCTGCATCCTGTAAACGAGGAAAGGAAATGGTATGAGGGCCTACCTGGTAACATGCTTCCAGGTGATTTACATGACGGATGAGCCCCATTACCTCAAAACGCCAGTCGTACAATCCAAATAAGGCTCCAATACCTACATCGTCCAAACCAGCATCCTGCGCCCGGTCTAATGATACCAAACGGTTATCGTAGTCCGATTTTCTGCCTTTGGGATGATACCGGGCGTAAGTTTCCTTATGATAGGTTTCCTGAAAGATCTGGTACGTCCCGATTCCGGCATCGGCCACGGTTTTAAAACCTTCTACCGATAGTGGCGCCGCATTGATATTTACCCTTCGAATTTCTCCGTTACCCTTCTTCACCCGATACACGGTTTGAGCGGCCTCTGCAATAAACTGAGCATTGTACTTGGGATGTTCTCCAAACACCAGGATTAAACGCTTTTGTCCGTTATCTTCGAGTGCCTCCACTTCGCGAATCAATTCATCGCCAGCGAGAGTAGCACGCTCTGCCTGGGTATTGGAGGTGCGAAACCCGCAGTACTGACAATCGTTGGTACAATGGCTTCCCACATAAAGCGGGGCAAAAAGTACAATACGATTGCCATATACTTTTTCTTTCAATTCCCGGGCACCTTGCTTGATGAGTTCAATCAGCTCCGGATCGTTGGCTTTGACCAGACAGGCCACTTCTTCAAGGCTTAATCGATTCTTATCCAATGCCTTAGCCACAATTTGCCTAACCCGACCGGTATCGGGTTGTGCAGCGTTAAGAAATTCCATTATTTCATTCTCATCGATAAACGGCACACCGGGTTTATCCTCAATTCGATACTTCTGTGGAGTAAAAATCATACGTCAGTTTTTTCGGAATACTATTGATATCTGGTGAGTACCGATTTGACCTGAACTCCTTCCAGTCGGCCAATTTTACCGGTCAGCGAGCTAATTTCTTCCGGAGTAGCTTCCAATATCAGATTGATGACGCTGATACCTTTGTCGCGCAGGGGAATACCCTGCCTGCCCAGAATGGCATTAGCATGTCGCGAAAGAATGGTATTGATCTCTTCCACGGCTTCTTTCTGTTCAATAAGAATAATGGCAGCACCTATTCTCTTTTCCATCGGTTAAACTTTTGGATCAGACTGTTAAGGATTTCTTCGGGAGCGATACAATCGGTACCTCAGATATTTGTTACAAAAATAACAACGACGAAACGAATATCGTGTAACAAATGATACAAAATAAAAAAAGACGGTAATTTAGATTTATTCTAAGAACCACTATTCAACGGGATCGTTGTTTTCAGAACAAAGAAGTGATAATTTTCATCCAGACGTAAGAACTGGTAGGCGTACTTCTCGCCGGTTTTCCGGATAATATCAATTAAACCCAGGCCTGCTCCCCCCTTATCGCTGATGGTGGTTGATTTGATCTGTTCCTTGTGCATTTCGTCGAGGGTTTCCTTATCCATATCGTTCAGACGCTCAATAACCGTTTCCAGATCGCGCACTACTTTGGTCTTCACCACGTTGCCCGTAATAATATAGTAGTAGTCCGGACGCTCGCCAATAACAAAAATTCCATTCCCGCTGCCTCCTTCATCGATATCGGCCGAGTGCCGAGTGATATTTTGAAGCATCTCCACCATAACATGAAAAACTTTTCGCTTCACGGAAGCATCCTGGCAACGCAGCGAAATCTTTTCTTCAGCCATCTTGGTGAAGAATTTCATGGTGTCGTGTGTCAGTGCTCCTTTATACACCAAAGGAAATCCCTGAGAGATCATCTCATCCGAAAGGATAGTTTGTATGAACAGAAGATCTTTATCCATGAAAAAAGGTCAATGGTAGCTATGTACCCAATGGGTGCTTTAAGTTAGTAATTTTCTCTTAAAACCACGCCATAAGGTTATCAACTGGTTATATTAAAAGGGCCCGTATTCGATCGGGCCCTGTTTCGTTTAATGAATTATTTCGTTTCGAAGTTCTCCAATCTGGGATTGCAATCCGTGGAGTTGGGTGATAGCGTCCTGCACCAGAGCTTTTCCCTTAGCGCTATTGGGGGCTGCATCCAAATCGAAGGCAATGTTTATTTTGTTGAATTCGCCCTTTATGCGATCAATTTTAGGCATGTAACCTTTCACCACTTCATTGTCCATATGTTCCGACAGCATAATAACCAGGTTGTTCAGGGAATACTTTTGCTCTACCAGCCGTTCAATAATCAGTAAATCCTTACTCTCAACAGCAACCTGAGTGGCAATGTTAATAGCTTCCACCCAGCCTCCAAGAATAATCAGCGCGGCAGTGGTATACCTCTCGTTTTCCTGCAGATAGCTTTCGGTTGACATATATACCTCATTGGCCAGATATATGATTGAATCTTTATTGGTAAAATTCCGCTCAAAGCGTTTTACGGTATTTTCGAAATAATCGGCCGGAATTCCCAGTTCCTGAGACATCTGCTTCATGGCGTTAAAATACTTGCCGGCCACTTCAACCTGGTCAAATACACGCGCATAACTTAAATCGACCGCGTAAACTCCCAGGTTAATAGCTTGTTGCGAACTGGTCAGATACTCCGAGGTCTTGCCCACACTGTTCATCAAATCTGCATCGAACACCGCACCGGCCGTTTCAAAGAGCGACGAAAGCTCAACGGACAAATACATGTTATAAAATATGGGCAGGCCTTCTCCCAAGGTATCCAGCGGGTTGAGGGGGATGTTTTTCTCGGACAACCCCACACTGTCAAATTCAATGACCTGATCTTTCCTTCCCCCCGAGTTACATCCCAAGGTCAATAAAAGAAGGACAGTACCTCCGATAAGAATTCGTTTTTTATCCATAACAATCAGTTAAAAAGTGATACTACTCAAAGCTAGCAAGATTTCAGGAAAATCGAAAGGAAAGAATCCATACCACGGTGTTACGCCAGAAAACCCTCCATAATGGAAATGAGTTCCTGTACATTGATAGGTTTGGAAATATAGCTGTCAAACCCTTCGCGCAAGTAACGTTCTTTATCCCCCGACATGGCAAATGCTGTTTGAGCAATAATGGGCAAGTCGGGCCGCACTTTTTTAATTTCCTTCATAGCATCCTTGCCGTTCATAATGGGCAACTGTACGTCCATGAGAACCAGTGAAATTTGCGGCGCACTTTTGCACAGTTCCAATGCGTCCTTTCCGTTGTAGGCCGACAAAATAGAAATATGATAGGGTTCGAATAACTCTTTTAGAAACTCTAAGCTGATTTCGTCATCCTCCACTATCAATATGGACTTTCCTTCCCAAAGTTCCAGATTCATGATGTTGTTTTTTTCGGGCTTGTTGCTAAACTGTTGGATTTATGTGCAATTTACATCATGCACCCAAACGTGTCAATCGAAATAATTAACAATTGCCTTCAGCAAAAAGCCTTCCCGGTTCATTTAAATTTAGATAAAAAAAATGAATAATTATGTCTGTTGGGCGAATAATGCCCCCCGGCGCCCAAAACTTATGGCCCGTACCATGGAGTTCCTTCAAATTTTTATGGGAGATTAAAGCAAGTACCTCCTCAAAAGCCTGATCCATATTGGACAAAGCCTCTTGATAGGGTGTTTCCATACACTCAAAATGCAAGGTATGGCTACGGCGGATAATCACGCGGAGATTTATTTCAAACTAAGAATATTCGACTTTAAAGTCAATATATCAGGCACATCAGGAATTGCGGCGAATAGCAAATGAATGCATAAGGGCAAATTGTATAGTAATTCATCGAAGGTTCACTTTCGTTCATCTCCTTTATACTTACCTGTATCGCCTCTTGGACCATACTTTTCCTAAACGCTCAATACCATAGCTCTTTACTACAGCATCTTTAGATGGTTTGAAGCCCTCTCCTGTAAGACAACTCCGGTGGGTCCGTTCCACCATCTTGAGTAAAGCTTGCAGTACTTTGTGTATTGCCGAGGTACAGCTTCTTGGCACACGTATGAGTAGTGGCAGATTGCGTGGTACTTTCCTGTCAAATTATGACTAACTTTATGCGTGGAATAATGCTACTAGGGTATTTACATCTTGCCACTAAGTTGTATCTTTGTGTTCATGGAGTATCCGAGAGACCAAATGGAATTTGAAAAGATTTTTAGCAATGAGGAGAATTGCACAAAATACCTACTTGAAGTAAAATGGCCTTCAGGGTAT
>QKEH01000010.1 GCA_003252385.1 Bacteroidota bacterium | reverse complement strand
CACCAGGAATTACTCCGGGAACTTTTGCTCCAATAAGGCGGATGCACAATCCCCTATGGGATAGGTATGCCTTGACGTAAAAAAAATACAAAATGCATCGGTGGGCAGTTGTATCCATGCCAATAATTGCCCGGTAATTTGACTCTTCGTACCTGCTTTTGATGAAAAATGATATCGGATGTTCTCATGAGCTAAAACACTGCGTCAAATCATCGCTATTCATCAGCCTATGAATAATGTGGGTTAGCCGGTGCGCAATTAAAATGGAACCCGATCCTGGTTTCTAAATCTGAGCAGAAAGACCCCTTGGTTTTGTTGAATACTATTTCCCAAACTTTTCTGTTTGTATTTTAGGGCTTGTTACCTTTATCGCGGAAAATTCCGTGTATCAGATTTTGAGTATGGCCAAGAACGCAGCGAAAAAAGGGAGTGCAAAAAATGCCGGTTCCAACAAGAAAACCGGGAGTTTTTTAAGGGATGAGCGCCTGAAAATACTGTTTTCCCTTCTACTTATAGTTTTTTCTTTTCTTCTGTTGGTTTCGCAGATGTCGTACCTGTTTACCTGGAAAGTGGATCAAAGTTTTACCTGGTCGCAAGCCTGGCATAACCCCGATATTCTGGTCGAAAACTGGGCGGGTAAAACGGGTGCCAGTCTGGCAAACCTCACCATTAACCGTTGGTTTGGTATTCCATCCTTTGCTTTGCCTTTTTTACTGGCACTTTGGGGGCTGCGTATATTGGGTATACGATTGCTTCCGTTTGGAAAAACCATGATTACTACTCTGGTAGCTATCATTTTGACTTCGATTCTTTTTGGCTTTATTGCAGGCTCCAGCGATTATCTGGGCAGTGGCCCCGGCGGACGTCACGGCCATTATACCAGCCTGTTGCTGGTAAGTTTACTGGGAAAGATTGGCACTTTTCTGTTGCTGCTTATTGCTATTTCGGGTTGGATGTTCTACACCTCGGAAAAAAGTCTGCAGTGGACCAAAAATTACCTGTCCAATCATCTGCCTTTTTTTCATACCGTTACCAAATCCGATGAACAGGCAGCACTCACCGATGATTCGGAAAGTAAGGATACTGTGGATCAACCCCTGCCGGGAACTGAGAATACGATAACCGAGGAAGACAGCGACCTGGTATTCGAAACCGAATTTCCACAGCAGGAGAAGATGTCGGACATGACAACCGCGACCGAAGTTTTTAGCGTACGCAGCCTTGCTTCGCCAAACGAAAGCCAGGAATCTCCCTTTGTGGATGAAGACGATCCGGTGGATCTTTCCGTAGCACCCCTGCGCCCATCGGAAGAACTGGGTGAAACGCACCGGCATCTGCCACTGGAGGATTACGACCCAAAACTCGATCTTTCCGATTTTCAACTGCCCCCCATCGACCTTTTGGAGAAACACGACAGTGGCAACACGCAGGTTACCAATGAAGAATTGGTAAGCAATAAAAACAAGATTGTAGAAACACTGGGCCATTACAAAATTCAGATTGATAAAATAAAAGCTACGATTGGCCCTACGGTTACCCTATACGAAATTGTGCCTGCCCCGGGCGTTCGGATTTCCAAGATCAAGAACCTCGAAGACGACATTGCACTGAGCCTTTCGGCCTTAGGCATACGAATAATTGCGCCCATCCCCGGCCGGGGAACCATTGGTATTGAGGTACCCAATCAAACCCCCGAAACGGTGTCCATGCGGTCGCTGATTGCCTCTAAAAAATTTCAGGAATCGAAAGCCGATCTGGCCATTGCACTTGGCAAAACCATTTCGAACGAAACCTATGTATTCGACCTGGCCAAGATGCCTCACCTTCTGGTGGCTGGTGCCACCGGCCAGGGTAAGTCGGTTGGTTTGAATGCCATTATTGCCTCCATGCTTTATAAAAAGCATCCCTCCCAGCTTAAATTTGTGTTGATTGACCC
The DNA here is from genome assembly GCA_003252385.1 of Bacteroidota bacterium. Lineage (GTDB taxonomy): Bacteria > Bacteroidota > Bacteroidia > Bacteroidales > UBA10428 > UBA10428. The sequence goes on along the minus strand of QKEH01000010.1, from coordinate 6,136 downwards.
GAAAAAGGTGGAACTTACACTTTATTCGCGTATCGAAAAGCATTACTTGGCAAAAATTCCGGACTCTGGAGAAGCCATCATTACCGATACCCAGAAAGTGATCTACACCCTGAATTCGTTGTGTGTGGAGATGGATCAGCGCTACGATTTATTAAAGGCAGCCGAAGTACGCAATATTAAGGAGTACAACCACAAGTTTATAAAACGATCGTTGAATCCCGAGAAAGGACACCGGTACCTGCCGTACATTGTAGTGATTATTGATGAGTTTGCCGATTTAATAATGACCGCCGGACGTGAAGTTGAAACGCCCATTGCCCGTTTGGCCCAGCTTGCACGTGCCATCGGCATTCACCTGGTAATTGCTACCCAGCGGCCTACCACTAACATTATTACCGGGGTAATTAAGGCCAACTTCCCGGCACGCATCGCTTTCCGGGTGACTTCCATGATCGATTCGCGCACCATACTGGATCAACCGGGAGCCAACCAGCTAATTGGGCGGGGCGACTTACTTTTTGCCCCGGGCAGCGACCTGATTCGTTTACAGTGTGCTTTTATTGATATTCCCGAACTGGAAAAAATCACTCAACACATTGGCGATCAACGTGCCTACCCAACGGCATTCTACCTGCCGGAATATCTCGACGAAAACTCAGCTGACAGTGCCCTGGATGTAGACCTGTCCAAGCGCGACGGCCTCTTCGACGATGCGGCTCGTTTGGTGGCAGCCCATCAACAAGGCTCTACATCTCTCATTCAGCGTAAGTTCTCGATAGGCTACAACCGTGCAGGCCGGATTATGGATCAGTTGGAAGCGGCCGGCATTGTAGGCCCTTTCGAAGGCAGCAAGGCCCGTCAGGTGCTTTACCCCGACGAATATTCTGTGGAACAATATTTGAACAGCCTTCGTGACTAGTGCAATGCTAACAATATACAAAATGCACCCCTGTTACCCGGGATGCTGAGTTACCTGATTAAAAACAATTGACCGATGAAAAAACTTCTTCCTATTCATATTCTCTTCTGGATAAGCACCGTGATTGGTTTTTCCCAGCAAGATCCGGCTGCCAAAGAAATTTTGGACCGTGTTTCCCAAAAGAACAAAGCATACACTACCATTCAGGTGGATTTTGAACTGGTTATTGACAACCGCCGCGATAACATCAACAGTAAAAGCAAGGGAAAACTGATTATTAAAGGCGACAAATACTATATGGAAACTCCGGGGAACAAGGTGTATTATAATGGCATGGAACTATGGAGCTGGATGGAAGATGTGAACGAAGCTTCGGTTTCGAAACCCAATAAGGAGAGTACCGATTTTGTCGAAAATCCTACCATGCTTTTTGATTTCTACAACAACGATTTTAAATATCGCCTCGCAGGGGAAACCAAACTGGACGCCGGCTGGATGTACGAAATCGATTTGTTCCCGAACAATCTGGAACAACCGTATTCACGTTTTAAACTCTTTATTCATCGCGACAGCGACGCCATATACCAAATATCTGCTATAGGAAAGAACGGAGTCGATTATAAGGCCATTATTCGCAATCCACGTTACAACGAAACGGTTTCCGACTCCCAGTTTACCTTCGATCCAAAGAAACATCCCGGAACGGAGATAATCGATTTGCGCTTCTAAGCACTTTCTTCCCGCGCCGGATAGGAAATACGGGCATGATAAATGTTCTTGAGCCGGTTTTTAAATAAGGCTTTTACAGTGGCAATTTCCTTAAAGGTTACCGGTGCTTCATCGAACTGGCCCTCTTTTAATTGGGCATTAATGATATCTTCAACCAGTTTCGAAATGGATTCCCAACTGTATTCCTTCAGGCTGCGCGAAGCGGCTTCTACCGAATCGGCCATCATCAGAATGGTTTGTTCCTTGGTAAAAGGCTTGGGCCCGGGATAGGAAAAATTCCGCACATCTACCTCTTTCTCCGGATACCTCTTAATGTAACTCCGATAGAAATACTGAACAGTGGAATTGCCATGGTGCGTGCGAATAAAATCGATGATCTGCTCGGGCAGGCCGTTCTTTTTGGCCAGGGCAACCCCTTTCTGAACATGATCGATAATAACTCGTGCGCTCTCCTCAAATTCCAGGTTGTCGTGTGGATTGATCCCACTGGCCTGATTTTCAATAAAGAATATCGGATCGTACATTTTACCGATATCGTGGTACAGGGCTCCGGTGCGAACGAGCAAAGGACTCCCTCCCAACTTGTAGGCGGCTTCTTCCGAAAGGCTGGCTACCTGCATCGAATGCTGAAAGGTCCCTGGGGCAATTTCGGCCAGTTTCCTTAACAAGGGTTGATTGGTATCGGAAAGTTCAATAAGAGAGGTATCGGAAAGAAAGCCAAACACTTTTTCGAAAATATAAATCAGCAGAAAGGAAATCAGAATAAAAATGGAGTTCAGGCCAAAATAACCGAAATAGTCCATCTTTAGGTTCGTTAAGCCCCCTTCGTGAATTAAATGGATGCCCAGGTAGGTGGATACGTAAGTCATACCCACCAGCAGAGCCGAAATAAAGAAACGCGAACGGTGATACAAATTGGTAAGGCTGAAAATAGCCACGATACCGGCTATGATGTTTAACACCACAAATTCGTATCCGTTGGGTGCTATCAACCCCAAAACGACCGTGGTAAGCACATGTACAAACACCGCCACGCGCTCGTCAAAGAACGTGCGAAGTATAATAGGCAGTATGGCAAAGGGGATTACATAAAAACTGATCTTGTCGAGCCGGGCCGTGGTACTGGCAATAAATACCATAAGTACCACCATAAAAAGGATGAAGGTGGTTTTGAGCACATCGCGCAGGAGTTCCCGGCGGAAATTATACAGAAAAACGTAAATCAAAGCCAGGGAGAACAGCACAAATATCAGTTTACCCACCAATACCAACAGGGTATTCACGTTTCGCTGATTGTCGCTGTAAGCCACTTTGAGCGAGTAAAGTATTTGATAAATTTCCGGGTTGATAATTTCTCCCTTCTCCACAATGAGCTCGCCATGTTGAATCATGCCCTTTTTCATGGAAATGCCGTTCAACACGGTTTCGCGTTCGCGATCCGACGCTTGCTGATCGTAAAAAATATTGGGGGTCAGGTACGTTTCGATGGAGAAATTCGCCAAAAAGTCGCGGTACTTTACCAACAGCTTGCTCTGGTTCTTCCTCAGCTCCTGCTCCATTTCGCTGCTCAGATGCTGATAGGCCGATTTCAGGGTGAAAAACTCGTTAAGATGCTTTATTTCGGCAATATTACCCCGTAAAAGAACAATTTCCTGGTTGATCAGGGTATCCTGCTGTTGATCTCTTACCTCAACAATGCCCTGGTAATTAATTTTCTCCAGCAACGAAAAAAGAAAAGCATCGAAGTAGCGCTGCAGGTCGCGATGCTTTTGGAATTTGTCGGATTTTAAATAGTCCTGGGCAGATACATTGAATGTTTTTACGGAATACTCCATCCACTCCTTACTAAAGGACTCTTTATACGCTTTGAGCTGTACCGAAAAAGCATTGGCATTGAAATTATAAAATGGCTTCACCTCCTGAAGCGCCAGTTCCTTTTCTGCTTTGTATTCGGCATCGGTTTTCAGAATGGCAAAATTGAAGGGTGCGGTGAGGTTTTCTTCCCTCCATGGGCGACCGTCCTGAAACTCGTAGGTAAACTTACGCTCGCGGGGTATCATATAGGCAATTAAAACAAAGGCCAGTACAAACAGTAAACCGGTGCCTATAAAATTGGTATTGGAGCGTATTCTTTCAAAAACTGATGCCATGGCGTAGTGCTTAAATCCGAATTCGTATTCGAGATAGAGTATGCTAAAAAACAAATATACAAATTCGATTGAAGTGGTTGATGCAGAATACCGGAAAAGCCCGATAAGGTATCCGAACACAACTCCCACCTGCAGGGAGTGGTTGAAAAGGGGATTTGCTGTTATTAACAGCATTTTTAGGAAAAAGTTTAGGGTGGGCCCGGAGCAAGTAGTACTTTTAAAAAAAACTGCAAACATGCAACGGATCATCAGTCTGCATCCCTATATTCCCATGCGTAGCGAGCCCGCTCACCGATCGGAACAGGTGAGTCAGCTTTTGTTTGGCGAAACGGCTTCTGTTACCCAAACCAACGGCGAGTGGAGTTTAATTCGAACCACTTTCGACGATTATTCCGGATGGGTGGAAAACCGGTCGGTGAGTTTATTTGCCGGATTAGAAGGTGAAAAACAGGAAGTAATTGTATGTACCCCATTGCAGCCTGTTTTTTACAACGGATACTACTTCAGCATTCCCTGCGGATCGGAATTGCCCGCCAGTGCGTTTCAGGAAGGAACGTTCCGCATGATGGACAGAATCTACAGGATAGAACAGCTCCCACTGTCCGAAAAGGATCCGGTTACCTTGGCTCTTCAATTTATGCACGCTCCCTACCTGTGGGGAGGACGCACCATTATGGGCATTGATTGTTCGGGTTTGACCCAGATCGTACACAAAGCCTGTGGTATTTCCCTGCCCCGCGATGCCAGTGCACAGATTAACCACGGAAGGACTGTCCCAACTGTGGAGGTCGCTGAGCGTGGCGATCTTTGTTTTTTCCATAACGACTCCCACAAAATTACCCATGTAGGCTTATATATGGGCAACGGGCAAATTATCCATGCGTCTAAATCGGTACGCATCGATACATTGGATGAGCAGGGTATTTTCAGTTCCGAGTGGAACGACTACACCCACAAACTAAACAGCATACGCCGGCTGGAGTCCCGTTAATACAGAATTTTTGAGTAATTCAGGCTCTCGTTATTAATATTCTCTGATACCGGATTAGGATGAATTTTATATTCATTTTCACAGGAAATGCTAAAATACTTGGTGTTCAGTGACAGTAAAATTCCAGGGATCACTGAAAATACTTTTGTAATTTCCTCCAAGGGTTCTAACCCTCCAAAAATATTTTGTATTTGACGCCAACCCATTTATAACCGTTTCTGAATTTATGGTTTGAATACTAACCACCAGATTAGTAAAAGTACTGTCCGTGCTGTATTGCAGTTCATACCCGGTTACATAGGAAACATCTTCCCAGTCCATTTTCAAAGAATCATCCAAATCAATGCTGTTATTTATTGGCGTGATGTAATTCATTTGCACAGCAGGTTGTGCTCCCAATCTTAATAAACTGATACTATTTGAATTAAAATTTGGAACAGCCAAAATTTGTTCATCTGGATTTATTGAAATATCTGCCGGACCGTTATGCCCAATTGACACTACTGTTGGAGGCTTTAATAACAAAGAATCAAAAACATACACGGCACCTTCCCCCCACGATGAAACATAAATATTCCCACAATTATCTTTTGCCAGACCATCTAGATTGGAGAACTTTGTGATTACTCTAGTTTCTAAAGTTGAATCCGAAAAGTTATAGGATTGGATTTTTGCATTTTCTCCAGAACTACATATCAAGAGCGAATTAGTTTTTTCATCATAGAATAAACCGTTGGGGTTAATTCCCGAACTTATTAAAGTAGAATACGTTCTGTCCGTTATTTTAAGTCTGTATATTACATCCTTTTCAGAATCTGACAGATACAAAGTGCCTTTGCCGTTATATGCAACATCATTCATAAAAATTGAACCTGAGATGGGAATATTCATGATTGGGTTTGCATCAGATAACCTAAATCCTTTTATGGAAGTGTTGTTAACTGAAATAAGCGTGTCACCCACAATTAACAGTCCTTTGGGGGAATCTAAACCACTACTTACAAAATTTTCAAGTGTATTTTCAGAATCTAATTGCACTATGGTATTCCCTCCTTTATTTGAAATTAAATATCGTTTATACGCCTTGTCATACACTATGCTTTCAGGATTGTTATAGGATTGCGAGAACAAAATACCTTTTAGTGCCAAAAACAAGATAAAAAGTGATACATTTTTTTCCATAATAACAATATTTTAAAACAATATGTCTTATCCTAAAATATGGCTACAAGTTAATATTCAAATTAAGCTATATTTTTAAAGACCGTATTGGGTGTTTTGAACCCTAAAGATATATGTAATCTTTTATTGTTGTAAATATTAATTGCATTGTCAGTTGCTAAGCTG
>QKEH01000169.1 GCA_003252385.1 Bacteroidota bacterium | reverse complement strand
CAGCGACAACGGGGTTACGTCGAGCAGTAGAACGTCCTTTACCTCTCCGGTAAGTACACCACCCTGAATGGCGGCGCCAATAGCCACTACCTCGTCGGGGTTAACTCCTTTCGATGGTTTTTTGCCAAAGAATTTTTCTACAATCTCCTGGATGGCGGGAATACGGGTAGACCCACCCACGAGGATCACCTCATCAATATCCGCTGCGGTCATACCGGCATCTTTAAGCGCTTTTCGGCAAGGCTCAACCGTGGCTTGAATATACTTGTCGGCCAGTTGTTCGAACTGGGCGCGCGAAAGTGATTTTACCAGGTGTTTTGGAATACCATCCACCGGCATAATATAGGGCAGGTTGATTTCGGTTTGGGTGGAGCTGGAAAGCTCAATTTTTGCTTTCTCGGCCGCTTCCTTTAGGCGTTGCAGTGCCATAGGATCCTTTTTTAGGTCGATGCCTTCTTCTTTCTGGAATTCACCGGCCAGCCAGTCTATAATTACCTGGTCAAAATCATCGCCTCCCAAGTGGGTATCGCCGTTGGTTGATTTAACTTCGAACACACCGTCGCCCAGTTCCAAGATAGAGATATCAAAAGTACCACCACCCAGGTCGAATACAGCGATCTTCATATCGTGGTGTTTTTTATCCAGTCCATAAGCCAGTGAGGCGGCTGTGGGCTCGTTGATGATCCGTTTAACTACCAAACCAGCAATTTCGCCTGCCTCTTTGGTAGCCTGGCGCTGCGCATCGTTAAAGTAGGCCGGAACGGTGATTACCGCCTCGGTAACTTCCTGGCCCTCTTCAGCTGTTTTCTTCATTTTCTGAAGCGTCATCGCCGAAATTTCCTGTGGCGTGTATTTGCGGTCGTCGATGGCCACCCGGGGGGTGTTGTTGTCGCCACGCACTACTTTAAATGGCACCCGTGCAATTTCTTTTTGAACGTTATCGTAGGATTCTCCCATGAAACGCTTGATCGATGCGATTGTTTTCATTGGATTGGTAATGGCCTGACGTTTTGCAGGATCACCAACTTTTCGCTCGCCACCTTCAACAAATGCAACTACCGATGGAGTGGTACGTTTTCCTTCGCTGTTTGGAATAACAACCGGCTCGTTACCTTCCATAACTGAAACGCAACTGTTGGTGGTTCCTAAGTCAATTCCAATTATTTTACCCATTTTACTATGTTTTTATGTTATTAATTCTTTTTAATACTCTTTAATACGATTTGGCATTTTCAATCATTGTGCCATTTGTCGAATTGCAGTGATTTGTGCCAGATTTCCTCCTGGGAGTTTGCGATTCCGTTAGTTTCGTGACAAAACGGCACAGCATGTCCGGTCAGACAGGAAAAATAGGCGGATCAGTGTCAGATTTCCGAATTAATTGTCAACTTTGTTCTTCCAAATGGTTCGTTACTTAATACCGAAAGATTATGTCGACTCATCTAAAAGCAAAACGGGTAACCACCCATGTATTAAGCGAAATGAAATACCGCGGCGAAAAAATTGCGATGCTTACCGCCTACGATTATTCCATGGCGCGAATTATAGATGCTGCCGGCATTGATATTATTTTGGTGGGCGATTCGGCGTCGAACGTTATGGCCGGCCACGAAACTACCGTGCCCATTACCTTGGAGGAAATGATCTATATGGCCAGTGGGGTGGTTCGGGCAGTTAAGCGTGCATTGGTAGTCGTTGACTTGCCTTTTGGCTCCTATCAGGGAGATTCGCTGCAGGCGCTGAAATCAGCAATACGCATTATGAAGGAGACGGGTGCTCATGCCGTGAAGATGGAAGGTGGACGCGAGATCCAGGAATCCATTTCGCGTATATTGTCGGCCGGAATACCGGTGATGGGGCATTTGGGACTTACGCCGCAATCAATTCATAAATTTGGAACCTATGTGGTACGGGCACAGCAGGAAGAGGAAGCCAAGAAACTGGTAGAAGATGCTCACCTTCTCGAAAAGACCGGGGTGTTTGGCATTGTTCTGGAGAAAATCCCCGCAAAACTGGCCGAAGAAGTGACCAGCTCACTGCGCATTCCTCTTATCGGAATTGGCGCCGGCGGTGGTGTCGATGGACAGGTTTTGGTACTGCACGACATGCTGGGCATCACCCAGGAATTTTCTCCGCGCTTTTTACGTCGGTATCACAATCTGAATCAGGAAATACACGGAGCCGTAACCAGTTACATTGAAGATGTGAAAAGCCGCGATTTCCCAAACGAGAAGGAACAGTATTAGGTGCGTACAGGGTACTGAGTACTCAGTACCCTGTACAAAATACTCTCCTACCTCCCCGGAAATAGCTGTTTCAGCCCTTCCTCCGAAGCCGGGCAAACGCCTTTTTCGGTAATGATGCCGGTTACCAGACGCGCCGGTGTAACATCGAAACCATAATTCACAGCAGAAGTGTTTTCCGGACAAATACGCACCTCCGTTAGGGTAGTGTCATGCATGCCTTCAATAAAGCGCACTTCATTTTCGTCGCGGGTTTCGATGGGAATTCCCTGTACCCCGTTAGTCAGGTTCCAATCAATGGTGGTTGATGGCAGCGCCGCATAAAAAGGGATGCCATTATCCTTGGCTGCCAAGGCCTTCAGGTAGGTGCCAATTTTGTTGGCTACATCGCCGGTGCGTGTGGTACGGTCGCTGCCCACAATAACCAGGTCCACCAGGCCATGTTGCATCAGGTGACCTCCGGTGTTGTCGGCAATTAGCGTATGGGGCACACCGTGCTGGCCCATCGTGCACCCTGGTTGCGCGGACGGGTTTCGTCGACCCATACGTGCACCTCAATGCCTTTGTCGTGTGCCAGATAGATGGGTGCTGTGGCCGTTCCGTAGTCAACACAGGCCAGCCAGCCTGCATTGCAGTGGGTGAGTATGTTGATCCGGTTGCTTCCTTTTTCCTGGCATATTTTTTCGATAATCCGGAGACCGTGAAGCCCTATCTGGTAACAGTTGTCTATTTCCTCGGCTCGTAACTTTTCAGCTTCGGCAAGTAAGGTGTTGGTAATGTTGTGTTCATGGGTAATGCCATCTATAGCCTGCATAAGCCGTTCCACGGCACTATGTAAGTTCACGGCGGTGGGTCGTGTGGCCAGTAATTTTTCCGATGCTTCTTTAAGTGATGAGGTGAAGTTGGGTTTACCTTGGTTTTCAGCAGCTGCCAGATATAGTCCAAATGCCGCAGCTACCCCAATCAAGGGGGCTCCCCGAAGGTGCATGTCGCGTATGGCCACAGCTACCTCATCCACCGTGCAGAACTGTTCTGTTACCAGTTCAAAGGGTAGTAAGCGCTGATCGATGGAATGTACCACTCGTGGATTCAGAGGGTCTGACCAGATGGTTTGTTGCGATTTTCCGGAGACGTTCATAGTTTTAAGTTGGGGGCCGTAGCCGATTATTCAAAAAGTTCCATTACCTGTTCCTGGCTGATGTTTTTGAGACTGTTATTTATAAAGGCATCGGCCAGATCCGATTTTTTTGCCTGCAGTTTGAGTATTTTTTCTTCCAGCGTATTGCGCGAAATAAAACGGTATACAAATACGTGCTTAGACTGTCCAATACGGTGGGCCCGGCTGATGGCCTGCATTTCGGCAGCCGGATTCCACCAAGGATCGAGAATAAAAACATAATCGGCGGCAGTCAGGTTAAGGCCAACCCCTCCGGCTTTGAGCGAGATCAGAAAGTAGGAGCAGTCCTGATCTTCCTGGAACTTTCGGATAACCTCTTCGCGGTTTCGGGTTTCGCCGGTTAGCAGGGCGTAGCTCATAGTTTCCTCCTTAAGATACCGCGCAACCAGGTCGAGGTGTTTTACGAACGAACTGAATATAAGCACCTTGTGATGTTCCTGCCGCAGGTTGCGCAGCTTATGGATTATTTCGTTGTACTTACCCGATCCGGCAAAGTATTCCTCGTCAATCATTCCCGGGTGGTTGGCAATTTGTCGGAGCCGGGTAAGCGATTGCAGGATAATCATT
>QKEH01000110.1 GCA_003252385.1 Bacteroidota bacterium | reverse complement strand
ACCCGGGCTCCCCGCGATGCAAACTCATAGCTCATACTCCCGGTTCCCGAGAAAAGATCAAGAACCTGCAACTGTTCGAAATCGAAATTATTTTGCAGAATGTTGAATAGATTTTCTTTGGCGAAATCGGTAGTTGGGCGCGAGGGAAATCCCTTCCGCACCGGAATCTGACGTCCTTTGTATTTTCCGCTTATTATGCGCAATGAATCAGGTTTAGTAGTGAATAGAACCGGGATTTGTCCAGTTTGTCCATTTTATGGGACGCACACCTTGCTTCGGCATTTAGAATTTCCAATCTGGGCAAAAAACGCAGCAACTCTAACTGTAAACGGCTATCCCGGGAACTGTGTCCGCAAAGTGCAAAACGTGCCAACTTGGAGTCAATATCCAATTGCTTACACACATATAAGATAAAGTACAATAAATCGTTTACGTCCTTATAGAGGTACGTATTGTACAGGCGCAAAGAACCCTGATCCACCACCATTAAATCAAAAAAATCGCGATTAAGCTGTATCGTAATAGCCGCTTGCCCATTATCTGACCGCTGTTCTTTGAGCCGGGTCAGCAAAGGAGTTGCCTGATTGTAAAACCGGGTTCCGTTGAACTTTTCGGTTAGCAGACTCCCATAATAAGTTGGCAGGGTAAATACCAGATGGGTTGAATATTCCAACAGTTCATTGGTGTGTATCTCATCCAGTTCATCGATAGGCTGATTAAATTCCAGGATTTGCTTCAGATTTTCGGGTTGCACAAAGGAACTGGGCAGTAAGGTTGATTTATTATGGGCAAATATCGCCTTCACCTTTTGTTGCGGGAGCCGAAGCAAGTCGTCCTGATGAAGTACATGACTGGCCGCATTCAACAGATCTTCCTGAAGGACAATATTCGTGAACGGGTAATGACGGAATGCTCTCAGCTGTTGATCCTTTAAGGAATATATCGCAAAAGAAAATCCATCCAGCCGCAGCTGGATGGATAGCATCGTTTCGTTATGGTAATTTTTTAAAGCGGGATCAATCAGGCTGATATCATGCATATCATCACAATGCTTATTTCTCCCAGTTACCGGCATTGTTATTCGCTTCGGTGAGCGAACCCACTTTTACTCCATCAAACTCAATGATTTTATAGCGACTGTCCTTGTAGTTTATCACTTCCTGACGATTCATACCATTGAATAGAATATCGTACAGGGCATAGGCCTCAAAAACTTTAACCTTAACTTTTGATCCGGTCTCAATTTCGCCAGCGCCCATCTCAAAAACATGTTCCTTATTGGTAAATGGGATGTATTTCAAATCCTCCACTACCGCATCGGGAGCAAACAGCGAGTCTTTTACACTTCTCTTGCTAATGGAACGTACAAGGATTCCCAGTTTCAACGCATCTTCCTTGGTTACCTCATCCTGGTTCCATTCTTTTACCAGAGTAAGACTTGGGATTTCAAATGAATCGTTGTTCACAAATGCAAAAAGCGTATCGAAACTGCCGGTGTATTTTCCATATTTATCTTTAAAGGCGTCCTGAACAGTACGTATTTGCTTAAGTTTTTCGATAGCGGTATCCTCGCGCAGCTTCCGTTCCTTTTCGAACTGAATGGGTTGCATTATACGAAACACCATAAAAGCAGCTAGTGCTATGGCCAGTAAGGCAAAAAATGTTTGGAATAACTTGCGTAACGCGGGTTTTTTATTCACCAGTATTATGGTGAGTGCACCAAGCACAATTGCAGCAATGAGAATAATTACGGTATATAAAAACATAGTTTAGATTTTTGTATGAGTACTAGCTTTATGAGATGGTGCGAATTTATAAAAAAAAATTAGATTAGATGCCGAAAAGCACCAATAGATGTACGAATGCTGGCAAAACATATTGCTTCGGTTATCAAGGGAAAAATGAAGGATGAGGTGACTCCCTCGCAGGATCAGTTAATAGCAAAACTGGGCGAATTTACCACCAGCGAGCACGAGGATGCCATCTTACTGGTTACCGGATATGCCGGGACGGGCAAAACAACCATTTTAAGTGCTTATGTAGAAATGCTTAACGATATAAAGGTTCGTTCGGTATTGCTGGCACCCACCGGGAGAGCGGCTAAAGTACTTTCGCATTATACGGGGCGCTCCGCGTACACGATCCATAAAAAAATTTATCGCCAAAAATCGTTACGCGATGGAATGGCCGGCTTTGATCTGGATCGTAACCTGCATGCCCGAACTATTTTTATTGTGGATGAGGCTTCAATGATATCGAACCAAAAGCAATCCAACTCAATTTTCGGGTCGGGCTGCCTGCTGGATGATTTACTCGAATACGTGTACAACGGCCGGGGCTGTAAGCTCATTTTGGTAGGCGATACCGCACAGCTTCCTCCGGTGGGTCTTCCGGAAAGTCCTGCCTTGGAAGCAGCCTCCTTCCGCTTGCATTCCGATATGGTGTTTACTGCGCATCTTACCGATGTGGTCCGTCAGAGAACGGAATCGGGCATTTTGTTCAATGCCACCCATGTTCGACAGGAAATTGACAACCAGCAGGTTGCTTTACCTCTGTTTACCACCGGCAGCTATCCTGATATCATAGCTTTAAGTGGTGAGGAACTCATTGAAACCCTATCGGATTGCTATTCGAAATATGGCAAGGAGGAAACCATTGTGGTCAGTCGTTCCAACAAACGAACCAATAAATACAACGAAGGCATCCGACAAACGGTGCTCTACCACGAAGCCGAACTGGTGCCCGGAGAACTGCTTATGGTGGTCAAGAACAACTATTATTGGCTCAAAGAAGACGAGAAGCTTGATTTCATTGCCAATGGCGATATTATTGAAATCCTTCGCGTAGGCAAACACTATGAGTTGTATGGGTATCGCTTTGTCGATTGTACGATTCGCCTTTTGGATTACAACGTGGAATTGGACGTAAAACTTATGCTGGACGTATTAAGTATAGAAGGGCCGGCGCTTAGTTCCGAAAAAAGTAAGGAGTTCTTTTTTGCAGTTCTGGAAGACTATACTCACATCAAAATCCGGAAAAAGCAGTACGAGGAAGTGCGTAATAACGAATTCTTTAATGCCATACAGGTAAAATACGCCTATGCGATAACGGGTCATAAATCCCAGGGCGGGCAATGGAAGGCTGTATTTGTCGATCAGGGATATGTGGATACCGCCCAACTCGACATGGAATACCTGCGTTGGTTATACACTGCCCTTACCCGTGCCACCGAGAAATTATACCTGGTAAACTTTAAAAAGGAGTTCTACTATTAGGTAAATAGGGGATGGTTGTTATTTTTTAGTTATGATTACTCAGTACTGAGTACAGAGTACTTGGTACTGAGACTGAGAGCACCTTTCTCATCCTTCTGCCCCTTTACTTTTACCCTTTGTCTTCAATAATGACTTCCCTTTCGAGTGTCGAGTACACCTGTTCCATATCCACCGAAGCTCTTACCAGCTCTGCTAACCGGTCGAATTCCTTTTCTTTGAAAGCCTTGTAATTAAAATCTACCTGAATACCCGGCTGTACTTGTTCCAGAATATGCTGAACCACGACCGGATTGTCAAAAATACCGTGAATGTAACTTCCCCAGGTTTTCGCATTTAAGAAATAGCCATCGGAACCCGTTTCCATGGTACAGAGCGGATTCTCGTATGGAGACACGGTCTGCCCCATATGTATTTCGTAGCCTGAACAAAGGGTTTCGAAGGTTAGATAACGGAATGCAACCTGCTCGGTTTTTTTCTCCCGGGTGAGGATTGTACTTACCGGCAGCAAGCCCAGTCCGTTCACTTCATCCACATCGCCTTCCACATGGTGCGGGTCGCATACGCGTTGCCCCATCATCTGATAACCGCCACAAACCCCATAAACCGGTTTCCCCTGCCGGTGAGCTTCCTGAATAATCGTGTCCATCTGCTGACTGCGGATAAATTCCAAATCGGCAATGGTATTCTTTGAGCCCGGAAGCAGAATGATATCGGCTTTTTCCAACTCCCTGGCCCGATGCGTATAGTACAGATGCACCTCCGGAATATGATGAAGGCTGTTAAAATCGGTAAAATTCGACATGTGAGGCAATAGCACAACCGCAACATTAATCTTGCCGGAGGTCGCCGACCTCTGGTTCTGCTCCAGAACCACGGAATCTTCCTGCTCGATATAAATATCGCGGAAGTGCGGTATAATCCCAATCACCGGTTTCCCGGTAAGCTCTTCCAACTGCTGCCTTCCCCGGGTAAAAAGGTTGATGTCGCCGCGGAATTTATTGATGATGATCCCTTCAATCAGATCCAGTTGCTCTTGGGGCAGTAATTTGAGGGTGCCGTACACACTACCAAAAACCCCTCCCCGATCGATATCGGCTATCAGGTAAGTAGCTGCCCGGGCTTCCAGAGCTACCCGCATATTGGTAATATCCTTTTCCCATAGATTGATTTCCGAGATACTCCCTGCCCCTTCCACAACCACCGGATTGTATTCGGCGGCAAGTTTCCGAAACGAAGAAAACGCCTCATGAAATAATGCATCCCGGTCGGTATCCATAAAATATTCCGAAGCACTTTTAACGCCTATGGGTTTTCCGTTAAGTACTACCTGCGACTGGGTATTGCTGGTAGGTTTTAACAATACCGGGTTCATTTCAACCCTGCAGGATATGCCCGATGCTTCAGCCTGCATGGCCTGTGCCCGGCCAATTTCCAAACCATCGGGGGTGGCATAACTGTTCAACGACATGTTTTGAGCCTTAAATGGTGCCGGTCGGTAACCATCTTGTAAAAAGATACGGCAAAATGCAGCATTGATAATGGATTTACCCACATCGGAACCGGTGCCGACAAACATAATCGGGCGCAATTTCTTCATGCCTCTTAAGATATTTACAACTTTAAAACTAGCGGAATTATTCTGCCATTTTACATTTACCATCCACCGTAATGGAGCATACATCCTTTTTATACACCCACTGCAGGGTATCGCCCGGACTAAGGATATTATCCATGGCTAACAACTTGGCCGGTAGACCATTTACCTTGTAGTACCAGGCTGTTTTTCCGCGTTCACCAGCCACCTGATCAATAGATGTTACGAAAACGAAATCGGAAACCGGGTGGGTTTCCACAACGGCCACATGCATAAGCACCTCCAGGGCAGACATATCGCGGGAACTGCTATAACTGCGAGTTACGGGTTGCTTACTGTCGCTGTAATCAATCTGCACGGTGTATTCATTTTTGAGGAAGGATGCCTCCTCAGGGTCGGCAGCCAGCACTGCTGAACAGAACAGGATTCCCAGCCAAAAAGTCATTTGTTTCATAGCTATCTTCGTTTTAAAATATCCGCATTCAAAACCGGGTTAACAACCCGCTTCCTGCATCTTTCAGGATATTTTCGGATACCAGACACCAACCTTTAAGGGAAAGTAGAAACAGGAATCACGCCGCCTTTATCCCGAAAGCCAGGGCAATACAACAACTGGCAGGTCTTCTGGCTTGTCCTGATTTTGATGCCTTCCCATGCTGGCCTTCAACCTGCACAGTGGCGGGGTAATTCAAAATCGAAATTGGACTTACAGCTGCGGGTACAGCTCCGGATTTTCCCTGAAAACAGGAGCACCGGATTCCCTTTTCATTTTGTCCGGACGATGGCCTGACAAAAAACCAATCGTGGCAAAGGTATTCATTTTCCGTTGCGAATACCGCAACTAACGCTTCATTTTAAACGGGCGGACTTTTTCTTCAGAAAGACGGGCCTCAAACAATTGGTAGCGCGCCATCACAAAAAACAAATCCGACAAGCGGTTAATGTAGCGAAGGATAAAAGGTTCCATCGGATCCTGCTGATTAAGGGTAAACGCCCTTCGCTCGGCGGTACGAAGCACCGTGCGAACTACATGGCATAAGGCCGAAATTTCGGTTCCGCCCGGTAGTATGAACCAATCGTGCGGTTCGGGCATTTCAGCCAGCATGGCATCTATCCACTCTTCACAAAATTTTTCACCATCTTCCGGCCGGTTAACGGTATTTTTCGATCGCAAGGTCGAATGAGTAGCCACATGCGACATGATATCCATCAGATCCATTTGCACTTTGAACAACCCTTTTTGCCAGGCGTGATCCGGTTCCAGCTTGGAGCGCAGCAAACCAATAAACGAATTGGCCTCGTCCAGAATTCCATTGCATTCGATGCGGATATCGTCCTTTTTAGCGGACATACCGCCAAAAATACCGGTCAGCCCCTTGTCTCCGGTACGGGTGTAAACTTTCATGGGGTGTTATGTTTATACATTCCTACTGTTTAATACTTTTCCGGAAACCAAAAATATGGCCGGTTTTTTCGAAAGCGGGTTGGTTTCTGTGATTACCACCGTTTTATAAACCTCTTCAATGTTCTTATAGTTCAAAATCTCCATGGGAGTGCCACAGTCAAACACCCTTCCTTCACTCATTAACACCAGGTAATCGCAATACTCGCTGGCCAGGTTCAAATCATGAATAATCATCAGAACCGTAAGATTTAGCTTCTGAACCAACTCCTGAATCAAATTCAGCATCTGAACCTGATGCATAATATCGAGGTGCGAAGTGGGCTCATCAAGCAGTAATAAATCGGGTTCCTGGGTTAAGGCTTTGGCAATGCTCACCAGTTGTTGCTCGCCACCGCTGAGTTTGGAAAATTTTTTATGCCGCAGCGAATACACATCGGTAAGCTTCATATACTTTTCGGCAATTTCGAAATCTTCGCTGGTCTCGAAAACCTGCATCTTGCGGCGGTATGGAATGCGCCCCATCAGAACATATTCTTCCACCGTAACATCTATTGATTCGGCAAACTGGGTAACACAGGCAATTTTCCGGGCACGTTCCCTTCCGGTCATCCGGCTCATGTCGCAACCATCCAAATAAATCTGATTCCGTCCAACCAGCAATTCGCCTGAAATTCCTTTTAGTAAGGTTGTTTTTCCGGAACCGTTTGGCCCTATTATCCCCGAAAACCGGCCACGGGATAGTGTAAAACTCACCTCGTGCAGATGAAAAGATTTCCCATACCCATAACTGGCTGCGTTGAAATGCAAAAAGTCCATGCTAGCTTTCGGTTTTAGAATACATACTACTTAAGGCCACAATAAACATTACTCCTCCCACTATACCAGTAATTACTCCAATTGGCAGTTCGTTGGGTGCTATCAGGGTGCGAGCCAACAGATCGCTCAGCATCATAAAGACAGCCCCTCCAAAAAATGAACTGATGAGCAGGATCCGATAATCAGTCCCCACGATTCTACGCATCAGATGAGGAATAACCAGGCCTACAAAACCAATGACGCCCGCCACTGCCACGCTTACTCCTGTAATTACCGAGGCTACTACAAAAAGCACTTTGATTGTATAAGAGGTATTGATCCCCAGGTGTTGCGCTTTGGTTTCGCCAAGCCTGAGCGCATTCAGCGGTGTCACATACCCGTAACTGACCAGCAATCCCAGTATGGAGATAACCAGGACCAGTCCAATTAAACCGGTATTCGGTTCATTGAGAGAGCCCATAGTCCAAAAGATAATGCTGTGCAAACTTTCGGTAGACGACAAGGCCATCAGAAAGAGCATGCCGGAAGAAGCGATAAAACTGATCATCACTCCGATGAGCAGCATGCGATTGATGCTCAATCCTCGCGATTTACGGGTTCCCAACGTGTACACCATAAAAATGGTAGCAAGTGCTCCCAGAAAACCAAAAACAGGCAACAGGTAGCTGCCCCAACGCAGGTGCAGTCCCAGCACGATACAAATGGCTACTCCAAAAGCGCCCCCCCCCGATATGCCCATAGTATAGGGCTCAACCAAGGGGTTGCGATAAATTCCCTGCAACAGGGTTCCTGCCAGACTCAAAGAACCACCAATGGCAATAGCAAGCACTATGCGAGGTATCCGAAGTTTGGTCAGTATAACGTATTCCATACCTTCTTTAGCCCGGAATACAGCAGGAATATCGGACAAACGAATAGTAATCTCCCCCACGGCCAGTGAAAGTAAAGCAGCCAATACCAGTAAGATAAGTATTACTAACAGGTACAGTGCCCACCGGGCTAAAAGTTTCTTTTGCATGAATTCATTTTTAACACTCTATGCCTTCCCGGCTGGTAATCCCTCTGCTGAAGGGATGCGACACACATTCAACATTGCTGAGATAGTCGGCTAATTTAGCAAGATTTTCGGTGCACCCCCGCCCGGTAAGGATTAACTCCAAACGGGGTGGTTTGTTACGGATAAATTGAATCAGTTCGCCTTCGTCCAGAAAACCATCGCGAATGGATATCAGCACTTCATCCAAAACCAACATTTGCAAGGATTCGCTTGCAACCAGCCGGGCAACAGAGTGCATTCCGGTAAGAGTATCCTGTTTCAGTTTTTGGCATTCCACTGCCGGGTCGCAGTGTGGATGCCCATCGGTCAGGCTTATTACATGGGTGCCCAGTTTCCGTAGAATCTCCAGCTCTTTGTAGCCATACTTTTCCGGATTCTTATTGAAAGTAACAAACCCCACCTTCCAGCCATAGCCCAGCGCACGGATACAGAGTCCGACTGCTGCCGTGGTTTTTCCTTTGCCGTTTCCGGTATAGATATGTACAAGTCCGGTTTTCATGCCTAATGATGCAGCAGTTGTTGCATGGTTTGTAAGGTCTGTAAAAATGTTTGTGGCGTTGGCGTACAGGCCATGTCCGAATCGATAATAAACAGTTTGTTTTTTTTAACTGCTGAAAGTTCTTTATAAGCCTGCCACTCTGCGCGTTGTTCCGCACCCAGAATACCCATGGTTACAATGAATATCTGATCGGGGTTACTGCTCAACACCCGCTCCCGGGTAATGGTTCCCCGACTCTGGCCGGCCGCTATATTGATGCCGTTCATGCCGGTAATATAATCGTTCATAAACGTATTGGGAATAACGGTAAACAACGGATCGGCTCCAATTTGAAAAAACACCCGTTCGCGCGGATACTTTTTGCTGGCAACCCGAATACTTTCGACCTGTTTCGTAACTTCTGCGATATAGACAAGGGCTTCCTGCTCTTTACCCAGAAGTTTTCCCATACGCACATACTGTTCACAGATTTGGTCGAAATTTTTTGGGGTCGAAAAAACTTCTACCTGAATACCCAATTTACGGAGCATTTCAATCGTTTCAGGATTGGTGATGGTGGTAACCATCACCAAATCGGGACGAACGCTCAGTACCTGCTCCAGATTTACAGCCACCGGCGATGCCACAACAGCAACCCCTTGTTCGCTGGCCGGAAAACAATAGTTCGTACACCCCACCAGTTTCTGGCGTGCATTCAGCTGGTAAATGTTCTTGGTAATTGAAGGCGCCAGCGAAACCACCCGCTGATACGGCTGGCCAAACAAAAATACTGCCTGGAAAGCCAGTAGAATGCATGTGGTAATTACTTTGGTATTCTTCATCAGTACGTTTCGTATTGGTACATTTCGTTTCGTATGGGTTCATGCCCTTGCTTCTATGCGGTTTATAAAGAAAGGACTCAGAGCAAGCTGTTTTTCAAGCATAACACGATACGGCACATACCTGCCTACAACGCTACCTCCCGTTTACAGAGTACCCTTGTACAAACCTGTTATACTATCGGAAACCGCAGAAACTTTTCAAACTCTTCACCCCGAAGTTTGAATTCAAGCTACATGATCTGGCAGGTCTTCTGGCTGGTCTGATTCCGGTGCCTTCTCACCGGGAATATTTCCCCGGCAATGGCGTAGGATACCGAAACGATAACAGACTCACAGCTGCGGGTACAGCTCCGGAATTTCTTACAACGAAGAGCACCGGATTCCCATTTTAAGGTCGATCCTGATAAGGATCGTACCACCAAAGCGCTACAAATGTATACATTTTGGTGGCATTCCCATCTGCTTTCGTGCAAAATCACTACTAAGAACCCTCCTCTTCATCGTGGAATGAGGCCTGCATGTACCCCTTGCGCCTATTGGTTAACCCGTCCATCCCGGAAGCCTCGTTCATTTGTAGTCTTTACCGGACCTAAAAAACATGCATCATGATAGAGCCGGCCGGATACTAGAAAGTTTCAAAGGCTTCCTCCTGCTCAAGCCGTATTCGCACTTCCTGAGGGGCAGGCGGTGCAACCCGGACAACGGGATCCTCCTTCGCCTTTGTTTTTACCCTGGCAACGGGTGAGGTATTCCGTATGGAAGTTCCCGATCCTTGGGTATTAAAGAACGAAATAGCATTCAGTAACTGAGTCGACATTTCGGACAACCATTCGGCACTGCCAGCCAGCTCCTTACTGGCCGTGGCATTCTGCCGGGTAACGCTGGTTAGTTCGTGCATCGACCGTGTCGCCTCAATGGCTCCGTTGTTCTGTTCGCAACTGGCAGCCGCAATTTCCTGCACCAGAACAGTGGTATTCTCGAATTTCGACAACGATGCTTTCATCACCTCTCCGGTACCCATGGCCAGATCGAGGCTGTGTTTGGCTTTCCCTACAATCTCTTCAGCAGCCTTTTTACTGCGCTCGGCCAGCTTACGCACCTCGGCAGCTACCACCGCAAACCCTTTACCGTGTTCGCCAGCCCGAGCTGCCTCTACTGCCGCATTTAACGCCAGAATATTGGTCTGAAAGGCAATATCCTCAATCACCGATATCCTGTCGGCAATGTACTTATTGGCTTCCACCGTTTTATCCGCTTGCTGCATCACTTGGTTCATGCTGTTGGTCGCATCTCTCGAAATCATTTCGGTTTGTTGGGCATTATCCGTGTTCTGTTTGATATTTTGCGTGATTTGTTCCAGGATACCGGAAACCTCATCGGCCGAATTGGTCTGCTGCAACGACCCCTGACTCATCTGGCCCGACATATTCTTAATTTCGTGGCTTGCGGTTGCAATGTTATCGGCATTGTCCTTAATATGCACCACAATTTCGCGAAGCCGCACCGCCATGTTCTTCAAGGTAGTTACCAAATAACCCATTTCGTCGTGCTGATCAACCTGAATAGCTACCGATACATCTCCTGAAGTGATCCGGGACGCAACATCTATGGCCTTCTTCAGCGGAATGGTAACCGAACGTACAATGAAAAACGCCAGCAGTACCGATGCCATAAGTCCAATTCCCAGCAGAACATAAGTTTGATACTTGGTTCGCTCCGAATACTGGTTGAGCGCCTGTCGGGTGTCTTCCACTATGGGCATCACCGTGGATTCTATACGATCAAAATCGGAGAGCACACCCTCCGTAGCCTGGGTAAGCTGGGTTTCCAGTTCGCTCACCTGATTAATCAACGCAAAATAGTCTGCTTCCGGATCGTTGAAGTAGGTTTCCTTATTGGATTGCAGTTCAACAAACAAGCGATGTACCTCTTGGTAATCCTCTATGGTTTTCTGAATAATTTCTGCCACCATTCCCTTATCCTTGCCATGATCATTGCCCCAACTTTCATCCAGAACGCTTTTCTTAACCACTTCCATATTCTCTTCGAACCGGGCAGCATACTGTTCATGTTGCTGCCAGCCTGAGGCAAAGGAATTCATGTCGTCCACCGAAAGTAAACTCATGGCTACTTCCTTTTCGCGGGCAATTACATGCTGCGACTTGGAGGACAGATCGGCGATGGTGTAACTTTCAATCAGATTTCTTCGCTTCTCGCTCAGTATATCGAGTTTCACGATCAGGTTAACCGAAACCGCCAGTAATACTAACGCTACAAAACCGAAACCTATGGTAAGTTTCGTCCCAATTTTCAAATCTTTAAATCGCATCATAACGGGTTGATAGTTTGCATTCCACATTTGGGATTGCCTGTTCTTTCCAATTCATTTCAACAAAAAGAGAACCTGCAGGTAGCTATAAATTTCCACATTATTCTTAGGGATTCGAACGGTAAAAAGCTAACATACATCACCACTTAATGCTGATTTATACAGGTTAATTAATACCCCATTCAACCAAATCGACTTTCAATTGTCTATACATGTAAACCATGTATTTTATAAAAATGGTATTTGATTTCGGTGTTTCTTCTTCGCCCTAAAAGACTCAGTACCGATCATCCCGGCGAGAAGAATTGGCTGACTTAGGTTACACAAGAGAACCTGGTTCTCTGCCGTAAGAACAGAATAAACAAATCACTGACCCATGCGTCTTTGGTCCATACATCCGAAATACCTCGACACCAAGGGACTGGTTGCCCTTTGGAGGGAAGCTCTGCTCGCCCGAAAGGTGCTGGAAGGAAATACCAACGGTTACCGGCACCACCCGCAATTGTGGCGGTTCCGGGAACACGAATCGCCCCTGGATGCCATAAACCGGTACCTGACCGATGTTTATTGCGAAGCTTCCGCGCGAAAGTTCCGCTTTGATCCATCCAAACTCCGTGTGTATAATGAAGTACCGCCTATTGAAGTAAGCCGTGGACAGATGAATTACGAACACCATCACCTGCTGAATAAACTAGAACATCGTGCCCCGGAACGTTATCGGGAGTTTTGCCATCATACCGACTTCACCCTGCACCCGATGTTCCGGTTAACAGAGGGGCCGGTGGCACACTGGGAGAGATTCTCGGAAAACCATTTGTAAATTCACGTTTCGTAGTAGCAACCTATTCAGCAGTTTCGCATTCGAAAAAAGCCGGAAATTTTGTATCTTAAGGTGGAATACCCATTCACCTATGCGAATAATTGGTATCATACTGCTTGTAGTAAAGTTCTCGGTTCTGGGTGCACACGAATATCTCTTCCGCTCCCTCACTTCCACCGACGGATTATCGCAAAACGATGTATTAGACATACACCAGGATCACCGTGGCTTCATGTGGTTTAGCACTTACGATGGTTTAAACCGCTACGATGGATATTCCTTTAAACCCTATCAATCATCGTTGGATAATCCCTATTCTATAAGCAGCAATCTGACCCATTCCATCACCGAAGATCCCCAAGGCAACCTCTGGATAACCCTCGACGATGCGGGTATATGCCGCTTCAACCCGGTCACTGAGAACTTCACCCGTTTCCCCCGATCGGAGGCCGAGGCAACACTTTTTAACGATTTAATGATCGATGACATCGTGGCGTTACCGGATGGATCGGTATGGTTTAACACCAGCCAGGCATTGTACCGCATAACCAGTCAGCAGGGAATGTACAACCTTAATAATTACAGCTACCGCTCCGATTCACTACCCATTTATGTAAAACGCCCCCAGATTCGCGATTTATTCAAAGCCTCCGATACCTGCCTTTGGGTAATCTCCTATGGTGGCATTGATGTTATCTGGCTCAACAGGCACTATGAACCCACGGGAAGAACAGAAACAATCCATTTTGGCGACAACTTGTTCGAAACGGCCACAGCCTGTCCCGAAGGTTATGTTGTTGCACTTCAGTGCGGACTGATTCTGATTCGAAATCCTTCCCTCCGAAACGACCAACCAAAGATTGAATACTTCTCTAAAATTGTTGCTACTGCCCTTAATACCGACCTCGACACCAATCTTTGGGTAGGAAGTACCCATGGTATTTATCTCTTCCAAAGAAAATCAGGTTCTCCGTTTCCGTATCAACCAACCGAGCACTTTACCTCCGAAAACAGCAGCCTGACCACAGATATTGTGAATGCTATTTTCCGGGATGCCACCGGCATTCTCTGGTTCGGCACCAAAGCAGGCGGGGTGAGTGTTCTCAACCCCAGGCAAAACCGCTTTTATCACGTTCAGCACATTCAAGACACCGACCTTAAAAGTTACCGCATCAAATTGCGTGCGATCCATCAGGACAAGGAACAAAATATTTGGCTGGGCACCGACAACCACGACCTGTTTCTGTTGCCATCGCCCGGGAACTTCCCGAACTTTAATGCTCCATACATCCATTTTGAACCCAACAAAAATTCCATTTGGCACAGTGTGTACAGCATTGCCGATGTACAAACCCCGAACATACCACAAATCTGGGCTGGTTGCGGTTTTACCAATACATTGGTATCGCTTAATAAAGTACATCTTGGCGTAAATTCCGGGATCACCCCCATTGCCTCTGCCAACAAAATGCACATGAACGTACTTCAGACCTCCGACAGCCTGGTGTGGTTGGCCATCTATACCGAAGGACTTGGCCGATACGATCCCTTTAGTGAAGATCCCCGGGTAGAAATTTTCAATTCCGACAACACCAACCTTCCCTCCGATGTGGTTCGAAGCCTGATGGAAGACGATGAGGGACAACTCTGGATAGGAACCGGAAACGGTTTGTGTGTGCTTCCCGTTCACCAAAAGGACAAAGCCAATCTTCACTTTATAGTATATCAACATTCAAGCACCGACACACTGACTATCAGCCATAACTACATTCTCCGGGTGATGCAGACCCTAACCGGCCAAATCTGGATTGGCACACTCGGCGGCGGATTAAACCACTATATTGCTCCCACCGCCAACACTCCGGAGCATTTCCGGCATATCACCACACGCCAGGGGCTGCCCAATAACAATATCAAAGAAATACTGGAAGACCATAAAGGAAACCTTTGGATTGCCAGCAATAAGGGCCTTACACGGTACAATCCATACAGCAGTAGAATGAATAATTACGATAGTAACGACGGCCTTCAGGACAACGAATTTGGCGAACTCGCCGGATGCAAACTTGCCACCGGACAGTTGCTATTTGGCGGTGTTAACGGTTTTAATGCTTTCTTTCCCAAGGATATCCAGGAAGACACCACCCAACCCAAAGTGGTAATCACCCGCTTGCAACTTTTTAATACCGACATTAACGTAAACGATCCCTACAACGGACGCCTAATCCTAAGTGAGAGTATCGACCAAACCAGCAGCCTGCGCCTGAAGTACACCGAAAACAGCCTGACCATTCACTTCAGTGCATTGCATTATGCCTCACCTCAGAAAAACAAATACAAATACAAACTGGACGGATTTGATACGGATTGGAACAGTACCAATTCCCAATCACGTTTTGCACGGTACACCAACCTCGAACCGGGCAAGTATAGGTTTAACGTACTGGGCTCCAATTCCGATGGCATTTGGAGCAAAACACCCAAAACGATAACCCTGCACATTGTACCACCCATCTGGCAAACGTTGGCATTTAGACTTATTGCCACAATTATCGCGGTGCTTACACTGGTACTGTTTTTCCGTTACCGCCTGCAGCAATTGCGCTCGGAATTGGCCAACCGAAAGGAACAAGAACAATTACTCACTGAAGCTAAAATTAAAGCCGAAGAATCCAACAACCTTAAAAGTTCGATTCTTGCAAACCTGTCGCATGAGATTCGTACTCCAATTAACGGAATAAATGGCTTTGCCCAAATTCTGGTTCGTGAGGGGCTCTCACCGGATCGCCGTAAACAGTACAGTGATATCATAAAAGAAAAAAGTAATGAACTACTGGCTATTCTGGATTCCATTCTCAATGTATCGGCCGTGCATTCAGGAAGTATTCAGGTAAAAACACAAAAACGCCCGTTGGGAACCTCGCTTATGGAAGCTAACCTGACAGCCAAAGACAAGGTGATGGCAGAAAACAAACCCATTCGCATAATTCTCCGACAAAATCTTGCCGATCTGAAACAAATTGTGGATACCGACCATTACAAAGTTCTTATTGTTCTGAATAACCTGCTCGATAATGCCATTAAATTTACCGAACAGGGCGAAATCCGGATTGGCTGTTCCATAAAGAATAGCTTCATTGAATATTCAATATCCGATACCGGAATTGGCATAGCCGAAGGCCAGAAGGATCTGATATTTGATGAATTCCGACAGGGTTCAACCGGGCATACCCGAAAGTACGAAGGATTGGGACTGGGCTTGGCTCTTTGTCGCTCGTATGTAGTGATTCTGGGAGGTAAAATCTGGTTGGAATCCGAAGAAGGCAAAGGGAGCACCTTTTACTTTACCATTCCCTACAAACCCGGGTAGCACTCCAATTGGCTCAGCCAACAAGCTGGAGCAATCTTTTCCGGTCGAACAGCCGGTTTTAAATGCCTATCCACCCCGTTATAAATTAGCCGGTTAACCCTTATCCGAATTTACCGAAAGACCCAATCGATGCATTTATTCCGTTAGCCAAAGAAACCCTGTCGTTGGTCAAGTTTGTTCCACGCCTTCAATGCCATAAGCGTACTTTTGAATAAACTACTCGGGCAACGGCGTTATGAAACGAACTTCAACCATTGTATTCGTCCTGTTATTTGCCAGCTTTCAGGCAAACCATGCCCAGGTTTTCTATGGTGACAAGGCCGCCAAGCACTATCCAGGAGCGGAAAAAGCATGGGTTAACTCCCAAAACAGTAACCGACATTATATTGAATTTGAGGAAAACAACACCCGCTACTCCAAAAGCGCTTCCTCAAGTACCTTAATCAGCTTACCATCGGAACTTCAACTGGTAGAAAAAAAACAAAGTACCGACCCGATGGGTGATGTGCATACCCGCTACCAGGTTAGCTACCGTGGACTGCCCATTGAAGGCGCTATGGTTAACACCCATTCCCGAAACAACAAAGTACGTAGTATCAATACCGATTATCCGGTACCTCAAAGGGTTACCACCCGACCGGTACTTACGGAATCGGAAGCCCAGCAAATTGCCAGGAACGAAATGGGTGCAGCTCAGTACCGCAACGACAGCTTAAACCAGCCCACTGAGGCTCCACAATTGGTTATCCTGCCACTGAACAATACCTACTTTCTTTGCTATAAGATCGACCTGTATTCCATCCAACCCGTAAATCGCTGCTATGTATTTGTTGATGCAGTGAACGGCACCGTGCGTAAAACCACCAATCGCTTGCATACCGAGAGTAGCATGGGTGTCGCCCAAACCAAATACAACGGCACTCAGGCCATTGGCACCGATTTTAACGGCCTTCGTTATACGCTGAACGATCAATCGCGTCAGACCGCAATAAACACCCTGAACCTGAATACTTCCTATATGTTTTCGGCTGCAGTCAGTTTTTACGACAACGACAATCATTGGGATTCCAACGAAAACCAGGACGATGCCGCCACCAATGCCCACTATGCATTTCAGGCCTGTTACGATTATTTCCGGGAAAAATTTGACCGGAATTCATTCGACAACCAGGGAGCCACTATAACCAGCTACCTGCACTTTGGCGAAAATTACAACAACGCCTTCTGGGATGGTTACGAATTTGTTTTTGGCGATGGCGACGGAGTGAAGCGTTCTGCCCTAACCTCCACCGATATTGTTGCCCACGAATATACCCATGCCATAACCGAGCACAGTGCGGCTCTGGTATACGAGGGCGAATCGGGTGCTTTAAATGAATCATTCAGCGATATTTTTGGTGTGGTGGTTGATTTTTATGCCAATCCAAACACGGCCAACTACCAGTTGGGTGAAGAATTCTCGCTAACCGGAACCGCCTCGCGCAGTATGGCCGATCCGAAAGCTTTCCGCGATCCGGACACCTATTTAGGTGCATACTGGATATCCGGTGAGAACGACAACGGAGGTATCCATACCAACAGTGGCGTGCAAAATCATTGGTTCTACTTGCTGGCCGAAGGAGGTTCGGGTACCAACGACATGAACAACACCTATCAGGTTGCCGGAATTGGGCTGGAGAAAGCCGCCCGCATAGCCTACCGTACACTTACCGTATACCTGACACCCAATGCCCAGTACGAAGACGCCCGCTTCTATTCCCAGCAGTCGGCCATTGATTTGTACGGCATGTGTTCCGACGAATACGTGGCCGTTACCAACGCCTGGTATGCCGTAGGTTTGGGTGAACCTGTTATGAACCCTGTGAATGCCTCCTTCGAAGTGGACAGCCTCTACCTGGGAACACTTCCTGCTCAGATACAACTGACCAATACCTCAGTAAATGCCACCAGCTATCAGTGGGCCGTGAACGGGATTCCCTTTAGTACCGACACCGATGCCCTATTTGAAACCGAACACGAAGGCATTTATTCCATTACACTAACTGCTTCCGGTGAGCAACAGTGTGCATCCATCAGTTCGGTTACGCTTCCGGTTTTCGTTGTAAATGGAAGCCGCCTGTCTCCTATAATCAGCCGGTTGCCACACGATACCGTAGTGTCGGTTGATGAAGAACTTAACCTGGCTCTTACCAATATATTTTCCGATCCGGGAAAAGCCAGTTTGTATTTCAATTTCTTCACCAGCAATTCAACTATAGCTCAGGTGAGCATTCAGGATGGTTATTTAAAAGTAGCCCCTCAGGAAGCCGGAATTCTGGAAGTGGAACTTTCCGCAACAAACACCTCCGGATTAAGTGCATCGGTTTCCTTTTCAGTGAACATTACCCAACCGTCTGCACTGTCCGGGAACCTGATTAAACAAATTTCTGTTTATCCAAACCCAACCAGCGATTATCTGCACATTAACCTCAACTCTTTTGCAGGAGAAACGGTACAGATACAACTTTATACCCTGTCCGGACAACAGGTACTCAACAATCGGTTGGATGCGCTACCATCCAACGGCCAGTTTATCGAGAATATTTCGCAGCTGGCTCCGGGTGGGTATCAACTCGTTGTAAGCACCTCCCGAAAAAGCGAAATTTTGCAGGTGATTAAACAATAACTTCAGTCCTTTTTCACCAAAGCACAATAGGTCTCGTCTAGCAGCAGATATCCCTGTTCGTAGCAGAAATAGTAGGTGTTTCCGGTTTTTGTGCGGTAAATACTGGTGAAATGCTTAAAATCGAAGCCCCTCGAACTGAGTTGCTGACGGGCAATTTTAATTTTGCCATCGGGGTTAAGTTCCTCCAGTATCCTGCGGTTCTTTCGCAATACTCCGTTTATTCGACGCACCACATGATTGGTATCGCGGTTCCGAAGATTGTTGTGATCGGAACGGCACTGATCGCTGCAAAACTTCTTGTCGATACGCCCCAGTATCGGATCCCCGCACACCGGGCATACTCTTTTCGGGTTCATGGGCAATAGATGGTTGGTTTGGTATTTTCCGGTGCGTCTTCAGCGTATACCACCTGCTTACACTCCGGTGTACTTTGGAATATACAAAATATTTGCGAAAAATGGTAATGGTTACCGGATAGTGCCGTTTCACCGAAGTTATCTGGCATAAAAACACACTGTTACAGATACCGAATCTGTAAGAAACCCCCTGTGTCAAAGTTCGAATTTCCGCATTTCGCAGGTAAGGGCATTGTATACCAGAAGCTTTCCGCTTAACACCTCACCTATGCCAACCACAATTTTAATTACCTCGCAGGCTTGCAAACTGCCTATTATACCGGGCAATACCCCCATAACACCTTTGGGTAGCAGCTTTTCATCAGGGGTGTCCGGAAAAAGCTCGCTATAGGAAATACCTCCCTGAAAATTAAAAACACTCACCTGACCCTCGAACTCACCAATGGAACCGTGTATAAAGGGTTTCCCCTGCTCCCGGGTGACCCGGTCGATACAGCGGCGCGAAGCAAAATTATCGGTAGCCCCCACAACCATATCGTACCCGGCAACTATCTCGCAGACATTGCTTTCGATGAGCCAAAACGGGTAAGTGATCAGCTTAACATCCGAATTCAAATGCGCCATGGTGGCACGCAGCATTTCGGTTTTTGGCTGCCCCAACTGATCTTCGCGATACAACACCTGGCGTTGCAAATTGGAAAGGCTTACCACATCGGCATCCACAATGCCGAGCGTTCCAACGCCTGCGGCCATCAGGTACTGAATTATCGGGGCACCAAGCCCGCCAGCGCCTATTACCAAGACACGGGCATCAAGAAGCTTTTGTTGTCCTTCCTCTCCTATCTGAGCCAGCAGGGTATGCCGGCTGTAACGTTCTCGTTGTTTCTCATTCATAAGCTTTACATTTGCATAATCTGATCCCAATCTTTCCATACCACCTCGTAGCCATTCTGCCGTATGGTATGCGCAATTTCAGCTGGCGGGCGATCGTCGTGTACTGCGAACTGTTCCAGGGTATTGCTCCCTCCTGAATACCCCCCCGGATTGGTTTTGGAACCCGCACTGAAGGAGGTCGGCCCCAATTTTAGCATATGATCCCGAAACCGGGGTTCTTCGCGAGTAGAAAGGGACAACTCCAGCTGTTCGTTAAACAAACGGTACGCACAAATCAACTGCACCAAATTGCGTTGCGAAACATGGTAGCGGGGTGTAAACGTTCCGGCGTGCGGACGCAGGCGGGGAAATGACAGGGAATATTTGGTTTGCCAGTACTTTTTCTCCAGATAACTCAAATGCAAGGCTGTAAAAAAGGAGTCAACCCGCCAGTCTTCGAGACCTAACAAACAACCCAGTCCAATTTTATGTACACCGGCCTGTCCCAAACGGTCGGGCGTTTCCAACCGGTATCGGTAATTGGATTTCCGACCCGATGGATGATAGTTTTTGTAGTTCGCCTCATTATAGGTTTCTTGGTAGATATAAACGGTATGTAAACCTTGGTTTTTAAGTTGCTGGTATTCCAATGTTTTTAAGGGCTGCACCTCAATGGATATCAGGGAAAAACTCTGGTGAAGCCATTCCATCATTTGACCAAGGTAGTCTACCCCGCAGCGTTTATCGTCTTCGCCGGTAACCAGAAGAATATGTTCAAAGCCCAATTCCTTTATTTTTCGGGCTTCAGCCTGCACCTCCTCCAGACTCAGTATGGTACGCGCAAACCGGTTACTGTGATTGAAGCCACAATAGACGCAGCTATTGGTACAGGCATTCGACAAGTACAAAGGAATGTACATCTGAATGGTTTTTCCGAAGCGTTTTTGGGTAAGCTGCCTGCTTTTTTGAGCCATCTGTTCCAGAAAAGGCTCGGCGGCAGGTGAAACCAGCGCCTGAAAGTCGTCCAGTGTCAGCTTGTCCCGGGCCAGTGCACGCGTTACATCGGCTCCGGTCTTCCGGTACAGTTGCTCGCTAACCTGCTGCCAGTTGTATTTTTTTATTTCTTCATAAAAGCTCATACGTTCCCCTCAAATAAAGAATGAATGAAATCCGTTCGCCAGCCCTATTATTCCAGCTCATTCAAAAAGAGAGTGAGTGGACTGCTGGCCTCGGCATGCACCGATCGTTCTGCCAGTCGTGCTTCGAAGGCCATTCGGCCGGCCTCTACGGCCATTCGGAAGGCAGCTGCCATTTGCACCGGATGGGGCGAAACGGCAATAGCCGTATTTACCAATACTGCATCGGCACCAATTTCCATAGCCCAGGCAGCATGCGATGGTGCCCCCAATCCGGCATCCACAACCACAGGAACCTGGCTTTGTTCAATGATAAT
Organism: Bacteroidota bacterium; assembly: GCA_003252385.1. GTDB lineage: Bacteria > Bacteroidota > Bacteroidia > Bacteroidales > UBA10428 > UBA10428. The sequence continues at coordinate 10,795 of QKEH01000110.1, read as the reverse complement.
TTGAAGAAAGTCGAGCGTACGAAGACCATTATTGGTTCCAATAGGTGCTCCCAATGGCATTACGGCTGCCGTGCCTACGGCTTCGAGTTTCTTACACAGTACCGGATCGGCCTGCACGTATGGCAGTACCTTAAATCCGAGCTTTACCAATTCTTCCGCCGCTTTGAGGGTTTCCTCCCCATCGGGAAGCAGGTATTTGGGATCGGGATGTATCTCCAGTTTCAGCCAGTCGGTTTCCAGCGCCTCGCGAGCCAACTGGGCAGCAAAAACCGCCTCGCGCGCATTACGCACCCCCGAAGTATTCGGCAGCAGGTTCACGCCGGGCAATACCAGGTGACTTAACAAATCATCGTTGGGGTCGGTCCTATTCACCCGTTTGAGAGCCACGGTTACCAGCTGGCTTCCCGAAGCGCTGACCGCCGCCTGCATTTCGGTATTGGAGCTAAACTTGCCCGTACCTAGAAAAAGCCGCGAAGTAAAGATTTTACCCGCTATGCACAAATCCTTCATATTTCTTCCATTCTACTATGTTCCATATAATGTGCCCATAAAGACCCGGAAATGGCCACTCCCTGCATTCCGGCAGCCCGTATGGCTTCGATATCGTTCATCTCAATGCCTCCCACTGCTACCAGGGGAATGTCTATTTGCAGTTGCCGCACCTGACTGACCAGGCTCCGGTATCCTTCCAACCCGATTACCGGGCTGAGGTTCTTCTTGGTGGTGGTAAACCGAAAGGGTCCCAATCCAACATAGTCGGCTCCGCGAGCAGCCTGCAACCGGATATCTTCCAGGGTGTTGGCAGTAGCTCCCAACAGGTATCCGCTTCCCAGGCGGATCCGGGCGGCATCCACCGGGGTATCCTTCAGCCCCAAATGCACCCCGTGCGCCTTCACCTCCAGAGCGAGTTCCACCGAATCGTTGATGAACAATTTCCGCCTGTATCTGGTGGCAAATTCCATAGCCTTCAGCGCCTGCCGAAGCACTTCTTCCGGCGGGTAATCCTTCATCCGGAGTTGTACCCACTCCACGCCCCTGCTAAACATCAGTTGTGCCTGTTCGGCGTGCGAATAGCGAGCATCGTTGCGGGTAATATAGTAGATATCGGGTATTGCAATCATGCGTGGTAGCCCAGGTTTAAGGGGTTCGATTTCATAAAAGACTCTACATAGTGTTTGGCCTGTTTACAGGCAGCCAACAGCTTACTGCCCTGTGCAAGGTTGGCAGCAATAGCCGCCGAGAGCACACATCCGGTACCGTGCTTACTATCGGTTTCAGAAAAAGGCTTTCCGGGTATATCCTTAGCCTTACCCAAAGTGAACAGGGTATCTACCCCCTTTTCTTCCCGATGGCCTCCCTTTAACAAAACAGGTAGTTCCCTGAAACGATCCAGTCCGAGCAGTTCGTATTCTTCTCGATTGGGCGTGATAAGATACAAGCGTTTGAGCAGCCTGATATCTAATTTTAATGCAGAATGAAAACTGAAGCCCGCCGAAGCCTTCAGGATAGGATCCCAAATGATGCGGCAACCGGCGAAAAGTCCTTCCACCCAGTTTACAATAGCTTCCAATCGCTCTATATTTTCAACGATGCCAATTTTCACCACTTGAACATCGTATACTGCCAAGGCTTCCAGCTGCCGACGTATTTCATCGGCTTCCAGCCAATGGAGGCCTTCAAATCGGGTATCGTTCTGATAGGTAACTGCCGTACAAACACCCAAACCATAAACCCCCAGCTGCTCGAAGGTCTTAATATCAGCCAGTATGCCAGCGCCCCCGCAGGGGTCGAAACCTGCAATGCTTAAACAGTAGGGACGGCATGTATGCATTGGTATATTTTTTTAAAGTTTTCGAAAACCCGATTGGCCTCCCCGGGTTGATTGCCCCATACACTTCCTAAAACGGCTACACCATGAAATCCCAAGGTACGAACCGCCTCCAGGGTGTCGAGTGCTATACCTCCAATAGCCATCACCCTGCCACCGGAAGCCGTTTTCAAAAATTCGCCAACCCGATCGTGCTCCAGAGTACCGGAATAACCCGATTTGGAGATACTCGGAAAAACAGGCCCCAAAAATATGTAGTTGTACTCACATTGCAAAGCCGATAATTCCTCGAGACTGTGAGCCGAAGTGCTCTTGAACACCTCCGGAAAGTGCCTGGCTAAAACCTGTTTCCGAGCCGAAAAGTGCAGCCCCTTCAAAGGGAATTCCTCAGCCAGCTCATAGGCCTCGTGCAGCATAATCCGGTGATGCATGGACTCCGGCAGGGCTTTTAGCAAAGCACGATACTCCCCGCAGGTTGCCTGAGGTTTTCGCAGGTGCAGGGTAAACTGGAATGCCTCCATCAACCGGCTAATTATTTCGGCTTCACCCTCAAAAAAATGTTCCGTGGTATGTAAGATCAGTTCCACAACGTTGAATTAACTATAAATTTCATCGCCTGAATTCTGAAACTCTTTCCGCTTCTTTTCGCGCTTTGCAGCCAGGTCGCGCACCTCCATGGAAGCCCTCATGGAACAAAAATTTTCGCCGCACATCGAACAGAAGTGGGTTGATTTGTAACCTTCATCGGGAAGGGTCTGGTCGTGAAAGGCCATGGCCTTGTCACTATCCAACGCCAGCGAGAACTGATCCTTCCACCGAAACTCGAAACGCGCCTTGCTCATAGCATAATCGCGGTACCGGGCGCCGGGGAAGCCCTTGGCCAGGTCGGCCGCATGGGCAGCCAGCTTAAAAGTGATTACCCCTTCCTTGACATCGTTTTTATCAGGCAGTCCCAGGTGCTCCTTTTGGGTTACGTAGCAAAGCATGGCCGTTCCATAAGCCGCAATCATGGCTCCTCCAATGGCTGAAGTAATGTGATCGTATCCCGGGGCAATGTCGGTAACCAGTGGCCCCAGAGTATAAAAAGGAGCATCGTCGCAGTACTTGCGTTGCAGTTCCATATTTTCTTTCACCAGATGCATAGGCACATGGCCGGGCCCTTCAATAATTACCTGAACGTACTTGCTTCGGGCAATACGGGTGAGTTCACCCAATACTTTTAACTCACCAAACTGGCCGGCATCGTTGGCATCGGCCTGCGATCCGGGACGCAGCCCGTCGCCCAGCGAAACTCCCACATCGTAGGCCGCCAGAATGTCGCAAATTTCTTCAAAATGGGTATACAGAAAATTCTCCTGATGGTGCTTTAAAATCCACTTGGCCATAATGGCTCCTCCCCGCGATACAATGCCCGTAAGACGTTTAACCGTTAGGGGGATATGTTCCCAAAGCAAACCGGCATGGATGGTAAAGTAATCCACTCCCTGTTCGCACTGTTCGATCAACGTATCGCGGTAAATTTCCCAACAAAGTTGATCCACATCTCCATTGACCTTTTCCAGCGCCTGATAGAGGGGTACCGTGCCTACGGGTACCGGGCTGTTTCGAATAACCCACTCGCGGGTTTCGTGAATATTGGCTCCGGTAGAAAGATCCATTATGGTATCGGCTCCCCAGCGAAATGCCCACACGGCCTTTTCCACCTCTTCCTCAATGCTTGAGGTAGTTGGCGAATTTCCAATATTGGCATTGATTTTACACAGAAAGTTTCGCCCAATAATCATGGGTTCCGATTCGGGGTGGTTGATATTGGCCGGTAATATAGCACGACCGGCGGCCAGTTCGTCGCGAACAAATTCGGGGGTAATATGGCTGACGGGAATGTTGGCATACTCCGCACAACCCTGGTGTGGCCCCCCCGGCACACGAAGCTCCTCGATGCGTTGGTTTTCCCGGATGGCCACATATTCCATCTCGGGGGTAATAATACCCTGTTTAGCATAGTAGTATTGCGATACCGGAGCCCCCTTGGCGCGTAATGGCCGGGCATTGTAATGCTCAAAGCGTATACCCTCCATCGATGCTTCGGCATGGCGTATCCGGCCGTAGTCCGAGCTTAAACCTGCCAATTCCTGCACATCGCCACGGGCGCGGATCCATTCGCTGCGCAGGCGGGGCAATCCTTTGCGAAGATCGACTTCCATGGCCGGATCGGTATATGGCCCTGAGGTATCGTAAACGGTGACAGGAGCATTGGTATGACGCCTGCCCTCCTTATCGAGGGTGTCGGAGAGTTGTATTTCGCGCATGGCCACCCGGATGGGGTGCAGACTGCCGTTGACATATATTTTACGGGAGTTGGGAAAAGTGGCCCGGGTAGTATCTTTCACTTTGCTATAATTTTTACTTTGTAATTTCACTTCAGTTCCATATTTGAAATTGCGTACTTAGTGCCTGCCTGAAAAAACAGTCCATTCGGATTTTGCCCTCATCTCATCTCGTCTTAAGAACAGGTTTCCATGGAATCTTCCCGATGATTGGCAGGTGAAGGCACTGCCAATGAGCGAGGCTCTGGATCCACAACTTGTCACCCTCCCTGAGTAGCTGAAATAACCAACACCTGATCCTCCGGCACCAAAGCATGATCTCCCCACTGGGTTCGGGGTACCACCTGATTGTTCACGGCTACTGCAATGCCTTTGGTGTCGGCAAATCCGCTTAGTTGTAGAAAATTACCGAGACTTGTTCCTGAGAAAAACGGAAAAGCTTCGCCATTAAGGTAAATATGCATATCATATGTCTAATTGCGGAATACCAGGCGAGGAGCAGTTCTTTCCTTGGCAGCATTACCTGCCCAGGTTCAGAGGGTATGATCTCAGCCGTATTCTGGCACCCCTTGTTAATGATGGCAGCAAATGTACGTGTTTTTTCGGATGGAATGCAAGTATTTATTCAATCTCTTCCTGGCCGGAAACAGTCCCTTCCAGATTGCGCCATCTCTCGTGTCTGCCCCATGAAGCCCCCAATGGGTTGGACGGGCTCCTGTCCGGAAGAACCTTAGCCCTATAGCTTCTGTTGAATGGTTGCAGACATGCTGACCCCGGAGCGAGCACTGTAAAAATTAAATGCCGGAAGGATCAGCATTTGTTCCCGGCGCGTTTCTCTATCTCCGTAGGAGCCTGAACCGAAAGGAGCTCCATAACCGATTAACCTAATTCAGGTTAAACATCACAATGATCGTACTTTCCAGCTTGATTTTTTCAAATTCAATATCGGGCTCGGCTTCCAAACTGGATACCCCTCTTATTTTGATGTTGGCATTCATTCCTCCTGCCATTCCGGAAAGATCGTCGTAAATACGATTTTCAATTTCCTGGATGTAGATGGCTTTGCCACAAGTTTGCCCAATAGCCTCCGACAGGTAATCGGCCTTGGTTTTGGCTGCCTTGATGGCCATTACTTTCACCTCCGCCTTGTATTTCTCCAGGTCCGAATGGTCTACCCGTTCGATGGAAACATTGGAAATCTCCAGTTCTTCGAGATTTTTAAGTACCCTGGCCGCCGTCAGGGCATCTGACACTTTTAGTTGGTACTGCTTAACGGCCATAATAGCGGTCGATTTAAGCAGGTAGAACTTGAAATTGCTTGCAATATCCTGCACCACAAGATCTTTTGAAGTGGCAATTCCTATACTTTCCAGTTGCTGTATCATGCTTCTCTCCTTCTCTTCCACACTCGCCTTTCCTTTATAATCGGCTTCATTCAACAGAATTTTCAAGTAAATTTCATTGGGGACAATTTCCATTTCGGCCATTCCGGTTACCTCAATATAGGGCTGGTCGATAAAGTTTTTAGTTTGCGAAAAGCCGACCATAGAAACCAAAGCCAGCAGCAGGATACAAAGTCTTTTCATGGGTATAGATTTTTTTAAATAAGTACAATTGATTAACCGGAAATCACGCTGGTTTACTCCTGATTGATTTTAAACCCGGGCGGTTGATAGCCCTCGGGCCACTGCTCGCGGGGTATGGCCATGGCATTTCCATCGCGGGCTGCCCGGTAATGTGGCGACATGATTTCAATGCCGGCCTCGTTAAACCCGTCCTGAATGTTCTGGTGCAGCTCGCTGTATATTAGAGGTTGCTTGTCGGGTTCGTTGGTATGTGCGTTGAGCTGGTACGAAACGTAGAAGTCGTCGAGACTGGTTTGTAGCACGTAGGGAGCTATGGAAAGGTTAAGGTTGGAGGTTTTCTTGGCGGCATTAATCAGCAGCTGGTGTACCTTTCGCCAGGGAACATCGTACCCAATGGTTACCGTGGTGTACACTACCAATCCTCCCTGAAGCTTGGAGTTGCTGTAATTGATTACATTCGAAGAAAGCACATTGGAATTGGGGATGGTAATAAATTCCTTTTTCGGAGTGCGAATGCGGGTGACAAAAGGGGTTTTCTCTACCACGTTTCCGGTTACATCGCCAATTTTTATCCGGTCGCCAATTTTGAAAGGCCGCATGTAGGTAATAACCAACCCGGCCACCATATTGCCAATAATCGATGACGAACCCAGCGAGAAGACCACCCCGATAAACACCGACACCCCTTTAAAAACCGGCGAATCGGAGCCAGGCAGATACGGAAATATTACAATAAACATAAATGCCAGAATCAGTACCCGAATGATGTTGTAGCTGGGCTTAGCCCAATCGGGATAAAAACCGGGCAGGTTGATTTTACCCGCTTCCAACTCACTGGCCACAAAGCGTAAAAATTTTAGTACGTAACGGGTAATCACCACAATTACCACAATGGTCATCAGCTCCGGAATGTAACCCAATACCGATTTGGCAATAACCTTCAAGGGCGACACCAAATATCCGAAGAGGGTTTCTGCAATGCGGCGAGTGGGAGGAAAAATGGAGAAAATTACAGGAATGGAAATGTACAACAACAAGGCAACACTAAAAAAACGCAGCATACGAGCCATAAAAATTACGGCTGTTGTTACCCGGTTTTCATCAATAATTTCTAGTTTTCGAAAATGTATACCTTTAAACCAAACCCCTCGCTTGTTCATTAAAAACCGGTTAACGCGTCCCCGAAACAGATAATTGATCCATTTTATGCCTGCCACCTGAAGCAGAATCACCAGCATAACCAATCCAATGGCCCGAAGCTTTTTGAGAATGCTTGTATCTTTTTTATAGCGAAGAATATCTTCAACAATAAGCGACTGGTACTCCCGTGCAATTTGTATTCGAGGTTGTTCGTTCCACAACTCGTCCAGTTCGGTAACGCTCAAGATTATCCTGTCCTTATAGTATAACTCGGCCACCTGTCCGTTATCCAAAAGAGCCAGTGTATCGGTTTTCGGATAAAAAGACTTATACACATACTGCAACCTTTCGGTAATCACCCTGGCTCTTTCCTGAGGGCTCAGAGAACCCAGGTTGGTATACAGGTAAAAAACACAACCACCGGGTAACCTTGTTGCTGAATTTTTAACTGGGCAACGAGCCGCACCATTTCCACCTTCCTCAGAGAATCCTGCCTGCGAATGCCTGCCAGCTCAGCTTCAATTTTGCCGCGCCTGGAACGTTCGTTCCCCCGAAGCTCATAAAGCTGTTTTTCCAGCAAGTGCCTTACCAGTGCCACCGAATCGGCTTCCGACAGTAATTCGGTGGCATTACCGGCTAACGGCATCGTGATCGTATCGGCGCCAGGAATGTCCTGTTGTCCGAACACCCAAGTTATGGTTGTCAGGCACAGCACAATCACCACGCCCATTCTAAGCACTGCATGCATGGGTTTAGTATTTGGTATAATGCATTAAATTTAGAATAAATCGCGAGTATTAGAATGGCACTTTCAGAATTTCACAGAAGTAAAAAAACTCCATAGCGACGTGCCCGGTAGTCAGCCCCCGGGCGGAAGGTACTTTTGTGCCAAAAACATAAAAGCATCCAGCATTTCCTTTTCCCAGGTTGCGCTGTGTCCCAGTTCAGCAGCCATTAGCCGGGTCACCAACGGCGCCACCTGCATGGCGGCTCGCGTATCGAGAAAAAGCAGGCGGCTGCGTCGAGCCAGAAAATCTTCGGGAGTACGTGCCATGGCGTGGCGCACGGCCCATACCACATCGCCCACCCGATAGGGAAAAGAAGGATGGAGCAACTCGGAATACGATGGATTTTCGGCAAGAAATTGCCGGAACATGGGGCTTTCCGAGGCCGAATCTTCGCCTTCGCCAAAGGCCGGCACATCGTATGCCGAAAGCGGCAGCCCACGGGTAATGCAGGGACGATGCTCCAGTTTTCCCAGCTTAATAGCAAGGCGCAGGGTGTCTTCAGCCATTTTCCGGTAAGTAGTCCACTTGCCACCTGCCACCGATAGCACACCTCCTGGCGAAACGTGCAGCGAATGCTCGCGCGACAGCCAGGCGGTAGCACGCTTCCCCTTATGATGAACCAGCGGACGCAAGCCGGCAAAAACACTTTGTATATCCATAATGGAAGGGCTCCGCCGCAAGTATCGGCCAATATGCTCGAGCAAAAACACCACTTCTTCGTAACTGGCCTCCGGTTCGGACGGATAGCTACTTACCGCAATTTCGGTGGTACCCACCAGTACTCGGTTGTGCCAGGGTACGGCAAACAGCACCCTTCCATCGTCGGTGCGGGGAATTAACAGGGCGTGATCACCGGGAAGGAACTCACGATCGAGTACCAGATGAGTACCCCGGCTGCCGGTAATCCGGTTTTGCACCCGGCTATCTTCCATTTTGCGTATAGTGTCCAGAAAAACGCCCGTGGCATTCACCACCACCCGGGCTTTCACCGGATAAACCTTTTGAGTCTCCGTATCGCAAACCATAACACCAGTTACATGCTGCTGCTCCCGAAGCAAGCCGGTTACCTGCATGTAGTTGACCACCCGGGCTCCCTTTTCGACAGCAGTTTGTGCCAGACTGATGAGCAACCGGGTATCATCAAACTGCCCGTCGTAATACAATACACCCCCTTTCAGTCCATGGGCTTCCAGCTCCGGGAGCTTTTCCATCGTTTGTTTTCGGGTGAGTATACGGGAAGGTTCACCGCCGCCTTTGCCTGCCAGTAAATCGTAGAGTTTGAGTCCCATTCCGTAATACAGCAGCTGCCACCTCCGGTAGAGAGGAACCACAAAAGCCAGACGACCCACCAGTTGTGGAGCATTTCGCCAAAGTATTCCGCGTTCCTTCAGAGCTTCCAGCACCAACGAGAAGTTACCCTGTTGCAGGTAGCGCACCCCTCCGTGTATCAGCTTGGTACTCCGGCTGGAAGTACCTTTGCCAAAATCGTACTGCTCGACCAGCAACAGCCGGTAGCCCCGCGCCGCTGCATCGAGTGCAATACCCATTCCGGTGGCTCCTCCCCCAATAACCACCAAATCCCAGGTTATTGCGGGATCGGCCAGTTCGGCCAACGTCAGTTCTCTGTTCATTCTCCCTGTGTTATTTCCTCCTTAGCCCCCATGCCTTCGATGAAAGGATCTTTACGAGTTTCTAGTTCAATGTAAATGAAAAATGCGTTGAGCCAAAACGAATATGGGTTCATCATTCCCTTTCATGTTCTGACCGGCTTTAAAATCGAACTATACAACCTAATTACTACAGGCCGGCCAACCAGTCGTCGCAATCGGTGGTTACTGCATCCACTCCCATTTCCAGCAGCTGCAAGGCCTGGCGCTTATCGTTCACCGTCCAGGCATACACGCCGAGGCCCTGATTTTTGCAAGCCGCAACCAAGGAAGCATTCAGAAGTCTTCCGGCCCAGGCATCCACCCCATCGAGGCCGGACTCCAGAACTTTCCGGATTATGGCCTCCCGGGAGTGGCGAGCCAGCCACTCCGGGCGGTAATAATCCAGCGCAAGCAACCAAAACATGCGAATTTGCGGCAGTTGCCTTTTAAGCTCACGCAGCAGTTCCCGGTCAAAAGAGATCAGTTCTACCTGATTGTCGGGCAGGTTACTTTCGTTGAGCAGATCCCGAAGTGGATCCAGTAGCTCCATGCCACATTTAATTTCCAGCAGAAGTTTACGTCCCGATGGCACCGTAGGCAGAACTTCCTGAAGGGTGGGTATGGGTTCACCGCGCCACACGGCACCTTTCCATCTTCCCACATCTACCGTCTTTAACTCCTGCAAATCGGATCGGTCTACCCGAAGGTTTTTATCCCCGGTACGCCGGGTACAGCGGTCGTGAAGGAGAACGATTTGCCGGTCGCGGGTAAGTCGCACATCCACCTCGGCAGCCCGGGCTCCCAGCGACCAGGCTTTGTTTAATGCCGCCAGGGTATTCTCAGGGGCAGGTCGCGAGGCTCCCCGGTGGGCAATAAATCGTGAAGCATCCCATTGTGGCATGGTTTCCGGTGGTTAATTTCAGGAGAAGTTACGCAATTGCCTTTATTTGGCCATACATCCCCGAAGGAAAAACACCCATTATATGGGGGCTGTGAACCGGCTGGTGCCGGAATGTGCCTGGGCATGGGGAGCTACTTACTGTTGCGGTATTCTAGGCTCGAATGCTCCTATCCCGTTTGAATGGATGCCGTTTAGTCGAAATCTATACTACGAGAGTTGGATAACAGAGAATGATCCATGCAAAAATCCGTTCGTTGCATGGCTTGTGCCCCTTCAGGGCAGGGGGCTTGTATCCATTGCAACAGGCCGGGTTAATTACCCGGCCTATTGCCACAACACCGTTGGCGTAGAAGAGTGAGGGTAATTGGGTTTCCGTTTGGTTAATCTACCGGAAACCAGGAGCCTGAAGAAGAAGTAAGACCTGACCCATTCCGTTCTTATGGAGGTGAATGCGGGATAATGGCTTGTTTGTGGCTACCTCCATTTGAGATCCCTAAAGAATTGGCAAAGCCAGATACTATCTAACAGAAACGAACACCATAAACCCAACGGGTTTATGGCAATAGCAGGCAAAAC
>QKEH01000167.1 GCA_003252385.1 Bacteroidota bacterium | reverse complement strand
CTGCAAAGCAATGCTAAACAAACCGTGGACATTTACCCAAACCCTTTCAGTAAATCGCTTAACATAACCTATTCGGTTGAACAGGATTGCTTTGTAGATATTCGGATGTATGATGCTTTGGGACAGCTTGTGAACATTGTAACAAGTCAGGATCAAACCAGTGGCGATTATCAGGTAACATGGAACGACATGGATAACGAAGGCACAAAACTAAGGAATGGGATATACTTTTGCACGCTGAAGAAGGGAAGCGCAACCGTAACTAAAAAAATAGTACTATTGAACAATAACTAACTCTTCTTTAGCAGTAAACGATTCTTTATATCACATGTGTAAGGACATAGTTTTTAACACATCACAGAAAAAACACAAGCCATACCGGCATGGAGATCCATAGGTTTTATGCAAAAAGACATCTGGGGAGACCTGGGCAGCAGTTGAACCGGCAGCTTAGCGCATGAATCTGTCAGCACCAGACAAGTAGCCGACCGGTCATTACAGGATTTTTTTGGTAGGGGGTTGAGTCATGAAATACACTATATATAAGTAGGGAAGTATCCAACCACCCATCCTTCAAAACACTATTATTGTGGAAAACGCCACAAGGTTTACCCAACAAGAATGTGTGCTTCAATGGAGCTTACACCACCTTTTTTCCCCGGTAATGAAAATCGGTCACCACGGTTTCAATGGCCTGCCGGATAGCCTGTCCAATGGGGTAAAGCTCCCGGGTGCGGTTCAAGTCAATAAACTGCAAACGGGAATAGTACCCGCTGGCACGTGGGCCCAGTACCTTTTCCGCCAGAATTTTATTGGCCGTATCTAACTGAGTTGGTTGCGCCAGCCGTATGGGCTTGCAGGCACTTAAACGCCGGCGCCCGTGTTTATCCGTTTCATAATTATAGGCAAACAAACGGCAAATCAGCCCCCGATGTTCGTACATCGAGCAACCCGCACGGGAACCATCCACCGTCAGATGGTTCAGTATGGGACAAATGGTAACGTTATCAATTTGTTCAATACGGGCTATCATGCTATCGGCCTGCCCACTCTTATACAGATGATAGGCCAACGGATAAAATTCCATCTCCGTAGCTGTAATCCGGGGCGTAGTGCAACAATGCACACAATTTTCGATACACCCGATACCGGTTTTACGGCGCAATTTCTGAATATCTCGATCCAAAGCCCCAAAGAGCTTTTCAACCGCCCGAACTTTTTGCAGAACTGTCATACAAAATGTAAAATAACTCGCAAATGTAAATGAAAGAACGACTGCTTATCCCATTGAACAGGAAAATATTTTTTGGGTCTCAGGCGTTTCAAAATTACCGAACCCCGTGCCCTATTCTCCCTGCCCTCTTATATGAGGTCGCAATTCCATCTGCGGATCCCGGCATTTCCAACTTAGGTTAGTTCAGCGCACTAACACGCTTTAGCAGAAGTAAAATTACTCCTTCGTATACAGGCGGTAAGTTCTTCCTGATCCAAAGGTTTCTTAAGGTAATAATCAAAGCGTACCTCCGTATCCATTTCCTGTATTTCCAGCTTGCTATAGGACGACAAGGCGATAATCCGGGCATCGGGGTATTGCGCCCTTACCTTACGATTTACTACCACCCCATTGTAAAAGGGAAGTGTAATATCTAATAAAATCAAATCGTATCGTTGGGCAGTAGCCTTTCGAACCGCATCTTCTCCATCCCGGGAAACGACATAAGTTATTCCCAAATCATCCAGCGTGTTCATAGTGGTCTTCAGGTTCAGAACATTATCCTCAACGACCAGAACATGTAAATTAAGCTCGTTAATTTTATTCCGCAAGGCGGGCTCTTCGCCGGGAATCCCCTGAGGAATTGTAAAATAAAAACAGGATCCCTCTCCCAGCTTACTTTCCACGCCTATCTCTCCCCGATTCCCCCTAACAAACTCCTGACATAGCAGTAACCCAAGACCGGATCCCTTTTCATTATTGGTGCCTGCAGTGGAAATACTACTTCTTCCTAATTGAAAGAGTTGGTGCTGTTTCTCTGTGCTCATCCCCATTCCGGTGTCACGAACAAAAACTTTTACCATACCTGGTTTTGAGTGTGGTTCTGTATAAAGAAATATTTTTCCTCCCGACGGAGTAAATTTTATAGCATTACCCACCAGATTCCGCAATACAATATTTACCGTCGATGGATCCGCATAAACAAACTCCTTCGAATCGAAATGTGGTATCTCAATCTGTATTCCTTTTTCCTGTGCCTGGAATTGATAAAACTCCTGCATGCGCGTAAGCAAGGGATGAATCTCAAAATCAACCGGATGATATTCTACATGTTGTTTCTGACTACGTGCCCAAAGCAACAGATCCTCCAGTAAACAAAACGTATTATTGGCCGCAAGCCGCATACTTTCATAGAGTTCATCTGGCATAGTGGCGTTTTCATAATAGCTGAGTATATGAGCAAAATTACCCACCGGACCTTGTAAGTCATGCGCTATCACCGAGAAGAACTTATCTTTTGCACGATTTGATTCCTTTAAATCCTGCATAATATGCTTATGCTCTTCAATCTTTATGCTTAATGCTAACTCCTGTACCCGATTTTTACGCTGCAGATAGCTGACAAACGAAACGATTGCCATGACCATCATGGTTGAATGCATTAGATACCAAAGCCGTGCTTCCCTTATGGGCAAATCAATTAGAGGAGGGTATTTGTAATAGTACATATTTACAGTTAAATAAAGCAATATGGATACCCCCACGGTAGACCACACCCTAAGCGGCCTGTCAAAGAATGCAAAAGGTAACAACAACGTTACCAGAAGGTATTGGTCAATGCGTACAATTTTTCCAAATAACACCGACATTACGACCACGGTTACCCAGAATACAATCAGTATGATACACTTAAAGAAAATATACCATCGAAGCCGGGTCAATTGAATGTAGAAAATGGAAACAAATCCCAAGCCCATTACCACAAGCCCGGTTGAAAGCGAGTAAGTTAGTGCTCCCGCAATACAATATTCTCCAATCATCATGGCCACCCCCAAAACCAGAAGGTAAGCACCCATGATCAATAAAATACCATTGGTAAGTTTTATCTTTTTCTCCTCCGATGCGGAGGCATCCGGGTAGATTCCGGTTGCAATAAGCCGTGTAATCAAGGTCTTTATAGTCACTCTTCCTAAAATATCCAACATGTTAACCTTTTGCTGTGTTATAACGATGGATAGAAACAATAGTTTGTCTTTTTTGATCTATGGATGTAAAAAGAGGATTAAACCAGTTGCCGTTCTTAAATTTTAACCAACAGCACAAGGCAAAACAAAGGATATGAAGGAGGGGTGGAAGATTACAAACAGTGCAACCTATACTATATTCCCTTAAAACAAAACCACTGAGTCTCCCAAACTATCCGAATGGCCAAAAATCGGTTTCGGTTCGCCAGGGATCACTTGAGCTAACTCTTCTACAAAGCTGTTTTCCGGACTTCCAGCAGCTGCCTGGCCTGTTTGGTAGCTGCACTGAAATTATCGAAAATGTATTCCTCCGGCACCCAGGTAGTTAACCCGTATTTCTGTAATTCGGCACGGATATCGTCATGCACTCCGGAGAGCAGCACGGTAATGCCCCTGTGGTTCAGAATTCGAAGGGTATCCTTCATATTATGCAACCCGGTTTGGTCAATAAAGGATACGTGGCGCATACGTATGATGAGTACCTCACAATGCAGCCCGATTTCTTCAATAGCTTCGGAGTAGCGGCGTGCCGAAGCAAAAAACAGGGGCCCGCTGATTTCGTATATACTCAGTCCGTGAGGCAAATCGGAATAGTTTTCTATAACATCGCTGTCCACACCATGATGAATGCGTTTTTCGCTGATATCGGTCATTCGTTTCATGAACAGGATGGCCGACAGTAAGACCCCAATTTCAATTGCGAGGGTCAGATCGAAAAATACGGTAATAAAAAAGGTGGACAGTAATACCAGGCTATCAAAATAGGAACCTCGCACAATGGCAACAAACGAGCGCCACTCGCTCATATTGTAGGCTACCACAATAAGAATGCCGGCCAGGCACGACATGGGGATCAGTTTGGCCCATTTGCCCAAAAAGAGCATAATAAGCAACAGCGTCATAGCATGAATCATCCCGGCTATGGGAGTACGCCCGCCGTTTTTTACATTGGTAGCCGTACGGGCTATGGCTCCGGTGGCCGGAATCCCTCCGAAAAACGGGGTCACTATATTGGCAATGCCCTGGGCAATCAGTTCGGTATTGGAACGGTGGCGCCCCCCAATCATTCCATCTGCCACCACCGCCGACAGGAGCGACTCAATACCTCCCAACAGGGCAATGGTAAGCGCGGGAGCAAGGTAATTGTGCAGGTCGGCCAAATGAAAACCAGGTACACTCCAATGAATAGTACCCGGTACCTCGCCATAGAACGTTTCAATGGTGGCAACATCGAGCTTGAAGAAAAACACCAGGGGAGTGAATAATAAGAGGGCAAGAAACGACCCGGGAATTCGGCTGGTAAGCTTACGGGCATATACGGTTATCAGGATGGTGCCCAATGTAATCAGTAATGCGATGCCATTGATACGGCCGAAAGTGGAAAAATACAACTGCCATTTATGATAGAATTCCGAAGGTACTTTTTCGATGGGCAGCCCCAGGGCATCTTTAATCTGTGTGGAAAAAATAACCAGGGCAATACCACTGGTAAAACCTACAATCAGGGGGTGCGGAAAATACTTCAGAAGGGCACCCAACCGAAGCAGGCCAAAAACCACCAATATTACTCCGGCCAGCAGAGTGGAAATAATCAACCCGTCAATGCCGTATTGCTCCACAATGGCATATACAATTACGATAAAAGCGCCCGTTGGGCCACCTATCTGTACCCGGCTGCCACCCAAAAGGGAAATAATAAACCCGGCCACTACCGAGGTGATGATCCCTTTTTCGGGCGATACCCCGGAAGCCACCGCAAAGGCAATGGCCAGTGGCAGTGCCACAATACCCACCACTACACCGGCCAGAATATCGTTGGTTAACTGTTTACGGCTAATGCCTGCGCGGATCAGGGTAACTAATTTTGGTTTAAACAGGGTATTCATCTTTCCTTTCTATTAAAGAGATCAAAAGTACATGCAAATAAATTAGATTGTACTCCAAACCTTGTTTTTTATTAACTGCCAACCGAGCTTCTCCAAGCTCCATGATCTAAAAAATACCAAAAGCCTTGTCTTTTACTTTTCTTGCAAAGTGCGGAAGAAGGGAGTTTTCGCGCAAGCCACAGATAAATTAAAACCGAAATTACTTCAACGCAAGAGAAGGTCAACTTTTGCGTCGCTCACCGTTTTGAATCAGTAATTTACTACACGTAAAATTCCTTACACCTGGTTGAGATCCACACCCTATTTCATCCCCTTCCGGAGCCGCTTCACCTGTTTCACCATTTTACCAAAATCCTTATCACGCTGGCGACGTTCCAGGGAATCCGCCTGGTAATGCTGCCTTTCCTTTTCCAACTTAAGGTAGTTTCGGTAGGCGCCCTCATCGAGAACGCCGTTTTCCAACGCTACCAGAACGGCACATCCCTGTTCGTGGGTGTGGGTACAATCGGCAAACCGGCAACCATGAGCCAAATCGCTAAGCGCCTCAAAGGTAAAACTTACCCCATCGGCGGTGTCTGTCATGCCCACCTCACGCATACCCGGGTTATCAATAAGAATGCCTCCACCGGGCAACACCCGCAGTTCGCGATGGCTGGTGGTATGCCTGCCCTTGTTCACCGCAGTGCTAATGTCGCGGGTAGCCATGTGTTCTTCTCCCATCAAAGCGTTCATCAGCGTAGACTTACCTACCCCCGATGAACCCAGCAGACAATAGGTCTTTCCGGCTTTGATAAGCCCCTTAAGCATCGCATAGCCACCGGATTGGTTGGACACGGTAAGTACCGGCACTCCGGCCAAACGCTTTTTTACCCGATCGACCATTTCTTCCACCTCCTGTGGTGTAACCAAGTCGCTCTTGCTCAACAGCACCACCGCGTCAATCCCTGCCGTATTACAAAGAGCCAGGTAGCGTTCGAGCCGGTTCAGGTTAAAATCGCGGTCTACGGCCTGCACCAGGAGCGCATAATCGATATTGGCTGCAATGGGTTGCTCCTGAACAGCTTTACCTGACGACCTCCGTTCCAGTAACGACTGCCGGGGGTACACCGCATGAATCAGTGCCTTGTCCGTATCGTATGGCGATACAGCCACCCAGTCGCCCACAACGGGCAGGTCGCGCCGTTCGCGAGCCGTAAAACGCAGGTTCCCTATAAGCTCGGCTTCGTATTCGGCCTGCTCGTTTTTTATCAGGTACCTGTCCTTATGTTCAGCCGTAACCCGCGCCACCTGCCAAAGGTCGAGCTTATGCTCGCTGCGGCAGGCTGCCCACCGGGACGAAAAACCCAAATCGTTCAATGTCATGGTCTCAATTTCGCGATTAAACCTGTTACGAATGTAATGTAAATAAGCAGTACAATAAAGAATGAACCAGATATGCTGCTCGGACAAAAAAAGGCTCGTAACAAATTTCCCCCTCCTCTTTTAAACTTTTTACCATTTGTAACCCAATAATGAATGGGTACTTTTACCCCCTTCACTTAAAGCAGTATTCGTTCAACCCGTAATCCGAAATTATGCATTCTCCTTTCTTCAGAGCACCGTATTGGCTAACCGGAACATTAGTGGCCTTGTCAATCGCAGCACCCGCCCAAATCCTGTCAGAACCGATAGCGGTTACCCCAACGCATCCGGCTATAATCACCTGCTCCGTAGAAGGGTCGCTTCTGAAAACAGTGCTTCTTGAAGTCTATACCCCTTCGGACTATGCCCACCTGAGCCTCTACGCAGGCACCGACTTGCTTTTGGACCAGCTGGATATTCCCTCAACAGGAAACCATACCCTGAGTGCATTGGTGCAATTCGCATCGCCGGGTGATGTCCGCCTGGAGTTTCGCGCTGCGGATGGCGACCTCACCATCAACCAACTCCGGCTGGAAGATTTCGAAGAGGCTGCAATGCCCCGGTTTACCGATATTTCGGAGAAAGCCGGACTCGACCGGGTAAATACCATTAAGTACGGGGGGCCCTGTATTGCCGATATCGACCAGGATGGCGATTACGACTTTATTGTAACCAACCACAACGACGAAACTAATAAACTCTACTGGAACCAAGGCGATGGCACCGTTAAACGCCACGACCAAAATCTGTCGCGCTGGCGCCTGGAAGATTTACACGGGGTATCGTGTGCCGATTACGATAACGACGGCGACCTGGATATCCTGCAAACCAAAGGAGGGGGTAATGGCAAAGTTCCTTCGCTCCCCGATTTCTACCGCAACGACCAGGGAAAACTGGTACTTGTAACCATGGATGCCGGAATAACCTTAGGAGCCCGGGGCCGGGGTGCCCGCTGGTCGGATATGGATCGCGATGGCGACCTGGATCTGGTGCTGATCAATGCCCGGGGCCTGGCCGACGAAAGCCCTCAGCATACCTTCTACCGCAACCGCGGCGATGGCACCTTTGAACCGATCCGCGTAGCCAACATCGATGATGCCGATGCCCAACGTGCCTTGGTTACCGATGTCAACCACGACGGGATTGACGATTTTATACTGTACGACCCCACCAACACCCTATGGCTCGGAAATGGCGATTTTACCTTCACCCAAGCCACTGACTGGTTCCCCGAAGGATTCAGCCTGCTGGATAATATGATGGGTGCTACCGATATCGATATCGACAACGATGGCGATTTCGATTTGTATTTTGCCCGAGGAAATGCCTTTGGTGTTGGTGAAAAACCCTCCTTTAACTTCTGTCCGGTACACCTGCAACTGGATATTAAAATACGCAACGAGGGCTCCTTTGAACTGGCTCTGGAAGCCGAAAAAGACATCGACCTGCACCATTACGACTTTGTGGGCCGCAATGGGTATAAAGGAGAAGAATTCCCCATTTACCTGGGTAGTTCCAAACAGACCTCTTACCTCAACCGCGGAGGCCGTATACGAATTGATCAGACTCTGGCCGAAGGCTGGCCGGAGGATATATCGGGCAACGGCATTTACTTTGGGTATACCGGCAATGGCAATTGGCGTTCGGCCGTGGTAATCAACGGACAAATATTCTGGAATGTGGGCTTCACTCTCGACGGGGTAAAACATGCCACCCCGGAGTTTATCCGCCTCAATGCCAATCCGCCCGATGTACTGCTACGCAACGATGGCGACCACTTCACCGA
>QKEH01000048.1 GCA_003252385.1 Bacteroidota bacterium | reverse complement strand
TTCGGATAACGACCCGGTGAACTGGATGGAGCAGGAGTGGGTAACGGTACCAATTGGAGCGCAGAGCGATTCTTTTAAAACGTATACCCTGGCTCTTTCAGAATTCAGCCGGGTGAACAACCGCCTTATGCGGGTGGGGTTGCAACCCTGTGCCAATGCTAAAACAGGAAGCTGGGAGCTACGGAATATACGGATCTACTAAAGTTCGGGCAAGGCATATCGGAAGGGCAGGAATGCTTACGTATGAAATAAGTACCTTCGCCAACGCGCTGCGGCTGATTAAATTACTAACCTGTCGGAATGGGTAATGCCGGCAAATCCAAAATCAGATTACCCCAACGCACACCCGCTGTCTTTTCGGGCAGTGGACTGCTAAAGGATTTCGAATATGGATGATACATACTAAAACAATAAACAACAATCCCATGAACCACAGTAAAGCTTATGTTTACCTAATCACCCTGGCAGCCACACTGGGTGGATTGCTCTTTGGATACGACACTGCGGTGATTTCCGGAGCTGAAAAATCGCTTCAGGCTTATCTGATTGAACCACAGGGTTTCAATTCCTTTATCCATGGAATAACGGTTTCCAGTGCCTTGTTGGGCTGCATTGTTGGCGGTGCCATTTCAGGTTTTATTTCAGGAAGTATCGGACGAAAGCGTGCCCTGATCCTCGCGGGTGTCCTCTTTTTTCTTTCCGCTTTGGGATCGGGGGTGCCCGAGTTCCTTTTCTTCACCAAAGGTGAGCCCACCGTGGGCTTGTTGCTGGCCTTTAATTTCTATCGTTTGATTGGCGGAATTGGTGTAGGTCTGGCCTCGGCCGTTTGCCCGGTATACATTGGAGAGGTGTCGCCCCCCGAGATACGCGGACGCTTGGTCAGTTTCAACCAGTTTGCCATCATTTTCGGTATGCTGGTGGTGTACTTTGTAAACTGGGGAATTGCCAAAGGCCAAAGTCTGGAATGGATCAACAGTATTGGCTGGCGACGCATGTTCCTTTCGGAAGCCATTCCGGCAGCCACTTTCACGTTGTTGATGTTTTTTGTGCCTAAAACGCCACGTTATTTGGCACTTACCGGCCACGACGAGGAGGCTATTCGTATTCTTACCAAGATTAACGGGAAAGAACGGGCCCAGGTGATTTTTACCCATATCAAGGATTCCGTGGAACATTCTTCCGCTAAACTGTTTTCATACGGAAAAATCGTAATCCTCGTGGGAATTCTTCTCTCGGTATTCCAGCAGTTTGTTGGAATTAATGTGGCGCTGTATTACGCACCGCGTATTTTCGAGAGCATGGGGGCTGCCAAGGATGCCTCCATGCTGCAAACCATTATTATGGGTTTTGTGAATGTGAGCTTCACAGTACTGGCCATTCTAACTGTCGATCGCTGGGGACGCAAGCCGCTGTTGATTACCGGTTCTATTGGTATGGCCGTTGGAATGCTGGCTATTAGTGGTTTGGCTTTCTTTAATGTGATAGGTATCAGTACCCTGGTGTTTATCATTCTGTATACGGCTTCGTTCATGATGAGCTGGGGTCCTATTTGCTGGGTGCTTATATCCGAGATCTATCCGAATAAAATCCGCAGCCAGGCTGTTGCCATTGCTGTAGCTGCCCAATGGATTGCCAACTTCCTGATTTCATCCACCTATCCGGCCATGATGGAATTCAGCGGAGGGATGACCTATCTTTTCTATGGCGTGATGAGCCTTCTGTCGGCCTTCTTTGTTTGGAAAATGGTTCCTGAAACCAAAGGCATGACGCTGGAGGATATGGAACATCTTTGGAAGAAAGACTAATAAAATACTGCAAACTAAAGTAAAAAGACAAAAGGAGGAGTCTAAACTTTTGTCTTTTTACTTTGGTTTTTTACCTTGTGAAGTGTATGGCCTTACAAGCACTGGGAAAACACTATTTCGAAGAGGGTAATTTCCCCTTTCATATTTGCCGGGTGGAGCGCAACCGAGACATCAGTCATGAGTTCGATTTGACCGAGGTGGAACATTTTCATGATTTCACCGAGCTGGTATTTATCATCAAGGGTAAGGGCATACAGGTAATAGAACAACAAGAGTATGCCGTTTCGGCTGGCGATGTGTTTGTGCTTCAGGGGCACCAGAAACATTACTTCAAAGATGCTGCCGGAATCGAAATAGTGAATATCATGTTCGCCCTGGGTGGCGAGAACGGATTGTTATCGCCTAAAATCCGGAATTTGGAAGGGTATAAGGCGTTGTTTATTCTGGAATCGCAATACCGTGCTAACCATAAATTTAAAAACCGCTTGCACCTTAATCGCACCGAGCTGGCCGGTATGGAGTTCATCCTGAATGGTATGTTGTTGGAGCAGGAGATTAAACGGGAGGCCTACCAGTGGGTGTTGAGTAACCGGCTCGAGGAACTGGTCATCCTGCTATCACGCAGCTATTGCAGCCTGGAAGGTACCGAGGCGCAGTCGTTAGTACGGCTGGGAAAGGTACTGGATTATCTCGAAACGTATTTTACCGAACCCGTGCGCATGGAGCAACTGGCCGATATATCGTGTATGAGTGTTCGCAATTTTCAGCGCATTTTTAAGAAGGCCGTAGGTCAAACCCCTTCGCAGTACATTCTGCAAATACGGCTGCAGCATGCCCGCAAGCTCCTACGCGAAAGCAACGACCCTATAACTCACATCGCTCAGGCCAGTGGCTTTGCCGATAGTACGTATTTTATCCGTTATTTCAGAAAAGCTTTCGGGTCAACACCGGTTAAGTTCCGCATGCGGAACCGGGGATGAGCACATGTAATCCTCCAGCTGGCATTCAGGCCATGCGTTTCACCGGTTTGATTTCTTAAAATGGTGAGACTGTTTTTGTTTGAGGTATTTCGATACACCCTAAATGGCTACCACTGTTTATAAACGGTATTCAGATATTTTTGAGATTTTAGCTGGTGTGCGTATTTTAGGGAATCCTAAATGATGGGCAAGCTCCCGCATCTGCCATACAAATTAACAAACGCAACAGTACCATGAAAGCATCCTTTTTAGCTGTTCTTTTTGCATTGCCTATGGTGTTTTTTACCGGCTGCAACAAAGAAGAAGAAAATTCAAAAACCGTAAGCCTTAACGATGTACAACTCCAGGTCAGTTTTGGCCGCGATAAGGCGGCATCGGTCGCAACGGTTGCAAATGCCATGACCTACGAAACGCCCGAGAACTATTACGTGGCTCTAAAAAAAGTAGCACTGAAGGGAACACAGGGAAGCCCCGATTTTGTTCTTTTTGAAACCAACAGTCTGTCAACCTCCCTAGTTTTCGATTTTACCGATACAGAAACGGTACACTCCCTATTGACCGGAACCCAGATACCCGAAGGTGAATATAACGGAGTAGAACTGGAAATCTACTACCTCCAGATGAATATTGCCCTGGCCACTACCGATCGCGGCGTGGAGTGGAGAAATGTGCGAATCTATCTGTCCGACGATGCTGAAACGGAAGATGGTTTGCACCAACCCGGCGATATGACACAGATTAATGAGGGGCAGGAAATTGGCTGGTTGCTGGGCGAAGGACAAGTGCCCAATATGGATCCGGTAAGCCCTCGAAGTGCTGCCTATACCCAAAATGGCGATGGGAGCACCTGGTACGATTTTGCGGGTAAATCGGGCGAAATATACGGTCCCTTCGGCGATGTGGAATTCATGAATACCGCCTCGCATCCGGTTTACCGCACAACGGTCGATTTTACCCTGGTGGATAACGGAGGCACAACGCTGATTCTTGATTTTAATGTAAACCACTGTTGGCAATTTGACGACAAAAGCGGCGATGGCGTTTTCGGTGCCAGCGATTTGGATCCGCTGGATCCTACCCGTTGGAACATGGCGCTGCCGGTGATGACGGTTACTTTGCAATAGCTGTGTTAGGAAAATGATAGGCCAATTAAATCAAAAGCCCGGTACCAGTATGG
Organism: Bacteroidota bacterium; assembly: GCA_003252385.1. GTDB lineage: Bacteria > Bacteroidota > Bacteroidia > Bacteroidales > UBA10428 > UBA10428. The sequence continues at coordinate 4,396 of QKEH01000048.1, read as the reverse complement.
CACCGGGCTTTTAGGTGGTTGGTGAGGGGGTAACTTATCAAACATTTACATATCTTGGCACTTCGTAAAGAAACGAGCTTATGATCTGGAAAAAACTGGTACTCGAACCCAATACCTCCTATGTATGGAAAGCCGGCAGGCAACAGGTATACCTGCAGAAGCGAAACAAGGAATGGATGCTTGGGATCTGTCAATCAGAAACAGCGGAATCCGGAGTAGTGCTGGGACAGTCCGCTACTCCTTCCGAAATGCCGGTATGGTCGTCGTACACCGGCGATGGGGGCAATGAACTGCTGGTTTTACCCGCATTGCCCGAGCTACCCGTAGTGGTTAGGCCCATAGCTCCTTTTCAGGTTTTACCCGGCCAAACAGCGGTGTTGTATCCGGATATTCCTTTGACGCTGCAGTTTTATGCCGGAAGCCGCAAAAAGGAACACCTCATTGCCGAAATCAATAGCGAAAGGCTTTCTCAAACCTGGTTTGGCGAACCCGATGAAGGCTTGCTGGCCTACGTGCGCTATATCAATTTTGCCGATGCCTTTCAACCACCGGAACAGGCCGAACACCATATAGTTTGTCCGGTGCGGATCAGCAACGAAACCCAGCATGTCCTGCCCGTTGAACGTTTGTTGTTGCATGTCGATTACCTCACGGTATACACCTCTGAATCGACCCTGTTTACCAACGAAATCCGGATCAAATATCACGGCGAAGGCCAGGTAAGCGATGTGCTCTATGCTTCGCAACCACCGGCTGTGGCTAAAAAGGCTCAACAGGTAAACGCACCACGGTCGCAACGCACCCACAACGTAATTTCCCGGAGTTTTCATATTATCAAATCACTAACCCAATACTAATATGAACCTGATCAACTTCGAACTCTCGCTGGAGATGCTGCATAAGCTGAAAGCAGTGGTTGTAACCCTGATCGTAGGGTATTTGCTTATTCATGGTATGGTACTGTTACTTAACCGGGTGATGTTTAAAAAGATGAGCAAACAAACCCGCATGCTTCTTACCAAGGGCATTGTGTACGCGGGAATCATCATCATTGGGCTGATTGTGATCAATGTTTTGGAACTCAAGGGGGTGTTTGCTACTTTGCTTGGTGCTGCCGGAGTGTTGGGTATTGTGTTGGGTATTGCATCGCAAACCAGCATTGGAAATATTGTCAGCGGGTTATTTCTGATTTCCGAAAAGCCTTTTGAACTGGGCGATTTAATTCGTGTTGGCGATAAACTCGGCGTAGTGTATTCCATCGATTTGCTCTCGATAAAACTGAAAACCCTCGATAACTTGTTGATCCGAATCCCCAATCAAACCCTGATTAGCACGGAAGTAACCAATATTACCAAGTTCCCCATACGTCGCATGGACATTGACCTGAGTGTAGCCTATAAGGAAGATTTGCAACGCGTGATTGAGGTGCTCCGATCCATTGCACAACAACATCCTCTGTGTCTCGACGAACCGGAACCACTGATCATCACTAAGGCGTTCAACGAGAGCGGTATCGATCTGATTTTTGGGTTGTGGTTCGAAAAAAGTAACTATGTACAGCTGCGAAATGGCATCTTCCACGACATTACACGTCGCTTTGCCGAAGAGGGTATCGAAATTCCTTTCCCGCACTTGTCCGTTTATGCCGGCGAGGCTACCAAGCCTATGCCGGTTGTTACACGATCCTGACCCGGTTGGATTCCGGTTAGTGCTGGTTAAGCAGGTACTGGTTAATTTCGTTTTTAATCTGCATTACCGTAGAGGAGTTTACTTTAATTTCCATCGCTTGAATTTCCAGAGCCATCATCTTGGCCTGATCCAATTGCTTGGTGCGTTGGTACAACTTAAAAAGTTTGTACCATGGCATGAAGACATGAGGTTTTGTGTAGAATGCCTCCTTAACCCACATTATTCAACAGCCTATGAATAATGTGGGTTAACAGGCTAATACGAAAGAGGGATGTGATTTCCGATAGTAGGTAATCACATTGGCTTGTGCGCCCGGCAGGGCGCACAAGCAAAAAGGGAACCACATCCCTGCGGTTCCCTTTCTTGATCCTGCCTGTTGCAATAAATCTTTATTTCTCCTTAACATGCAAACCGCACTCGTTGTGCTCGGGAGCTTCCCACCACCAGCGACCCGCCCGGGGGTCTTCGCCGTCTTTTACCGCACGCGTGCAGGGTTGGCATCCTATACTGGGGAAACCCTGGTCGTGTAATTCGTTATAGGGAACCTCATTTTCCCTGATGTAGGCCCACACCTCTTTTTCTGTCCATTTCAGCAGCGGGTTCACCTTAATCATCTGGTAGTTTTCATCCCATTCCACCAGTTCGGTGAAGAACCGATTCAACGACTGATCCTTTCTCAAACCGGTAATCCAGATGTGGTAACCGGGCAGGGCTCGCTTCAAAGGTTCTATTTTGCGAATGTTGCAGCATAGCTTGCGGTTCTCAATACGGTCGTAAAACAGGTTGATACCTTTGGTATTTACCATTTCTTCTACCAGCTTATAATCCGGAAAGAAGGTTTTTATCGTTATGCCGTATCTGGCATTGGTTTTGGCCAGCAGGGTATAGGTCTCCGGAAAGACACGCCCGGTATCCAGCGTGAAGATGGAAAATTCGTTGTCGCATTTGGACAGCATATCGGTGAGTACCTGATCTTCGGCTCCCAGGCTGGAGGCCAGCGTAACCTTACCCGGAAATTTTTGGAGCAGGATGGCTACTATTTCCTGGGCACTCTTGCCGGTTAATTGTTCGTTAAGTTGTTGTACTAATTCCTTCATATTTATTGTGGTGTGTCGTTACTATTTTTCAAGGAAAACCGGAGCAGAAGATAGCCCAGTATGCCTGCCAGCAGAGATCCCGTCAGAATGCCAATCTTGGCCAGATCCAAGGCATACGAACTGCTAAAAGCCAAACCGGCAATAAACAGCGACATGGTGAAGCCCATTCCTCCCAACAGACCCAGCCCGGTAATATGTATCCAGCGAATGTGTCGCGGAAGCGATCCAATACCCAGTTTTACCGCCAGCCAGGTAAAAAGCACAATGCCAGTCACCTTTCCCAGAATCAGGCTCAACTGAATCTGGCCGCTTAATCCGCTAAACAACTTAGGGATAGATTCTATTCCGAAGGTCACCCCTGCATTGGAGAGTGCAAATATGGGCATAATGACAAAAGTAACAAAATGGCTCAGCGTATGCTCCAGCGACTGTACCGGGCTTTGCACCCGTTGTATTTCGGTCTCAATACCGTCAATTGCTGCCAGTTGCTGATGGCTGAGCGTAACTTCATCGGAGCAATTCTCGGTTGGGCAAAAGTAGTCGAGGCTTTTATCGAGCCGGCTGCGAAACGTGCCGGTGTCAATTCGTCGGTTCATCGGAATGGTAAAGGCAATCATTACTCCGGCAATGGTGGGATGGATACCGGATTTGTAAAAAAGATACCAGATGATCCAGCCCAGAGCCATATACATAGGGATGCGGTATATCCGAAGCCGGTTGAACAACACCAGCACCAAAAAAAGAGCCAGGCCGGTGAGCAGGTAGCTCCATTGTAGGTCGCCGCTATAGAAGATGGCAATTACCAATACCGCACCCAAGTCGTCAACAATGGCAAAGGCAATTAAAAACACTTTTAAACTTACCGGAACACGTTTTCCCAGAAGGGTGAGTACCCCCAGCGAAAAGGCAATATCCGTTGCCATCGGGATTCCCCATCCCGAAGCAAATGCCGGTGTGCGATTGCTTAGCAGAAAAATCAGAGCCGGGAATAACATGCCTCCGAGGGCGGCCATAATGGGCAGGCTTGCTTGTTTGAACGACGCCAATTCGCCGGCCACCAATTCGCGTTTGATTTCCAGACCAACAAAAAAGAAAAATATGGCCATGAGGCCATCGTTAATCCAGTGCTGAATGGTTTTGGAAAGCTCAAAACTGCCCAGGCTGATCGTTAGTTTATTTTCCCAAAGCTCAAAGTAGTAATGCGACCAGGGCGAATTGGCCCAGATTAGTGCCACCAGTGTAGTAATCATCAGTGTGATGCCACCGGAAGTCTCCAGCCGTAAAAACCGCTGAAACGGATCCAGAATGTTGTCAAGAACGTTGTTGGAATGATGGGTGTTCATGGCTTTCCGGGTTTTGTTTTGCAAAAATATGAATTTTATGGCCTTCCATTTACGGTTTTCATCGGAAAGGGAAGTAACCCTAACCCGACAGGTTATTCGCGAATGGCAGCCAACAGCTTTTTAAAGCGGGCATCGGCCATCGTAGCCTCCAGGCGTTCGGTACGTCCAAATTCAATCCAGTCGCTTTCATCGTGCCTGAAGCCCAGGATGCGTTCGTGGTTCATAAGGCGCAGGTACATATCGGTGATGTTGAAGGCACCCGTTTCC
>QKEH01000178.1 GCA_003252385.1 Bacteroidota bacterium | reverse complement strand
ATTCACGGCAGCCATGAAATGGCAGGTTGATACCATCAGGGTCTCGTTGCTCAAGGTAGGAGCTACAATCAAAAAAACGAAAAGGCGGATTTTCTACCAGTTTTCAAAGGCATTCACTCACCAGGAATTACTCCGGGAACTTTTGCTCCAATAAGGCTGATGCACAATCCCCTATGGGATAGGTATGCCTTGTCGTAAAAAAAATACAAAATGCATCGGTGGGCAGTTATATCCATGCCAATAATTGCCCGGTAATTTGACCTTTAGTACCTGCTTTTGATGAAAAAGGATATCGGATTTTTTCATGAGCTAAAACACTGCGTCAAATCATCGCTATTCATCAGCCTATGAATAATGTGGGTTAATACTGCCAACAAGAACTTCTCCACCTCTATATCTTATTTGTGATAAGGCAAAATATCTTCGGCTTAAAGTTGAGTTCGTAAGGAGCGACTACTTAACCACATTCGCGATAATGCGAAGAAGAAATCCATTTGTCTGGATTATATAAATGCGCATCGCGATCATGTTCATTGTTTACTATCCTTATCTGCCGATATGGCTCTTTCTCAAGCTATGCAATTGATAAAGGGCGAATCTTCATTCTGGATTAACAGAGAGGATATGGTCAATAGCAAGTTTGAATGGGCGAACGAATACTATGCCGCTTCGGTAAGCAAGTCGCATTTGTCGCGTGTACGGCATTATATCAGGAATCAGGAGGAGCATCACACGAAGAAAACCTGGGAGGATGAATGTCAGGAATTTCTGGATGCATATGGTATACGGGTGCAGGGCTAAAGCCCTTCATCTTCGGGGCAGTGAGTAAACCCCAGCCTTAAGGCTGGGGTTATGCGGTAGCCTGCATCTACAGGGCTTTAGCCCTATATGGTTTCGGTAGATGTAGATCGCGGGTGAGTAAAAGCAAAACGATTGGATTTAGCACGCTTGGCTGAATAATAAATCACGAAACGTTTCTTTCAATAGATTTTTTATTCAATGTCAGGTATTAGAAAATCAGTCAGAAATTCTTTAACAATAAAAGTTTCGGCGTTTCCATTTCCCGATTCATATTCATAATTGTAACGAATGCCTCCTGAGTCGCTGAACCTATAGTACATAATTAAATTACCATTGTTATCGTAGTTGTACTTTCGTTTTTCGGACAATGAAACATCCTGCACTATCTTTCTAGACTCCACAGTAATTTCGTGATTATAAACGTAGGATTCCACACCGTCTTTTACATCATACACCTCAACTTTTTCGAGACCCTCGGAATTATATATAAATTTCCATTTCTGGGTAAGTTGTTGATGAGTGTGAATAACCTCTGAAACCTGGTTGTTTAAATACGTAAAATTCAGACTTAGTTTACTGTTTTGATCAAAATAACACTTTTCAACCTGCATATTATTTTCAAATTCCATTTGGTATGAGTATCGATATCGGGTTATTGATATAAGCTTATCGTTATCGTATTTATAGGTGTACTGGTATCGGTAGTTGCCATTTTCATGAAGTCGAAAACTTGCCAGATACTGTATTTCTCCATTCTTAATTAAAAACGTGTCAACATCTTTTTTTTGCTTTTTTATTTCTCGCATTTTATCCAGGTCAATTACCCCGTCGACAAATGCTGAAGGAACTTTTGTACAGATTACAATACCTGTTTTATTATCGTATTCGTATTTTAAGGTTTCAATGGGCATCCAAGTGTTATTAATAAAGTGCTTCTTAGTTTTTGATACCAGCAACCCTTTTTTATCGTAGTTATAATCGTAACGATATTGCGGTGTTTCCGATGCTTCATAGTATAAACTTCTTGAAACTCTTTGGCCTGATTCTGATGTAAAAAAATTAACTTGCGAAAATACGCTTTGGGTACTTGTTAACATACTAATCAATAGGCACGAAATAACTATTCTTCTTTTCATAGGGAGTTATAATTAAATTTAACATTTAGTTGTACGAATGTAAGCACTAGCAGTGTACATGTCATATCTTTTTATTCACAATGTTTTGGTCATATCGTTATAGCATGTATATTCCGATAAAATCAGGGTTATGGCATAATAAGGAGCATGTTGATGTATCAAGAATATGTGAATTCATACCTTGAAATCCTATACCTTCTAATAATATTCAAATGCGTTTAACCGGACACTTTCCTTACTTTTTTAATTATAACAGGTCTTTGTTCTTCGGTACGCAAGTCGCATATGCCGCGTGTACGGCATTATATCTGGAATCAGGAGGAGCATCACGGGAAGAAAACCTGGGAGGAGGAATGTCAGGAATTTCTGGATGCATATGGTATTCGAGTTCAAACTAAAGTCCTTCATATTCAGAGCAGTGTGTTAACCTCAGCCTTAAGGTTGGGGTTATGCTATAGCCGGAATCCCCCACATGGCGCAAGCGTCGCGCTTGTGCCTTATTAATACTAAAAGGTTTATATTTGACCTATGAGTCGCAAGTACAAATTGAGAGACCAAAACGCAATTTTCTTTATAAGTTTTGCAACCGTGTACTGGATAGATGTTTTTACGAGACTTGCTTATAAGGATATAATAGATTGTGAAGAATAAAAATGAACGGATTCAACTGCTGTGAGTTAATTTCAACGCGTGGCTTGCTCATGCTGCACATGAAGCAATTTATGGACAAGTCAGGCACCTCATCTCCGCCAGAAACTGCGCGGATTTGGATTCGTATTTGGAGGTCGTGGCAGAATAGCAGAGGACGATTACGGGATAACGGGTAATGTAAAGCTGAGGCCTCGCGTAACGACCGATCATGTATAACGTGGGAACTCAGCGAAGCTAAACGCTTGGGAGCGGAGATGAAAGTGCAATAGATTGGCGTACGGATTGCAAATTTGTGCGAGCTGGGTTTCGCGTTAACCATGTCAAATTTCTGAGCTTCGAAACCCGATTTCATCAACCCCGACCGGCTTCGAACCGCCCTGCAACGGCCTTAGGCTTTTGGACTTCGGTGTTCCGTCCTTTTCTGCCAGCCGCTCTTTTTCTCGCATTTTCAACTATCTTTGCGAAAATTTTTTAAAAGCGAACAGGATGAGTCACTTAGAATTGAGCGAACAGGAACAGTTACGGCGGAATTCCCTTCAGGAACTTAAGAAATTGGGAATCGATCCCTTTCCTGCAGCCCTATATCCCGTAAATACCCACTCCAAAGCAATAAAGGACGGATACGATGAGGCAGCCAACAACTTTCAGGAGGTGGTGCTTGCCGGCCGTATGATGAGCCGACGCATAATGGGCAAGGCTTCTTTTGTGGAGCTGCAGGACGAGAAGGGTCGCATTCAGCTTTACATTACGCGCGATGATATTTGTAATGATGAAGCCGCTACCCAATACAACACGGTTTTTAAGAAGTTACTCGATATAGGCGATTTCATTGGCGTAAAGGGGTTTGTGTTCAAAACCCAGATGGGCGAGATTTCGGTACACGTGAAAGAGCTCACCGTGCTGGCCAAGTCGATAAAACCCCTTCCCATCGTAAAAGAGAAGGACGGCAAAATATACGATGCCGTTACCGATCCGGAGTTCCGTTACCGCCAGCGCTATGTCGACCTGGTGGTGAACCCGAAAGTTCGCGAGGTGTTCGTGCAGCGCACCCAAATTCTTCAAAGCATGCGCGAGCTGTTCAACTCCAAAGGGTATCTCGAAGTGGAAACGCCCATCCTGCAATCGATACCCGGAGGGGCGGCTGCCCGGCCCTTTATTACCCATCACAATTCGCTCGATATTCCCCTGTACCTGCGAATCGCTAACGAGTTGTACCTCAAACGGCTGATTGTAGGCGGATTTGAAGGGGTGTACGAGTTTGCCAAAGATTTTCGCAACGAGGGGATGGACCGTACCCACAACCCCGAGTTTACGGTCATGGAAATTTACGTGGCCTATAAAGATTACTTCTGGATGATGGATTTTACCGCCGAAATGATCCGCAAAGTGGCTCTGGATCTGCATGGTACCACAGAGGTAACCGTAGGAAATAAGGTGATTGATTTTGGTAAGTTTGAAAAGTTAACCATGATTGAATCCATTCAGAAATATTCCGGAGTGGATATTTCCGGTATGGACGAGGCTCAGCTTCGCGAAGTATGCCGCAAATTCGATCTTGAAGTGGATGAAAGCATGGGTAAAGGAAAACTCATTGACGAGATTTTTGGTGCCAAAGTAGAAGCTCACCTCATTCAGCCCACCTTCATTTACGACTATCCGGTTGAGATGTCGCCGTTGTGCAAAAAACACCGCAACAATCCGGAACTCACCGAGCGTTTCGAGTTAATTGTAAATGGAAAAGAACTTTGCAATGCCTATTCGGAATTGAACGACCCCATCGATCAGTTGGAACGCTTCCAGGATCAGCTTAAACTTTCGGAGAAGGGCGATGACGAGGCCATGTATATCGACCTCGATTTTGTGCGTTCCCTGGAATACGGTATGCCCCCCACCTCGGGGATGGGCATTGGCATCGACCGGCTGACCATGTTGATGACCAATCAGCCCAGTATTCAGGATGTACTGTTCTTCCCGCAAATGCGTCCCGAGAAGAAGGAGGCAGTGGATGGCATAGAGAAATATGTGGCTCGGGGAATTCCTGCCGAATGGGCAGAAGTGCTGCAAAAAATGGGGTTTAAAACACTAAAATCCCTGCAGGCTGTGGAGAAACACACCAAACTGCATCAGGATTTGTGCGGGTTCAATAAAAAGAACAAGCTGGGCTTGAATAATCCCACTCCCGATACCGTGCAGGAATGGGTGTCGCAAAACTAAAGGACAAAATATGAATACGCTGTTCTCGATTCTCCGATTCGTGGCCAAAGTGTGTTTGCCGGGATTGCTCATCCTGGTGGCTAACATACTCTGTTCCTGCGAACCGGATAAACAAAAAAGAGGTACGCAAGAAGACGAGGATGTCCCTCAATATGAGATTGAAGGGGAATGGTCGGGGGTTGAAATAGGCACCGGCCTCACCTGGCAAATGGATATTCACATTTCGCAACTAAGTTATGCTACTTCGGAGGAAGAAATCTATTCGGGGCGCATTGTGGAGGTGGATACCACTTCCAACGTTCGAAAGGTGCGGGTAAGAGTAACCGATTCGGACTTTGCTCCCTATATTGGCACCACCAGTTATGCCATCTATCGTTTTCTTTCCGAGGATGTAGTCGTATTAGCAGGGAATGAGCCCGGAACGGAATATTATCCCGCAGACTTTACGGGCAGGGACAATTCCCGGGTTTTACTCCTGTCGCGAAATGGTGCCGGTTTACCCGAGATCGACAGCATTCCCTATATCACCGTTCCGGAACCCCCGGAAGAGCCGGACACCATACCTCCTGGCGGAGGGAGTGGGATATCCGAGCTGCAGGGCTACTGGCGGGGCACCGAGGTAGGCGACACCGTCGTTTGGGAAATGCTGTTCAGAGGTAACGAATTCGGTAATGCCTGGGGTGGTTCGGAATACTATATGGGGACCTACGCAGTAGATTACTCACGGACTGTTCGGAGATTGAACGGTTTTATAACCGAAACTAGCATATCGGATTATACCGGAGAGCAACTGCATGCCATTTACCAGCTTACTTCCGACACAACCCTGATTATGGCCGCTAACGAACCAGGAGTTGCAGCTTATCCCAATAACTTCATGGTTGGCCAGGGTGCCCGCATTTTTAATATGCTAAAGATATCAGAAGTACTGCCGGAATAGCCGGATTCATAATCCGGTTAATATGCAGTACAACTCTTTGGTGAGTGGATTTACCTGCTTTTGCCGCCAGGCAACTGCTATTGTTAACTTATTTTAGCTCAAAGCCTTGCTTGCTTCAACTTAGTTTTATACATTTGATAGGCTGATTTATAAGTTATTGATTGATTGACATAAGGGGCTGCTCGCTTTGGGCAGCCTTTTTCGTTTGGCAGCTGTTCGATAGCAGGTTATTCGCGGGTAGTTTTTTAGGGTTCGGCACACAGGGTGAAGGATACTTTAGTCCCGACACCTACTTCACTTTCTATCCATATCTTCCCCTGATGGTATTCCACAAATTCCTTACACAGGATCAATCCCAGTCCGGTACCTTGTTCGTGGTTGGTGCCTTCGGTTGAGTATTTACTGTCTATCTGGAACAGGTGCTCAATGGCACTCTCGGGAATTCCTGTGCCCGTATCTGCTATACAAAACAGGCTTTCCTTTTTTCCATCAACCATTGTTTGAGATACCGAAATACGGATTTCATCGGATGGGCGGGTGTACTTGATGGCATTCGACAACAGGTTGCGCAGTATGGCATTAAACATATCCGGGTCAAAGTAGGCAGTAAGCTCGGGGTCTATGAAATTATAAGTCAGCAGAATTCCTTTCTGGGCGGCCATGTTTTTATATACCGGCATCAGTTGCTGCACTTCAAGAAAAATATTTGACTCAATGGGATGGAACGGGATAAGTCCTCGTTGGATGCGTGACCATTGCAACAGGTTTTGCACCAGGCGAAATAACGATTGAGAAGCCTCCAGAGCATGTTCAATTTTGGAAGTGCGCTGATCCGGGCTGTAATCGTTTACCTTTTTCTGAAGAAGCTCCAGGTAGCCCTGCATAGTGCTAAAAGGGCCTTTAAGATCGTGGGCAATAATGGAGTAAAATTTATCCTTGGTGGCATTGGAAATCTCCAGGTCGTCTTTTTGCTTCTTCAATTCCCGGGCTTGGTTGTAGAGTATGGTATTTTTTCGTTGTATTTCATCGGTACGTTTTTCCACTTCTTTTTCCAGTGCCAGGTTTCGTTGCTTGATCAGGTAAAAACGGAACAGGATGATGGAGGATACAATTAACAACGATAGCAGGATAACTGTGATCTTAAACCAAAGGGTGAGCCAAAAGGGTGGCTTAATCCATATCGATAAGGTCTTCGGCTGTTGGGTCCAGATGCCATCGCTGTTGGCGGCCATCACTTTAAATACGTAACGGCCCACATCCAAATTGGTATAGCGGGCAATCCGGTAGTCCGATCCGGTTAGGATCCAATTTTTATCGAAGCCTTCCAGCATGTATTTATACGTATTGCCTTTAGCTCCAACAAAATGAATGGCTGAAAAGTAGATCTGGAAATTGTTCTGCGTGTGTTTTAATACGATATGATCCGTTACATTCAGTGTTTTCGTCAGGATGGTATTACCGTCCAATGCTTCATTAATTTTCACCCGTTTGTCCGATACATCCAATTCATTGAACACCACAATAGGAGGAACCGAATCGCGAACAATCTCATCGGGATAAAAGGCATTAAACCCATGTACCCCGCCAATCAGTATTTCGCCATCGTGCAACTTAGTCCCCGACAGGTCCATAAAATCCAAATCCTGTAATCCGTCAAAAGGCGTGTAGTTCCGGATTTTTGTCCGGCTTTTGTCCAGCCGCGACAACCCTTTATTGCTGGTTATCCAAAGCTCGCCATCGTTATCTTCTATAATGTTTTTAATCATGTCGTTGGGCAGTCCGTTCTTGGTGCCAATTGAGGTAAAATAACCGTTGGTAAGGGTGGTTCCTTCGTGATACAGGTTAATGCCGTTGCCAAAGGTGCCAATCCAAATTTCTCCATTGTGGGTTTCTATCACCGGAACCGTGTAATTGGCGCTTATGCTGGTGGTATCGTTCGCATCGTGCCGAAACAGCGTATAGCTCAGTGTGTCGCTTCTCTTTTGTTCGCGGGTCATCAGTAGCAAGCCCAGGTCGGTGGTAATCCAGAGCCGGCCTTTGGAATCTTCGTAAAAATACCGGATAATACGGGCGGGCAATGTGCTGTTTTCGGGGGTGTATGTGATTAGTTTTCCGCCATCCCGATGGGGCAGGTACTTGCTCAAGCCCCCTTCGTAACTGCCTAACCAAATGGTGCCGTATTCGTCTTTGCAGAGTGCCATGATCTGGTGGGTCAGCTCAGGGAGTATCGGCTCCACTTTCCAATGGGCTTTATCCGGGGTAATTTGTATTAACTTGGAGTTATAGCCAACCCCTGCCCAAATTAAGCGAGGGTCCCGGTCCGATGCGTTGATTAAGTCGAAGACAATGTTTTGTTCGCCAGGAATGCAGATATCAAATTGCGTGAACCCGGTTTTATAATTTTTGGCGTTTTCCCGGGTCAGTAAATTCACACCACCCCCTTCGGTGCCAAACCAAATATTTTGGTCGGGATCCTCATAAATATTGAACACTTTGTTGTGGGAGATGCTCCCGGGTGCATCGGTATTTTTATAGTGCCGGAATTTGGTCCGTTGGGTGTTCAGTTTTAGCACCCCTTCCCCGTTGGTGCCAAACCACATGATCCCGTTGTCGTCGTAAAGAATTGTCCGGATATACACGCTGTTGATCGAAAAATCCTGCGATCCACGTGCTTCTATATCGACTAGTTTGTACAAAGGGTATTCACCCGGATGGTAATCGAATTTGAGGATGCCGTTATGCCCACCGGTCCAAAGATTGCCTTCCAGGTCCTTTTGCATATAATACAGCGGAGGCCCGGGATAGTTGATGATGGTAGATTTTTCCGGTGCCGCTTCATTGAGTTCAATCATTGCTATTCCCGTGTAGAATGAAAATACATAGCCTTCATTGATTTCTATGGCATTTCGGATATCCCAATAGTCCTCCCGTTTCGTGATATGGTAAAAATCGTTCGTGATCTCACCATGAGGCCCCATCTTCATTAAATCCACGCAACTGTAGGTGCATGCCCAAATACGTCCCTTCGAATCTTCCATGACGCTTTGTACCACATTGTCGCTTAGGCTGGAGGGGTTCTGCGGGTCGTGGACTATTTGGATAATCTTGTAGGTTCCATCTGGCTGGGGTTGCAGTAGGTTCAGCCCGGCATGTGTCGATGCCCAAATGTTTCCTTTTGAATCGCAAAGCAAATCCATTATGGTATTTCGGGTGATGCGGTTTGGATTTTCCGGGGTATTGCGGATATGGGCAAACTTTTCGGTATGCCGGTCGAATACGCTTAGCCCCATGGAAAAAGTCCCAATCCACAGCTTATGGTTATGGTCTTCAATCAGGCAGCGTATCAGGTTATCGGATAGGGAATGGTCGGTGCCATCGTTCTTGTAGATCTTAAAATCGAGGCCATCGTACCGGTTGAGGCCATCGTAAGTGCCAAACCACAAGTAGCCATCGTGATCTTTACAAATGGACAGGACGTTGTTTTGCGAGAGCCCGTCGATAGAGGTGATTTGTTCAAAACTGTATTCCCTGGCCGGCATGGGCAGGTGAAGCGACATTAGCAGGAGATACAGCAAAAGATGTTTCATGGCATAGGGGGTTCCATTGTTAAGTTAGTAATATCCTTGTGTATAAACAAGGAGATTTTGTGGTTTCACGTCTGGCATAAAAGCCAAAAGACAGGAAGAAATGAGCATGGAACGAACCTCATAGGGAACCATGCGCGAAGTGTTTCCGGAGCTGTAATTTTTTCGCGGACAGGTTTTGGTATAAGGCATCGCAGATTTTTAACAGCTTAACTGCTTTACTACCATAGCTCCGGCTGGAACTGTTAATTACGGGTTGAAAAACAAATTCAGGAAGCGCACTCATAAACCTTATATTTGCCTCAAAGCAACGTGGTATGTCGGTAACAAATTATTCGGAAGATTCGATTCGGACCCTCGACTGGAAAGAGCACATACGCAGGCGTCCGGGTATGTATATAGGTAAATTGGGCGATGGTTCCTCCAAAGACGATGGCATTTACATTCTCATTAAGGAAGTGCTGGATAACTCCATCGACGAGTACATGATGGGATTTGGAAAAACCATAGATATCCGCATTGAAGAAACCCTGATTTCTGTAAGGGATTATGGCCGGGGTATTCCTTTGGGCAAGCTCAAGGACGTGGTTTCGAAAATGAACACCGGAGCCAAGTACGATTCCGAAGTATTTAAAAAATCGGTAGGGTTGAACGGGGTGGGGATTAAGGCAGTCAATGCCCTTTCCACCCGCTTTGATATTACCGCTTTCCGCGACGGGCAGATGAAGGCGGTGTATTTCTCCGAAGGCAACCTGCTGCGTGAAGAGGAAGGCGAAACCTCCGAAAAAAACGGCACCTACGTGGTTTTTGAACCCGATGCCGGTGTGTTCGGGAACTATCGTTTTATAGAAGATTACGTCGAAGCCCTTATAAAAAATTACTCCTATCTGAATGCCGGGCTCATCATTTCGCTTAATGGTACGAAATACGTTTCGAAGAACGGACTGCTCGATCTGCTGGAAGAGAATATGAGTTCCGAAGGGATGTATCCACCTATCCACATGAAGGAAGAGGATATGGAGGTGGCTCTTACCCATGGAAATCAGTACGGCGAAACCTTCTTCACCTTTGTGAACGGTCAAAACACCACTCAAGGTGGAACGCACCTGCAGGCTTTCCGCGAGGCCTTTGTCAAAACCATTCGCGAGTTTTACAATAAAAATTTTGACCCTTCCGATATCCGTGCCTCACTGGTGGCTGCTGTAAGTATCAAGGTAGAGGAACCGGTTTTCGAGTCGCAGACCAAAACCAAGCTGGGATCCAAGGATATGGGGCCCAATGGGCCGACGGTGGTCAAGTACATTACCGATTTTTTGAAGAAAAAACTCGATGATTACCTGCACAAGCACAGCGAAACGGCCGACATCATCCTCCGGAAAATTCAGGAGGCCGAAAAGGAACGCAAGGCCATTTCGGGTATCCAAAAACTGGCACGCGAGCGAGCCAAAAAGGTAAGCCTCCACAACCGCAAGCTGCGCGATTGCCGGGTGCATCTCAACAGCAACCACGAACGAAAAATGGAATCGACCATATTCATTACCGAGGGCGATTCGGCCAGCGGTTCCATTACCAAATCGCGCGATGTAAACACCCAGGCGGTATTCAGTCTTAAAGGAAAACCGTTGAACTGTTTTGGGCTCACCAAGAAAATTGTTTACGAAAACGAGGAGTTCAACCTCCTTCAGGCGGCTTTAAACATCGAAGAAGATATAGATAACCTGCGCTATCATAACGTGGTAATTGCTACCGATGCCGATGTGGACGGTATGCACATCCGCCTGCTTCTGCTCACCTTTTTCCTTCAGTTTTTTCCGGAACTGGTACGCCGCGGGCATGTGTACATTCTGCAAACCCCGCTCTTCAGGGTGCGCAATAAGAAAAAAACCATCTATTGCTACAGCGACGAGGAGCGGACTGAAGCCATTAATCAGTTGGGAGCTAACCCCGAAATTACCCGGTTTAAGGGACTTGGTGAAATATCGCCGGATGAGTTCAAACACTTCATTGGCGGCGATATGCGCCTCGATCCGGTTAGCCTGAAGAAGGAGGATTCCGTGGGCGTGATCCTTCCGTTCTTTATGGGGAAAAACACCCCCGAACGCCAGGATTTTATTATCGACAACCTGCGAGTTGAAGAAGATTTAATTGAAGCCTAACACGAAACGAGCACAACGCTATGAGTCAGGAAGAATTGGATAACCGGGAACACCTTCCCGAAGAAGGTCCGTTGCAACAACAGGCACCGGAACCTGCCGAGCATCATAGGTCGACACACGTCACCAAGCTGTCTGGGCTGTATCAGGACTGGTTCCTCGATTATGCCTCGTATGTTATTCTGGAACGTGCGGTACCTCATATCGATGACGGGCTGAAACCCGTTCAGCGTCGTATTCTGCAAGCCATGCGCCGCATGGACGACGGAAGGTACAACAAGGTGGCCAATATTATAGGGTATACCATGCAGTACCATCCGCATGGCGATGCCTCCATAGGCGATGCGCTGGTGCAGCTTGGACAAAAGGAGCTGCTCATCGACACCCAGGGAAACTGGGGGAATATTCTCACTGGCGATGGTGCTGCTGCTCCGCGATACATTGAGGCGCGTTTGACCAAATTTGCTCTCGATATTATTTTTAACCCCAAAACCACCGACTGGAAGCTTACCTACGATGGCCGGAATAAAGAGCCACTGGCACTGCCGGCCAAATTTCCGCTGTTGCTCATGCAGGGAGTGGAAGGTATTGCGGTGGGACTGGCATCCAAAATTCTGCCTCACAATTTTGTGGAATTGATTGAAGCCTGCATAGCCTATTTAAAAGGAGAAGATTTTATTTTGTACCCCGACTTTCCTACGGGAGGCATGGTGGATGTGTCGAGATACAACCATGGCCTGCGTGGGGGAACCGTTAAAATTAGGGCTCGCATGGTAAAAACCGATATCCGGACCATTACCATTACTGAAGTACCTTACGGGCGCACTACCGGTTCGCTGATCGAGTCGATTGTTAAGGCCAATGAAAAAGGTAAAATCAAGATTAAAAAAATTGACGACAATACAGCTGAAAACGTTGAGATTCAAATCAGTCTGGCGCCCGGTGTATCTCCCGACAAAACCATCGATGCGCTGTACGCATGTACCGATTGCGAAATTTCCGTATCGCCCAATTCCTGTGTAATTCAACACAATAAGCCCCTGTTCCTGGAGGTGGAAACCATTCTCAAACACTCTGCCGACCACACGGTAAAGCTGCTGAAACTGGAACAGGAAATCCGGCTGAATGAACTGGAGCAGGAGTGGCACCTGTACTCGCTGGAGCGTATTTTCATTATGAATGAGCTGTACGAGCACATTAAAAACTGTAAGACCGAGGAAGAAATTCTGGATACCATCGACGAAAGCCTGAAGCCTTTTATTAAGAAGTTGCGCCGCGAGGTAACCCGCGACGACCTGATCCGGCTTTCCAATATCCCCATCAAACGCATCTCAAAATACAGTTCGTTTAAGGCCGACGAACTGATTAAGAGTATTGAAGCCGAAATGGAAGAGGTCAAGGAACGGATTGCCCATATTATACCCTTCACCATAGCCTACTACGAAAGCATGTTGAAGAAATACAGTAAGGGTCGCGAGCGTAAAACCGAAATCCGCAGCTTCGACACCATTGAGGCTACCCATGTGGTGGTGGCCAACGAAAAACTCTACGTAAATCGCGAAGAGGGCTTCATGGGTACCGGGCTGAAGAAGGAAGAATACGTATGCGATTGCTCCGACATTGACGACATTATCGTTATTCGCGACGATGGTAAATACCAGATCAGCAAAGTGGCCGACAAGGTGTATGTGGGTAAAAACATTCGCTACATCGGGGTGTTCCGTAAGAACGATGCCCGCACCATTTACAATGTGGTGTATCGCGATGGGCTGAATGGCGCCATCATGTCCAAGCGATGTGCCATTACCGGCTTAACACGCGACAAGGAGTACGATCTGACCAAAGGCGACAAAGGCTCAAAGATTTTACACCTTACGGTAAACCCCAATGGCGAAGCCGAAATTCTGAAAATTAGCCTGAAACCGCGTCCTCGATTGCGCATTCTGCATTTCGAATACGATTTCAGCCAACTGGCTATCAAAGGCAAGGGATCCATGGGGAACATATTGAGTAAATACGCCATTCATCGTATTGAGCTTAAGGAGAAAATAGGATCGACCCTTGGGGGGCAAAAAATCTGGTTCGACCCCGAGGTACAGCGACTCAATACCGAAGCACGCGGGAGCCTGGTGGGCGAATTCCAAACCGTCGACCGCATTCTGGTATTCTATAATTCGGGGCTGTGTTGTACCTACAAGCCCGATTTATCGACCCATTTTGAACCAGGGATTGTTCACATGGAGAAATTTCAGGAGGGCAAAGTGTATTCAGCCGTTTACTTCGACCTGGAACAGCAGTTTTACTATTTGAAGCGCTTTGTCGCCGAGAACAACGGGAAACTTTCCAACTTTTTATCCGATGACAGCAAGTGTGCCTACACCCTGCTGAGTGATAAGGATTATCCACGCCTGAAATTACTCTTTGGGGGTAAACACGCTCATCGTGAGGCCGAAGAGGTAGATGCTGAGAGTTTTATTGCAGTGAAAGGTATCAAAGCGAAAGGGAAGCGTCTTTCCACCTATGAGATTGCCCGTATCGAAGAGTTGGAGCCTCTGCGTTTCAGGGAAGAGGAAGAACCGGACGATGACTCGGGAGAAATCTCCGAAACGGAGGAGCACGACATGGAGTCGCCATTTAAACCGGGCTCCACAGATGATGCCGGAAAAGGGGAGCAAATGTCGTTGGGGTTTTAGTATACCACTAACTGTAAAAAATGCATTGGAGCTGCAAGGGTTTTCATCTTGTGGCTCCAATTATTTATGCGGGTTTCCTATCTTTAAGGAAATACACGTTTAACCTTTTACACCATGGAACTTTACCATAAGGAGCTGGCTCTTTTTATCGACAAAGCCATCGATCTCGAACTGGCTCTGGCTCGGTTGTACGAAGTGTATGCCCGGCATATTACCCGCGATTTTGGATTCTGGACCAAACTGGAAACCGAAGAAAAAAATCATGCAGCACTTTTATACACCGGCAAGCAATTCCTGGAGCATAATCGGTTTCCGAACAGCCTTTTACCCGGGAGTGTGCAGGAAATCGAGAAAACCATTGGAATCATCGGGCAGGTTATTGAAGAGTTTACCGCCCGTCCCGACCGCGACCTGGCCTTCGAGCAGGCGCTGCAACTGGAAAAATCGGCCGGAGAGATGCACTATCAGTATTTTATGGATGAAGACAGCGGGGACGATCTGGTTCAGATATTTCAGAAGCTGAACCGTGCCGATAAAAACCATGCCGAACGGATTTTTATGTATTGGCAGCAAACCCGTTAGGTATTTAGAACGAGAACCGGGAGCCCGAACTTCTACTTGTTCTTTTAACTGACGGATCTGACTGAGGTTATTGGCGATACGCAAACGGCATGGAATAAATGCCAAATTACGACACCTATTCCGAGGAGATACCGCTAAAACACCCAACCAAAAGGTGTTTACAGAAAGTTTCTGAAAGATCTCAGGTAACCTGGCGAAGAGGAATAATGGAGCCGGATCAAGATGAAATATTTAGACAATTTAGGGGCATATGAGTATGGGAAGAATTCAATTAAAATAATGAAAGAAGTTGTGAAATAATTCTATATATTTGATTACCAGTTGTTACAGGCGGTGGCTAAAGGTAGTTCGGCAATATGAAATCAAAACCTGCACATATGAAAACACTTCAATTTGTTTTTATTCTGTCTGTTGCAACCCTGACAACTACTGCAAACGCTCAGGAATTCGCTCCGATTGGAGCCGTATGGTATTACTCCGAGGGGTTTGCTTTTTCCGGTAACATCGATTACTTGATGATTACCTCCGTAAAGGATTCCGTGATTAAGGGTGTAAATTGTCAGCAGCTGCATTGCGATCCGTTGTGCGGGTCTCCGTGCGGGGATCAGTTCATCTTCCAATCCAACGACAGCCTGTTTCATTACAATTCCGCACTGGATACCTTTGAATTGATTTCCTGCTTTAATGTCACCCCGGGCGATTCTTGGAACCTGCTTAGTTTAGATGTTGACGAAACAGTCGATACAACGGCTGTTACGGTAGATTCAATTACCACCGAGCTGATAAATGCCCATTCGCTGCGCCAGTTATATCTGACCTACCATGTTAAGGATTATAATTCAGATGGGGTTAAGCAACAGGATTTTAGCTATTCCTCCCGTAGTCTGGAGAGAATTGGTGACGTTGGTTATTTCTTCAATTTTCCATTACAGTCCAGTGTGATGTGCGACGATAATTACAGTGGTGGTTTACGGTGTTATGAGGACTCTTTCCTGGGACACTACTCTACCGGTATTGCCGATTCTTGTACCTATACCCTCAGAGGTACCGCAGTGGAAACCGCCCAGCAGAATGAATTTTTCAGGGTTTATCCGAATCCCGCCACTGATTGGGTCGAGATATCCTCCAATACACTGTCTGAGGTATCGGTTGCGGTTATTGATTTTTCAGGCCGCCCTGTTCTTTCAGGCACTTGGAATACCAACCGCCCGATTGATGTATCTTCTTTACCATCGGGTTTGTATTTTATTAAAATAACAGGCCCCGATGCATGGATCGTCCACAGAATGATCAAGAACTAACCCATCAGGGAGAGACGTTTTTATAAGATGGTGTTTTACGCCCAATGACGCGAATGCTGGTGAGAGTTATCTCAGGATTGATTTACCATAACGGTAAAAATTACAAGTTTCTAGGCCACTTTGTAATCTCTAACAGAAACCTGTCCCTTACATTTTCAGCACCTCTTAAAAAGAAAAAGACTGTAACAGGTTGACCGCCTAGGTTACAGTCTTTTCACATACCGTTTAACTCATAAATCGGAAACAACCCGTTGGTTGCTTTTCGATTTCGGGATCAAAAGAACAACACTTTTTTGAGTTTGCCAGATTTATGGGTTTACGGGGGCGTGACAAGGCTGAATTTGCCTATACAGGGGTGAAAAAAACCATTTAGGGGTGAAAATGCGTCAGGAACCTTTTGCGGATTCGCACTTTCGCTACCGATTATTTTCCTACATTTGCTAAAACCTACCGCAGAAAATGGATCTTAACCAGGAAATCCCGGTGTATATCACCGAAAAAAAGAACATCGTTCGTTTGATCCTTTTCACTGCCATCTTCGCGTTGGTTTTTATCAATCTCTATTCGCCCTTTGCGGTGAACGAAATGGTTGCCCGGGGCGCCGAAATGCTGAATACAAAAAATGATGAATTGTTATTGCTGGTATCATCCAGTTTGGTAATTCTTACCGGCGTGTTGGTGGTGGTTATCAGCCGGGTTATCTTATACCAGTATACCAAGAGGTTTGGAAGTATCCGGCTGGTTAACTTTTTTGTATGGATTGCAGTGGAGATAATCTGCATGGCCTTATTCTATGCCTTGTACGAACGTGTTTTTCTGTACGATTCCCGAAGTTTTTACACCGCCTTTAAACTTTCCATTCAGAATACCGCGTTGATATTGCTGTTGCCCTATTCGGTTAGCTGGTTGTATTTTTCATGGATCGATAAGGCCAATCGGTTGGAGCGTATGCGCGAGCAGGGTTCCTTAGGGCAGGAAGAACGCCGGGAGATGATCACCTTTTACGATGAAAAGGGCACCATGCGCTTATCCATCAAGTTTTCGGATTTGGTGTACCTGCAGGCAGCCGATAACTATGTTAATATATTCTACAACCACCAGAACAAGCAATCGAAATACATGTTGCGCTCATCCTTAAAATTGGTTGAAGACGCGTTCAAAGATTACCCTCTGATCCGGTGCCATCGGTCGTATATGGTGAATTTTGAACGTGTGAAGATGATTCGTCGTGAAAAGGATGGGTTGTTGATCAAGTTGGATTCTCCGGTGGAAACCGATATCCCGGTTTCAAAAACATACATGTCGGAAGTTTTTAATGCGTTTGGACACGATATTGCCTGAGCAATTTCCCGGACAGTTTTTAAGTATTGTAATTAACCTGATTCCGTAACCAGTTCATGGCAGCTTCTTTGCTGGAAAACAGGTGTCGCAAGCCATCTGGATGTTCCGATAGTTGGGCAAAGTACAAGGTTAAGGCGGTAACATCGGGATCTGACACCACAAAGGCAGCGCGCACCGATTGGTAATTGAACGTGATCAGTCCTGACATTCGGGATATCTTTACCAGATCTTCTTTGGTCAAATCAATTTGAGCCTCCTGTAAATCATAAAGCAACCGAAGATGGGCAGGAAGGGTGTTCAACTCATGAAATGCAATTAGGAAATCGTAGAGGGTTTTCAGGGAAATTTTACCCGCCAGTTTTACCAGGAGAATGTCTTCGTTATCGCTTGCTAAGCTAATGGTGGTTTGCATGCTGTAAAAATATGGTTCTCATACGCACAATTTGTCCGAAAGTTGATTCCATCGGGTGGAACCATCCGGGATCCAATCAGCAAAACCTCTGATAAAGGTAAATTCTAACACCATTACCCGGTAACTTGCAGGTACATCTGGTTATTCTCACTTACTAAAGGAGGTTCCGGTTTTATGGCCTTGTCGGTTTTACTATATTTGTGGCCACGCACAAAAACGGTGTAGCACAATGCAGAAAATCAATCAATTCCTGGTCGGTATCGATCAGTACCTGGGAGGAGCCAACTATTTCATTGTGTTGCTTCTGGGAGCCGGTATTTTTTTTACCATTTACCTGGGTTTTCCCCAAATACGCTACTTTCGTCATGCCCTGCGCATTGTTTTGGGGCGCTATGACCGGAAGGGAGATCATGGCGATACATCCCATTTTCAAGCACTTACCACCGCTCTGTCGGGTACCGTGGGTACCGGTAATATTGCAGGAGTAGCATTGGCTATCTATCTGGGAGGACCTGCTGCACTTTTCTGGATGCTTTTAACGGCTATGCTGGGTATGACTACTAAGTTTGTGGAGGTTTTACTCTCGCATAAGTACCGCGAAACCGATGAGCAGGGACGAATTGCCGGTGGGCCCATGTACTACATGAAGAACAGGCTGAATGTACGCAGTCCCAATGGCAAGTTGCTTCGAACAGGGTATTTTATGGGGGCTGTTTTTGCGGTTTCCACCTTGTTGAGTTCCTTCGGAACCGGCAGTATGCCCCAGATAAACAGCATCTCCAATGTGCTTTTTTCTACGTTTGGGGTGCATCGGATGCTCACTGGTGCCATTCTGGCTCTTTTACTCGGAATGGTAATCCTAGGAGGCATTAAACGAATCGCAAAAGTTACCGAACACCTGGTGCCGGCCATGGCATTAATCTATTTTATCGGGGCCTTGGCGGTGCTGATCACCAATTACCAAAATATATTGCCTT
Organism: Bacteroidota bacterium; assembly: GCA_003252385.1. Lineage (GTDB taxonomy): Bacteria > Bacteroidota > Bacteroidia > Bacteroidales > UBA10428 > UBA10428. The sequence continues at coordinate 11,093 of QKEH01000178.1, read as the reverse complement.
CCCTGGCGTCCATGTTTACCGGGGTGTTTACCGGTTCGGCTGCCGCGGGCGGTTTCCTGGGCGCGGGTATTCGTTTTGCCATTCAAAAGGGGGTCAATCGCGGTTTGTTCTCCAACGAGGCCGGCCAGGGTTCCGCACCGATTGCCCATGCTGCTGCAAGGGCTCACGAGCCGGTCTCGGAAGGCATGGTTGCCATATTGGAACCTTTTATTGATACGGTTATTATTTGTATGCTTACCGGTATCACCATTCTATCTTCGGGGGTGTGGACCGAAAAACATTACAACCAGTTTCAGCGTGCCGATATGTTGCTGCTCAATGGAACGTTTTCCGATACCCTGGCGGCGGATCAGTCGCGCTTGTATGCATTTTTACAAGGAGATACGCTATCCGGTATAGCTGCCTATACGGGTTCGGTGGTGTGTGTGGAAGGAAAGCTTCCGTCGGGGGTCACGGTTCTGGCTTCGCGATCGGTAGCTGAACAGGTGCGGGTGCAAGACGCAACAGGAAAACCTTTTTCAGGGGTTTTTTCGTGCTCCCTCGGGGTGCCCGATCTGGAATCCAATCCGCCCGAATTCTGGGGAAAATCGTTGCTTCATAGCGCTCCGCTTACGGCAAAGGCTTTTACCCGGGGGGTATTTGGCGATTTTGGACAATACCTGGTATCCATCGGGCTGTTGCTTTTTGCTTTTTCCACCGCCATATCATGGTCGTACTATGGCGATCGTGCGGTTACTTACCTGTGGGGGGTAAAATACGTAACGATTTACCGACTGGTGTATGTGGCAGGTTTCTTTTTAGCCTCCTTTGCCGATACCACCCTGATATGGACACTTTCCGGTATTACCGTGGCACTCATGACAATTCCCAACCTTATCGGGATTCTCATTTTGCACCGCGAAGTGAAGGAATCGATTGCCAGTTATTGGAAACAGTTTCGTGATGAATGGAAATAAACCTTCCGGGGTGGTGCAGGAATTCATCCGGAAACTTTGTCCGGACAGCATTTGTCCGGTGAGTTTATGCACGATTAGTTCTCGTTGTTATATACGTGAAAAAATCCACGTAAAATGTTGTTGGTTTCCTTACTAACCGATTGTTGTCCATTGGCAGCTCCGGTTCCGCTGCCAGCGGTCTCTGAGGGATTGGCAAATGCCGTTTTGTTAGCCGTTGCCGAACTGTTATCCGATTCCTGCTGATAAAAAAGATTGGGAACCTTTCCCGTTTCGTAGTCGGGCAGCATTTCGAACTTTTTCACCACATAGTAATACACACCCGTGTTTACATATTTTCCCGAATGCATATTTTTTCCATCCCAGCCCTCCCAGGCTATCATGTCGCCGGAATATTCGTACACCATCTTTCCGTAACGGTTAAAAATTCGGATGTGAAAAAAGCCAATACTCACATCGCCGGTAAATCGGAAAAAATTACTGTTGTCGCCATTGGGGCAGGTCATCACATTGGGCAGCCCGGCATCGCTTTTAAATCCGGCTTCTTCCACCACAATTGGGAATTCTGAATTATCACGGGCAGCCTCACCATCGGGTTCGTACAACCCTGTAGGGTCGGGCAGTGAATCGGCACAGGCATCGTACAAATAGTCCAGCACATTGAAAACAATGAGCTGTGGACGGTACGTGCCGGGAAGTTTGTAGGTATGTACCAGGCTGTCCCGTGCTTCGGCAATGGTTGTGTCGCTGGTTAGGGTAACATTGGTATCGCCCAGGTGCCAGATTGCATTTCGGAAATTCTCAGAATAATTTTTAAAGATATACACGGCTGGTGCCGATACTTTCGATGAATCCCCCCCATAAATACGATTCCGCATCGCATCATCTTCTATTCCCTGAGGATAGTATTCGTAGTTGGTTCGCGGAATGTATTGATAGCTGAAATTGGCGTGAGGTTCAATGGATTCGTTGTAAATAGAATCCTGTGCCACCACATTGTAGCGGTCCCGTACTCGGAAGCGGTACCAAACATCGTTGTACGTGGGTTTTTCAATATCCACATAAGTGTATGGATCGTAACCCACCACCAAATCGCGATCGCTCAGGGTGTCAGATGATGTCCAGTTGTTTCGGATATTGATGGAATGCCAGGGGGCGAGGTATTCGGCGCCGGTTTCCCAATGATAGTATTCCATGCGGGTATTGAGAAATACGGCTTCCAGACCTTTAATCAGGTGACAGGCTTTATGTTCAGGGCCATCGGGGATTTTATAAACCGTTTCTCCATCAATCACATCTTCTTCGCCCGAAATAATCAGCACCTGAAAACTGTCAATGAGCGCCCAGCAGTAAAAAGTATCTTGTCGGCTGTCTTCCTGAATAATCAGGCGATAGCCCCGGTCGGTTTCCACCGAAATGGTAAAACTGTCCGTTTCAACCGCCAGATCTTCGTTGTAGTTCCGCCCCCCGGGATTAAACCGACCCAGGGTAAACAGGGCGGTATCGCCTGTAGATGACCGGGCCGTAAGGAATTTGCGAGACGAATCGGCATCAAAAATAAAAAGCGAGTCGGCATGTTCGTGAATCTGAAATTCCGGAACGTTGCTGCCACTGGCATTCCCTCGAAAAATTTGACCATGGGCTACGGTAAGTAGGCTTGGGAGATAAAGAAAAAGTAAGGCTAGCAGCTTTTGCATTTCGTCTTTCATTTGGTATATATAACCGGCAAATGGGTGTTTTAGTATACCCGGCTAAAACCGTTTGCAATGATATGAAATTACCCGCTGCTTTCAAAGCTGAAATACGAAGAGGAGCTCGTACATAGTGTTTCTGAAGGGAGGGGTGGATGAAGGGGCGCAGTGCAGTAAGTTTTTTGTTTCAGATTCGAAACAAAACGCCTGGCAGCATATATGCGGTGATATACGTAGAGGTAGTACTTCCAAAAATGGGATGGGCTGTTTATTATAGGAGAATAAAAAAGCAGAGGCCACTTTTGATAGTAACCTCTGCTTCAACCTAAATCCAACCAAACCCTACATCAAAACTCTTATGTAAAACCCTAAAACTCTAAACTAACTATATACTTTAACGCATTGGGCAGGGGAGGAGTTATAGGTTGATATCCCCATTTTGGGAGAGTATGCCCCGCAATAATTTTTACGTAATTTCCGACAGAATTAGGGTATATGGTTAGGCGTACATAGGGAGTACGATCGGAGTCCTGGTGAATTCGGAGTCCGGATGTCCGTACTGGGTAACCAGCTATCTGGAGGACGAGCTTAAAAAGAGTTGTTCATCAAAGGGAACCCGACGATCGACAAAAACGAAGTATCTTTATTAGGATAATTAATGGATTTTAGCAAACTTCGACTCCAATTCAGTTTCCCAAGAACCATGACAGCAACCATACCAACCATGGGATACGAGGTACTGGCCTCTCCCTTAAGCGATCTTTCCACTCATGGCTATCCCATGGTGATCAATACCCTGAATGCCTATTCCTATGTGGTGGCCAAGCGCGATCCTGAATTCAGCCAGGCACTGAAGCAAAGTACCTATATTGTACCCGATGGCTTTCCGGTAGTAGTCGCGGCGCGGGTGCTAACCGGCAGGAAGATAAAAAAAATTGCCGGTGCCGATGTGTTTTTTCATTATTGTGAGCTATTAAATCGTACCGGAGGAAGTTGTTTCTTTCTGGGATCTTCGAAATCCACGCTTCAAAAAATCAGGGAACGAATGGCAAAAGATTACCCCATGGTAAAGGTCGGTTTTTATTCGCCCCCTTATAAACCGGTATTTTCCGACGAAGACAACCGGGCCATGATTCAGGCGGTGAATGCTTTTACACCGGAAGTGTTGTTCGTGGGCATGACAGCGCCCAAGCAGGAAAAATGGGCACAGGCGCATCGCAACGAGCTTAGCGTTCAGGTGATAACCTCGATCGGTGCGGTATTCGATTTTTTTGCCGGAACGGTTGAGCGCCCTTCGGAGTTCTGGATCCGGCTGAACCTGGAGTGGTTTATCCGGATGCTCAAGGAACCACGGCGTCTCTGGAAACGCTACCTGGTCCATTCACCTCTTTTTTTCTGGGACATGATCCTATACCGGCTGGGAATCCACAAATAGGCGTGTTAGGTTTCAACTAGCTGGGTTGTCTTAGTTGCCGATTTCAGTCCGACATACCCTCCAGTCTATGCTTGTTCTTGTTTGAAGTGTTTTATTCAGGAAGTTGTGCTGTATGGCTTAAAAAACAAGGCTACAATTTATTCTTTTGTTCTGGAATCAATAGCCATTCTGGTTTCGGCAGGCGATTCTGGAAATTTGAAAGGGGTATTGGAGCATACGCTCCCTTTTATTGCACCTAAGTGAAGTATACTTTATCGGCACCCATAGGTCAAACATTGAAAATACTACTATATTTGACGCTGTTTATTGAAATCAAGCTATGAAAATTTTCAGTGTACTACTGGCTAATCTATGCCTTCTCGGTTTGTTGCAAAGTTGCAAAATGGAGCACCCTCAAGGAACTTTTGGTTCCGATATCGAACAGGTTAAAAACTATTTGCAACCGCAGATCCTCCAATCGGAAGATGCCATGGTGGCCGTATTGGGCGAATACCAGGGCAGGGTGCTTACCAGCAGTTCAAAAGGTTTGGCAGGGCGCAGCTATGGTTGGTTCAACCGTTCCATGCTTACACCGGAAACCACGGCCGAGGCTTATTTCAATATGGCTGGCGAATGCCGGCTTTGGTTTGGCCCGGAGTCGGGTAAGTTTTCGCTTTTTTACGATCCGGGAGTGGAACAGAATCACGAAAACATTCGACTTCCCTCCGATTTGGGGAAGGTGTATTTTACCCTGACGCAAAAAACCGACACCTCCGTTACATATAGTGGGAGGCTGCAGTTTACCAATTATAGCGGGCAGTTGTTTACCTTGGATGTAGAGCGAAGAATACGAATCTTTTCAACCTATGAACTGAAGAAGTATCTGACCATTGCTTTTCCTAAGGAGGTGAGTTGTGTAGGGTACAAAGTTTACACCCAAATAACCAATAGGGGTGAAACCGATTGGAGCCGGGAAACCGGATTGCTTTCCATTTGGGATATCAGTACATTTCCACCCTCGGAGAAAACTACGGTGGTCTTACCCATTAAGCCGGGCAGCCATCCGGAACAACTCTATTTTACCCAGCCGGGTTCCAATCGTTTCCGGGTGGAAGACAGTGTTATTTATTACAAGGGTGATGGCAACTTTCTGAACAAACTGGGTGTTTTGTCCGAAGGTGCTAAAAATACCATTGGGAGTTATGCCTTGGAAACGGGAGTGCTTACAGTGGTCAGGTATCAATTGGGGGGCGATACCTTGTATGTCAATTCGCAATGGGGTGAACAGGAGAATCCCTACAAAGGAGAAGCTGTCAATGTATTTAACGATGGTAAAATGGGCGAGGTAGGTCCTTTTGGCCCGTTCTACGAACTGGAAACCTCCTCAAGTGCCCGTGAACTGAAAGTTGGCGAAAGCCATTGGCACGAACATGCCGTATTTCATTTTGAAGGAGATCCGGAGAATTTGGATAAACTCTCCAAACGGTTGCTGGGTGTAAAACTGGGGCAGATTATTGGAGCGTTATAGCACCGGGCTGTGTATGCTTTTGGTATTCAGTACGGAGTGCACAGTACAGGATAAGCGACTTTTTGCCTATTAACTCTTACTTTAAGAGGCTTTGGGTTTTGAGATGGAGAGATGGGGGTCTGAAGGCTGTATAGCATACTTACTGCCAATAGTGCTGCAATATTCTCATTCAGCCCTTTTCCAAACCTGGATAGTTTTACTTTTGCCTTTAATCCTGGGAGGTATACCGGGCACTCATTACAGAGACAGTTCGTGCCATTCCTCCTTCTTGCTATTCACCTTGAACGTCTCCCCTAAAACTCCGGACACGGTACTCCGCCCTTTTTAGTCCGTTTAGGTAGTAGAAATTTGTAGGCAACCGAAACTTCGTGGGTTCCCCGAACAGTGCCCAAAAGGTTCGAAATAGTGAGGTCGTAACTGTAGCCGATGTTAAAATCGCGGGTTTTGATACCCACCAGCATTACCAGCGCATCGCCACGGTGCGAGTTTACCAGTGGAATACCCCGGTACCATATTCCCAGCACCAGCGGATGGTTGTACCAGTAAACGCCCAGGTCGAGCTGGTTGACTGCTCCTTGTTGCTTGTAAAGGAAGGTAAAAGTCATGGTCTCGTCGGAGGGTTTTAGCAGGTTGCCTTTACGACGAAATTCATAGCCTCCGTAAACGCTCACTTTAACCGGCAATATCGATTCCGAGGCGTACAGCGATATATCCGGGGTTAGCAGGTGGTCGAACGAGGAGCCCATCCAGAATTTTTTGGAGTACACCAGTGCCGAAGTTCCCACATCAATATCGCGGGCGCGATCCGTAACAGGTTTTTGCGCTCCCGTGGTGGTCCCTCCATCCTGAACGATTTGATCCATAAACAGCAAATCGCCAAAAAAGCCGTGTTCCAGGTACGAGAACGACAACCCCGGGCGCACATGCCAAACGTTGAATATCTGGAAATTGTAGGAATACATCAGCCCCAGGTTCATGGAGCCCAGTTGGCTGGTTCCTGCTACGTCCTGGTAGGCAAGTACGCCAATGCCGCTGTTGAATGTCCCAAAATAATGATCGTAGGATATACTTTTTACTATGTATTTGGCTGGAGCTTCGCGCCATTGGTCGCGATAGCTGGCGGCAATACGGCTTCCTTCCACCGCACCGGCGAAGGAAGGGCCCAGATACAGCGGATTGGAATAGAACTGCGAAAACTGGGGATCCTGACCGGAAACCGATAAGGCAATGAAGGAGAGGAGGACTAAGTATAACTTGCGCACGTATTCAAAATTTACCCGTTTCTACGTTAAAATAGTTCAGTGGTTAGTTCCAGACAAAAATAAAGCATGCCTGCCATGCTTTATTTTTGTCTGTTAATAAGTTACCAACAATTTAGAACGTTGTAGTGTGCGTTAATGCACCTGTCCGTAGTCGGGAGCCACTATGAGTGTAACATCGCCACTATAGAGGAACGGATCGCCATCGGTAAAGCGGCCTTTGCAGCGCCAGATATACACATCCTGCTTGGCTGCTGCTCCATCGAGGAAGCCGTTCCAGCCTTCGTTAATGGTATTGGTTTCGAAAACCAGAACTCCCCAGCGGTTGTAAATCTCCAATTTAAATTCTGCAACTCCTTCGCCATAGGCACGGAAGATGTTCCGGCTGGGATCTTTCGGATCTTCTATATAGGTATCGCGCGGGGCTCCGGGATCCACAAAAAAGCCGGTTGGGAATTGAAGCCGTCCGCCACTGAGCACACTAATGGCAGTAGGGTGAATCAGGGTATCGTGGCAGCCTCTTTCCGAAGTAGCAATCAGTGCCGTGTAGTACACACCCACCTTGGGGAAAGTCCAAGAGGGGTTGGCATCGGTAGTCTGCACCTGGTAATCGCCCCGGCGTACACCCTGACTGAACTCGGCAGTATCGTTCGATACCAGATCGAAGAACCACTGGTAATTCTGTCCGTGTTCGGTTTGGTTGTAGAAATTGATGATATCGGGCTGGTTGTTCTGGCTCTCGGACAACACCACAGAGTCGTTAAAGGTATAATTAATTCGGGGTTTGGGATATACGGTAATTTTCCGGGTGTCGAAATTCGTGCCGCCATCACCTTCAATTGCCAGTTGTACCATATACACTCCCGGTTCGTAATAGGTAAAGGTCGGCTCGGTTTCCGTGGAGGTGGCTCCTTCCGGGGTGTCAAAGTTCCAGTTGTACGAATCGTCGTAGATGTACTTGGTGGTCGAGGGGAATTCTACCGTAAAGGGTTGGCAGCCTGCTATGTCCGGCGAAAGAGCAACCTGGGGCAACGGGGGCCGAATGGTAATGTCGTAGTCAAAGGTGTCGCGGCAGAGGGTATTGGATGCATTCCATGCCATGAGGCTAACATTAATTCGGTTGCCATTGCTGTTGGGTCCCCAGAAGCGATCGCCGTAAGTATGGCTGAAATCGGCCTGTTGTTGGTTGTCGCTCAGTCCATCGCCATAGTTCCAGGTATAGTTCCAGCTCGGCTGCAGCAGGGTGGTATTTTGGAAACGAATGTTGGTGCGGTCGTTCACCGTGTCGTACTGGGCAACGGCCGGGGTGGGGAAGAATTCCACAGCGGGAGTGGAGTAAACATGTACGGTTCTGCTGATGGTATCGCTACAACCGTACACCGAACTGGCCTGGAAGGTAACTTCAAAATTTTGCAACAGGTTGGCCGAATTGTTTACGAAGCGGTAGTGAGGGGTTTGCAGAGTACTGAATGCCTGACCATCTATATACCAGATGCGGTTATTGGAGTTGGGGGCTGTGCCGGAGAAGTCGACCAGAAGCGGGCTGCAGCCCAAGGTGTCTGACAGGCTGAATTCGGTGATCACATTGGGATATACGTTGAACGAACGGGTCAAGGTATCGCTGCAACCACGGATCGAATTAATAATAAGTTGTACCGGTACCGGACGAATGCCATTGGTCAGGTTATTGACCTCAAACGGTGGAGGGTCAGGTAAGGTTATGGCAGGCAGCTGGCCATCAATAATCCAGCTGTAGCCCAGGCTGTTTCCTTCCGACTCGTTGGTAATGGTGGCGTCAAATGGAGGACAATCTACCGTTACCGGGAAGAAGAACTGGGCTTCGGGTTTGGCATAAATGCTTATGGGGTGGGTTACGCTGTCGTAGCAGTTAAAATCCGAGCGGGCAATCAGCTTAACGGTATATACCGAATCGGATGTGGTACTGTAATTTTCGAAGCGGTGCGGGGCAATAGTTGGGCTGGCGCCATTGGCTCCGGTGCCATCGTCGAAATCCCAGATATAGAAGGTGGCATTCTGGGAGGTATTGTTGAAGGTGGCTTCTTCGGGATAGCAAAGGGTGTTATCGGCAAAATTGAAGCGGGCGCGTACCTGCGGATACACCTGTATGGTTTTTTGTATCGTATCAACGCAGCCGGCTGTATTCTCAGCGATTAGACGAAGTATCTGGGTGGTTGGAGTGGCTGGAGTGGCTGAGGTCGTATTGGTAAAGGTTACAGGGAACACTTCCGTAGCAAAGTCGCGTACAGCAGCCGTGTTGCCCAGTTTCCACCAGTAGTGGGCTATGCCGGAGCCGCCACGGGTGGTGCGCCGGTCAATTTCAAAACTGTCGGCCGAGCAGATACCGGCTGCATTCACGGTAAACTGGGCATCTACCAGCGAGTACACCGTAACGGTGTCGCGATGGGAATCGGTACAGCCAAACCTGCTCTCGCCGGCGAGTAACACCGCATGGCGGACATCATAGTCCTGTAGATTGGCCAGGTTCAGACTGGGCGGAGTTTGCAGCGCCGAGTAGAAAGTAGAGTCGATATACCATTGGAAATAGGTGCCGTCGGTGGAGCCCAGGTTGGTGGTATTTACCAGTGGGCTTTGCAGAGGCTGGCATTGGGCTGCCGGGGCTCCCAGACTAAAGTTTACATCCAACTCGGGGTAAATGAGTACCTGTATCGAGTCCTTGTCGGCACAGGCCCGGTGGGCGGCATCGTTGGCTCCGTAGGCCATCAGGCGCAGCGTAAGGGTATCGGTTTCCAACGTGGTATTGGTCAGGGTGCCAAAGTTGGGGGTGGAGTCGTTGGGTATGGATTGCCGCAGAACGCTTCCCTCGCTTAGTTCCCAGTCCCAGAAACGGGCACCAATGGAGCTCAGGTTTTCGATATCGAGCCGGAAGGGCGAACAACTATCGGCTCGTGGCACGTTAAATGCCGCATCGATATAGGCAAACACTTCTACGGAATCGCGTACGGTCGAATCACAGCCAAATGCATTGGCTACCGTGAGTTGAATGTAATAGGTGGTGTCGTGGTGGGTGAAGTTGGTAAACGAACGGGCAGCCGGCACCGGGTTGGAGCTGGTGGTTCCGTTGCCAAAATTCCACAGGTACGACAGGCCTCCCGACGAAGCATCGATAAAACTAACACCCAATGGCGAGCAGCCCGTAGAATCGCTGAGTTGAAATGCTGCTACCACATGGGGCAATACCTCAATACTCCGGAGCAGGCTGTCGGAACAACCCTCGTTACTATGCGCCACCAGCTTTACCGGGTAGGTAACCGATGCTATGGCACTGGGGTTCCAATAAGCATGGCTGAAGGTGCTTGAGGCCGTATCGGAGCTATTGCCATCGCCAAAGTTCCAGTCGAACCGGTCGGCGCCCAGGCTCAGGTTGCTGAAATTGGCCGACACCGGGGTACAGTTGTTGGTGAAGTCGAGCCCGAAGTTGGCTTCAATAACCGGGTGTACCACTATGAGGGTGTCGTAGGTATCCACACAATTGTGCCCCGAGGTGGCTGTGAGCACTACCGGGTAGCCCACCGTAGCACCTCCCAGGTTGTAAAAGGTATGGTTATGCGAACTGCCCAGCGTATCCTGGGCAATAATGCCATCGCCAAAGTCCCAGTTAAAGAAGAGCCTGTAGCCATCGGAAGTATTACTAAAGAGGACCGAATCGGCATTGCAAAGGGTATCGCGAGGTATTTCGAAAGAAGCATCCACTTCGGGGTATACAATTATATTTCGGGGGCTTACCGAGTCGGAACAGCCCATGCGATTGTATCCTTTCAGGAATACGCTAATTGTATCTGGGCTGGCATTGGTGGTGTCCTGGTGGTACAGGTGGATGGGGAGATCGTTCAGGGATCTATACAGCGAGTCGGGGCCTGGTAATATGGTAGGCGATGCAATGGCCCACAAAAAGGTATCCACCCCTATGGAGTTGCCCGGGTCAATTTGAATATCGAGCGGCGAGCAGCTGGCTGCCGTATTGATGGCCATATTGGTGCGTATGCGAGGGTGAACGGTAATGATCTGTTCGGCAGAGTCCAAACAGCCAAAGGGTGATTCTGTTAAAAGCTTCACATTATACTGGGCGTTCACCGAGTCGAAATTGTAGTAGGTATGCGAAGTATTCCGGTCGAAGGACTGGGAGTGGTCACCGAAATCCCAGGTGAAATTAGAAGTGTCGCCATACGAGCTGTCTGCAAAATTGACCAAAAGTGGCTGACAACCTAT
>QKEH01000020.1 GCA_003252385.1 Bacteroidota bacterium | reverse complement strand
AGCAAATCGGCTTCTTCTGCCATGAATTCATGCAGGTCGTAGCGTTGGGAGAAGTTTTTCCGAAACTCCGGATTTGTGCGCAATTCCTCATGGAATTGATCCTCCTGCTCCGGAGTAAGGGTATTATCCAAAAAACCTTCGCAAAGAAAATTCAAACATTCTTCGCGATACAAAGCCTGCATATAGGGATCGTCTTCGAACAAATCGTAATAATGCGTGCCTTTAGCCAGAATAAAATCAATTATTTTTTCACGCGCTGTATAACTCATAACTGTAGGATAGGTCTTAACCTTGAAATTATACAATGGTTTTCAGCTATGCAACTGTTTCAGTATAATCTTTTAAAAAAGAAATGCACCAATCTGGCAGCTTCGGTACTTTATTGCTTCAGCCACCCGGCAAGAGGAGGTTCCAGGGATTGCAACAATCGATTTGCCTGCTCGGTTGCCTTGCGAAGTGCGGGACTACCGGCTTCGGATAATAGTTGTATCATCTTCTGAATACAATCCGGAATAGCCCCATCCGGCTCCTGACTAACCCTTGCAACTTCCTTAAGCAGCCACGAAACACCCTCGTCTGCCAGATGCGCTAATTCGTCCCGGTTAAGTATCAGGTAAAACAGTTCCTTGCGGTGTGGTTGAAACAACTCATACAAGGCGCGTCCTTTATCGCTGGTAATTAGCATCCGGTTTCTTAAGCTACGAAGTTCCTTAAGCTGCAATGCATTACGCACTCTGCGTTCGCCTGGGCTAAGCAACGGGCTCATAGCGCCAGGGCATGGATTGTCATCGAGCCAAATGGTAACCTCCATAGCTACCTGTTCGGTATCGATCACAATACCATCGATAGTAGGCTGTGCATTCTGCCCCACCACCGCCACCGAGGCATTGATAGTATCGGACATCTCCGACTGTATACGGTCGCGCAACTGCCGCTTAAACTTACCACGGAAAAAGAAGAGGATAATCCGTTGTAGAACGTTGGCTCCTCGCACCCGTATTGCTTCGGTATCCACTTGCACTATTGCATCGGTGGTATCGTTTAACCAGTAAGGGCGGGTTACCCGGCTGAGGGAAAAATCGTATGAGAAGGTTATGGTAAAGCTCAACAAAGCAGTGCGGTAATAGGCCAACCCCGATGCCCGCACAAAGCCATTTTGCAAACTCACCTCCAACTCAGCCACTTCCAAACCGGATTCGGTAAAGGGTACCTCGGGCAGAAAAGCTTCAATGGTTTCCAAATTGAAATACTGAGGCAGGGTATGCACCGAGTATTCAATCGCTTCGCTCACTTCTTCGGTGGTAAGCGACCGTCCGTTACTCCTGGCATAAATCCGTCCTGTGGCATCTTCCAACACTAAACCGAAATTTTCACGGGTAGCTATCGTAAAATTAGCCTCCAGATCTGCGTTGATGGTAGCACTTTGTAACGGGAGATTGGCTCCGGGCTCATCGGCCAGCTGAGAAGCCGTATAGGGAGGTCCTGCCAGGATTACACAGGTGTGCCCCGGTTGTACTATCGGGCCGCTAAAAACAAAATTCATGGGCATAGTTGTATTTTTTTGGTTCGCCATTAATTTGATCCATGGAAAAAGGCTTTACGATTCGATGACGTAAATATTTCTCGTACGACCCAATGTTAAACCAACCACCCACCTCTAATCAAGAAATATACAACTGCTCTCGTTGAAACCACTTTCTCTTCCATGGTGCCAGAAACCAAATTAGCATGAAATTTTCCTATCGGCCAAAGCAACTGAAAAAGGTTATAAACAAGCCGCATAGTAAGTGTACATTTAATAGAAGACCAGTAGATAAAGAAAGAATAAGCCGAACTTCATGTTTTCAAATGGAAAAAGCCGCTTATATGGTTAATTTAGAACCGAATACACGAATTACTTAACGAAACACCCAGTTTTCGCGGCGAAAAACCCAAAGTGGAACAATTCTTATCGGTTTATGTCTTGTCCCCGAAAGTTAAAAGCAGTGTCCAAGTACGGTCGCCAACCCCATTCTTTTTGACGTATATTATTCAACCAAAGAAATGGATACAGCATAAATTGCGAAAAAAAAGAGGCTATCGGGGAATAGTAATTTTGACGTACAACCTATAATCTAAAACGCAACCCTAACATGGTCTGAGATCCATTGTTTAAGCCTTCCTGGTTCGCACACTCTCTATGATCACGGCCGACAGTATAATACCCCCGCCAACAAGGGTGTTCGCAGTGGGGTATTCCCTTAGGAAGATTACCGCCAGCACAACGCCATACACCGGCTGTATGCTGGCCATAATGCTGGTAGCGGTTACCGAAAATTTTTTAAGACTGTACAAAAACAGAGTATGCCCAATTGCCGTGGTAATTACAGCCAACATCAGGGTATAGGGCCACTGGCTGGTAAGACTGGGATAGGTGCCAACTACCAGCAAAGGCGACAACATGCCGCTAATAATAACCAATTGAGCCAGCATAATGGCCGAACCGTGGTATTGGGTCATTTTAGTTTTGCTGATCAGGTTCCTCAGAGAATAGCACAGGGCCGAAAACAAGCCCCAGGCCACCGCACGGGTATGGGCGTTCTTCAGGTCGAAATCGGGTACCAAAAAATTGACACCTGCCAGTATCATAAAACCCAACAACAGATGGCCGTTTTCGAAACGGGTACGCAACAGCAGGGGCTCAAGAACTACCGTGATGATAGGAAAGGTGAAAAGCGACAACATGCCCACTGCCACATTGGACAGTTTTAAAGAATAAAAATAACTTACCCAGTGCAGCCCCATAAGCAACCCGCTGGCCAGAATGCTCAAACGATCCTCGCGTTTAAAAGACAGGTCAATCTTTTTCCATTTGCAGAAAACCAGGAGCAACACCGCTGCTATAACCGACCGCAGCAAAATAAGCATCGAAGCAGGCAGCTCAATGGAACGGGCAAAAATACCGGAGCTACTGGTACACAATATGGCAAAATTGAGCCAAAATACATTCTTAAAGTGTTCACCTTTCATCGTGTTGCTACATTACAATGCCGCAAAGGTGCGTAAATAAAAGAATATTGCCGTTTGGAAGAATAGGAAATTGGGTTACGGCCACCTATGCGGGTATTGCAGACCAATGGTTCAGAGGTAATTGTATTTCGGGAGCACATGCTTCGCCGGGGTACTTTTTTTAGTTATTTTCGCACTGCCAATTGGCCGATCGATATTTAGTTCGGGTATCTGACACTGAATAATTTTCTGCCGTATTTTATTGTATGAAAGCACATAAGTGGTTAAAACGGGTAATGCTGGCCGTAGTGGTGGTTCTGCTGCTGGCCGGATTAAAAATGGGTAGTCTGTATAAAAGAGCCTATGCCCCGAACATCTACCCCAAAAACAACGAAGCAGCCGTAGTTTACATTCGCACGGGCTGGAATTACTCCCAGGTGATGAATGCCCTGGACGGTATGGTGACCATAGAGAATCGAAAAAGTCTGGAGTGGGTGGCCCAAAAGAAAAACTACCCGGCGCATATTTATCCGGGGCGTTATGTAATCGATGGGCGCATGAGTAATAACGAGTTTATCAATATGTTACGCTCGGGTCGACAAACTCCCGTTAAACTCACCTTCAATAACATTCGCACCCTGGAACAACTTAGCGAACGCATTGCCGGTCAGATGGAATTTTCGTCGAAAGAACTGCTCAAAGCCTTGCGCGACAAATCCACCCAGGAAAAATACGGTTTCACTCCCTACACCATCAACTGCATGTTCATTCCCAACACTTATGAGGTGTATTGGAATATGTCGGTAGAAGGATTATTGGATCGCATGCACCGCGAGTACCAAAGTTTTTGGAACAAAAGGCGCATGCACAAGGCCGACAAGCTGGATATGACGCCCGAAGAAGTAATTACCCTGGCCTCCATTGTAAATGAAGAAACCAAAAAAAACGACGAGAAGGCACGTGTGGCGGGAGTGTATATCAACCGGCTACGTGAGCCCATGCGCCTACAGGCCGACCCCACGGTAATTTATGCCTTAGGCGATTTTTCCATCAAACGGGTGTTGCGCAAGCACTACCAAATCAGCTCACCCTTTAACACCTACCGGGTCGATGGGTTGCCTCCCGGCCCCATTTGTTTTCCCGATATTGCGTCCATTGATGCGGTACTCAATTACGAAAAACACAGCTATCTGTACTTTTGCGCCAGCCCCGATTTTTCGGGTTATCATGTTTTTGCACGGAACCTGTCCGAACACAACCGCAATGCAGCAGCATATCGCAACGAGCTCAACAAACGGCGTATCTATCGGTAAAACGAATTCCTGTTGGCTAATCCCCGGCCTGGCTAGTAAATGCACCTAATACACATTTACCTCCGGTTCCAGCATTACGCCGTACCGGTCAAAAACAAATTCGCGGATGTATTCTGCCAGTTTCCAGATTTCTTCGCCAGTAGCCCCGCCGGTATTGATGAGTACCAGGGGTTGTTGGGTATGTGTGGCAGCACGCCCCATGGTATAGCCCTTCAATCCCGACTGGTCAATCAGCCAGGCTGCCGATAATTTGACTTGCCGGTCTCCTGCCGGGTAGGCCGGCATATTGGGGTATGCATCACGCAGTTGGTCGGCTTGAACTAAAGAAACTACAGGGTTTTTAAAAAAACTGCCGGCATTACCCGTGGTGTGTATGTCGGGCAGTTTTAACCGGCGAATGTCGGTAATGATGCGTCGCATTTCGGCCAGAGAGCGCGTTCCCGTTTTTTGCAGCTCCTCCTCCAAATTGCCGTAATGGGTTAGCAAGCTATGGGGCGCCTTGCTCAACCGAAAGGTAACCTGACTAACCAAAAACTCATTTTTAAACTTCTTCTTGAAAATACTGTTGCGATAGTCGAATTCACACTCGCCGGCTTCAAAGGTTTTCCAGGTTTTACTGTTGAAATCAAAACCCTCCACCCGTTCAATCATATCTTTCGCCTCCGCACCGTAAGCCCCGATATTTTGTACCGGAGCAGCCCCTACATCGCCTGGTATGGCCGACAGATTTTCCAATCCGCCCCAATCATGCGCCACCGCCCAGGCTACCAACTCGTCCCACTCCATGCCACTGCCCACACGGATCCATACCGATTCGTCCGTTTCGTCCACGCACTCAAGGCCTTGGATCCCGGAACGAATAACAAGTCCGTTAAAGTTGCCAGTCAACAACAAATTACTCCCACCACCGAGGATCAGCTTAGGTTGCTCCCTGAATAAATCCTCCCGGGCGAGCTGTTCCATTTCAGCGGGTTGTCGGATTAAGGCAAAATAGCTTGCCCTGGCCGATAAATGAAAGGTATTCAAGTGGTCCAGTGAATAGTTTTGGTAGATCAAGCCCATAAGTTTTTTCAGATTGTCGCAAATATACAATAGTTTTGTGAGTTAAAATTTCGACCCGCCGGATCGGATGGGCACAGTAGGAACATGTTGAAGTAAAAGGAACTATTTTGATTCGGGTAATTTCAGTAGTATCAAACGATATTGTCACCGACAACCGAGTGCATAAAGTGGCCACTTCGCTGATGGCATACGGATACCATGTATCGCTGCTCGGGCGCCGGCTGCACAACTCATCCAACCTCTACGACCGACCCTATACTACCAAACGCTTTGCCCTTTGGTTTAATACCGGGCCGCTGTTCTATGCCAACCTTAACCTAAGGGTATTCTTTTACCTGCTGCGAGCCCAAACGGATGTGATCCTCTCCAACGATCTGGACACCTTGCCGGCCTGCTGGCTGGCAGCAAAATTCTGCAAAAAACTCCTGGTATTCGACAGCCACGAACTTTTTCCGGAGGTACCCGAGTTGGTGCACCGCCCGCTGACCCGTTCGGTATGGCAGGTTTTGGAACGTTTTCTGATCCAACGGGTGCAATATGCTTTTACCGTTAGCCCGTCCATTGTGGAATACTACCGGCAAAAATACAATGCACGCTTTGTTCTGGTTCGTAATGCAGGGCGCTTTCGATACGATTACGAATTTGACGGATTGGAACCCAAAACCAGTGAAACAGTTATCATTTATCAGGGTGCCCTAAACTACGGCCGGGGTCTGGAATTGGCCATTGAGAGCATGCGCTACATTGACCATGCCCAGTTGTGGATTGTGGGCGACGGAGATATCGCCCATGAACTGCGGCACCTGGCGCACCGCATGGGACAAAGTAACCGGGTGAAATTTATTGGCAAAGTGCCCATTGAGCAATTGTGGAAGTACACTGCCCGGGCTTCGCTGGGATTATCGCTCGAAGAGGATTTGGGACTCAACTACCGTTACGCGCTCCCCAATAAGGTATTTGATTACCTGCAGGCGCGAATCCCCATGGTAGTTTCCGACCTACCCGAAATGGCGCGACTGGTCGAAGATCATAAAATAGGTAAAGTACTGAAAAACCGCGACGCCAAAGAACTGGCCGGCCTGATACGTTCACTTATTCAAGGTGAAGAACCTGCTATTCAGGCAAGTGATATTGAACTGGCTGCCCGCGAGCTGTGTTGGGAACGTGAGGAAGAAAAGCTGATCGCTCAATTTAAACAGGTAACCGCCTTAAGTTAAGTGCGTACTTCCGGATATACTTCCGGATCAGATGGTAAAGCACAAAATACAAGGGAATGGAAAGCACCAGCCACACGCCGATGGCCGAGAGGTTGATCATCCAGAGTTCGCGAAGAGCACCCCAAAAATCAGCTTTAAACAAATGGATGTATTGCCGAATAGTGAAACTCACATCCGTACTTTTTACCAGCGCATCGCCTACTTTCAGAAAAGGCACCAGCAGAGCCAGCTGCAGCGGATGTACAATGTAGTGCGCAACTTGCATGGCAATAAAGTTCAGCCGTAACGAAACGGAAAGCACCCCCACCATGGCGGTAGCTACCCCATAAAGGGGAATCAATCCCACAATGGCTCCCAATGCCAGTGAAACCGACAAATGCTCGGTAGAAATGCCCTGCTTTAAATTATGTACAATAGGAGTAATAAATTTCTTTTTTGCCCAGTTTGACCCTATCATTTTCATACGCCCAAGTAGTTTCTCCTCAATACGCTTTTGGCTGCCTGGTGTTGCTTTTTTCATCAAAAATCCGGCTCATTGGAACAATTTTAGTATTTCTACCCAACACCCTGGAGAAAATCCGGCAAAACCACACCTGCCCATGGATGAAATGCAATTACCCGACTACCCTGTACTTCCTCTGCACTTATTCCTTTAAAAGGGCATACCGATACTCATTGTAAAACTTGCCATTTTTGAATATGGCTTTACGGAAAATACCCTCCAGAACAAACCCACATTTTTCCAACACGCGTCGCGAGGCAGTGTTGTATTCAAAAACTCCGGCATGCAGGCGTATTAAATTCAACGCAGTAAACGCATGATGCACTATAAGGGGAATGGCCTGGGTCATAATGCCCTTGTTCCAACAGGGTTCGCCCAGCCAGTATCCCAATTCGGCACTTTGGCTATATATATCGGAACCGGGTACCAGGCCAATAGTACCGGCCAGCGCCCCGGAATAAACTATGGCGAAAGTGATTTGCGGATCCTGTGATTTTACCATCGAAAGGAATGCCCGGGCATCGGCTTCGGAATAGGGGTACGGAAAGGCATTACGCAGGTTGTCGGCTACTTTTTTGTTGTTGGCCAACCTGGCCAGATCTGGCTCATCTTCGGCTCTAAAAGGCCGAAGAACCAGTTGGCCATCACTAAGTATCATGGTTTTCCGAATTACTTTTTAAAGCGTACCCGTTTTAACGCCATGGCCTTCACCAGCCAGTTGGGCAGGGGCTTTTTAGGGTCGCGGTTCTTCAGGTTGATAGACAGGCCAATTTGCTTGACAATGGGCACCTTATGGGTTTCCACAAACTCAATTAACGTACCATCGGGGTCTTCGAGGTAACCCCAGTGGCCATTTGCATCCCCCATGTCAAAATCGTCGTTGCTGAGCACGGTGAAGGGGAAACCGGCTGCAGCACATTCTTCGGTAAGGGCCTTCATATTTTTTATATCGAAGCAAAGGTGAATAAACCCGATGTCGCCCCAGTAACGATTGGCAAAAATCGGATTTGCCTTAGCATCCAGCAACTGAACCAGCTCCAGCTGACTTTCGCCAAACAGGCGACTGAACCCGCCAGTTCGCGTGGCCGAATGTCCCAGTAATACGCGTCGAAGACGAGCCTTACCCCCGGGCACCCCTTTCAAATCAGCAAACGTACCTTCCCGATCGTAGATAACGGTATCGTAACCAATAATGTCGGAAAACAACTTCCTGGATGCTTCAATATCTGAAACGCCCAGCGCACAGCCATACGTACCTCCGGTATCGGGGCCATTGGTGGCATACCACGAATCGAATTCTTTGACCTTCAGAATATTATTATAGGGATCGTGCAGGTAGAAACACTTTTTACCGTCGGGTTCCCGGCCAATTTCGGTCAGAATTTGCTCTCCCATGGCCTTCAACCGCTTGTAACTGGCGTGAACATCCCGAGTTTTAACAAATGCAACATTAATACCCAGATCGCCATACTGAAATTTGGTCTTTTGAGCTTCGGGCTTTCTTCCGGTGTGCTGCCATATCTCATAGCCACTGCCCCCTTGCATATTTACTGCCAGTATGGCTCGTTTTTCGCGCGGTTCACCTCCCATGTAAGGCGCCATATAGGTGGCAGTATTGTTGTCGTCAAAAACCCGCACATCGGATCCCAATCGGGTGGCGTACCATTCAAAACCTTTGGCGGCATCGTCAACACCTACCCCTATCTGCTGAATTCCATAAATGAGTTTCTGTTCCATCTAATTGTCATTTCCAAATTTGAACACAAAGAAAAGCGTTTTTACCCAATTGACCACAGCTCGCTTTTAACAATCCAAACACGGGCACCAAATCACGGACCTGCATGATATCGGTCAGAAAACTTCAAACTGCTACCATTTGAAGGCTCGAAGGAAAGGCCGAACTGGAATGCATGGAATACAGATTACCGGCCTATTGCCAGTTGCAGCGAAACTGGATCTTACCCCGTTGAACAAACGATTCGGTGAGTTGCACCTCGATCCGGGAACATCCGCTCATCTCAAGCGCCTTATGGATCCATCCGGCCATACGATATTCGATCACCTCATCCACTTGGTCGCAATCGTTGATTTCGAAGAAAATCATCTCTCTGCTACACTCCAGCATCTGAAAAGAGGAAGGACGGTAAAACGAAGCCAGTATCCGGGCTCCCCGCTCTATTACATGGCTGGGCGATGAAAACCGAACGTACAATTTGTACAAACCATGCAACGTTGACATGGCGCTATACTTACCAGCCTGAAAGGCGCCTTTGTGTATATCGCCGCGGAAAATCAGCATGCCTATCTGCCGGGTGGGAATGATAGCCGCCTCAATGACCGGGTACCACCCGCTTGAGCGTGCGTTCATTAGAATATATTGGCTCTCTGCCGGAAGCGACTTAAACCACGAATCGTACATCTCCCTGTGCATGGTGTACATATAGTCGTGGGTCGATTGGATGGCCGCTCCTTTGATCTGCATACGGTTAGAGCTATTTATGCCACAAATATACGTAAAACTGGGAGAGTGCAAATACACAGGTAAGAGGACTCGAAAGCAAAATACACCCTTATCCACCAAGCCCCACACCATGCTGCTTCCTTCGGCGAAGAATCGGCAAGCCCCTGCTCAGAATTCCCTTCCCGGCATATCGGGTCTCCTGCTGTAACCAACCTCTTATTCAGTGTGAGGCGCCTTCTTAACTTTTCGTTAACAAAACGGTTAAATATTTTCACAACAGAGCGGTCGATATATAAATCAATGGTAGTACTTTTAGCCCCCTGAAACCAGTTCCGTTTATCACACAATCCCAGGTTGTCCATGTTACGAAAAAACGTTGTAATTATTGGCGTTGTAGTGCTTATTACCCTTTCCATGACCTTGCTATTCCGCAAGGTGTCTACCGATTTGCCTATTCCCCGATTTATTCAGAAGCACCGACCCGAAGTACCTCAGGAAGTAACCAGCTATCTGAACACCCTGGCATTCTGGCTCGATAGCGTTCAAAATGTGGGCGCCGCCGTAACTATTGTAAAGGATGATGAAGTACTGGTAACTAAAACTTTCGGCGTGAAGCAGGCAGGTGGCACCGACTCTATCGATACCCATACCATTTTCCGACTGGCTTCGGTATCGAAAGGTTTTGCCGGGGTATTGGCCTGCCTTCTCGAGAAGGACAGTATTTTCTCGCTGAACGACAAAATTTGTGCTTTTATGCCCGAGTTCAGGCTGAAAGATGCCGCAAACACTCAAAATGTGACCCTGCTGCACACGTTGAGCCATACTTCAGGACTTGTGCCCCATACCTACGATAATTTAATTGAAGAAGGCACACCCCTACCCCTTATCCTTCAGCAACTCTCCGAAGCGGATCTGTCTTCCAGACCCGGGGTGGAGTACGCATACCAGAATGTAATGTACAGCATGATTGACACCATAGTGCGTATTCGAACCGGAAAAAGCTATGCCGACATGCTGGAACAACGGCTATTTCGTCCGCTCAAAATGCGGGATGCCTCCGCCACCCCGGAAGTTTTTCAGGATGCACACAACAACATTGCCTATCCGCATACCCGGGAAAAAGAAGGATTTACCGTATTACCACCCAATCTCGGTTATTACAACATAGCTCCTGCAGCCGGAGTAAATATTAGTATTTCGGATTTAAGTAAATGGCTCCTTGCCTTATTGGGCAACCAACCGGAATGTGTCGACAGCAGTATTCTTTCCAGAATTTCAACCCCGGTGATTAAAACCACCCTGCAACGACGCTACACGCGCCGGTGGGGAAAGGTAGACGCGACCTATTACAGCTTGGGTTGGCGGATCTACGATTATAAAGGCCGACGCATTATTTATCACGGAGGCTATGTTCGCGGCTACCGTGCCGAAATTGCCTTCTGCCCCGAAGCGGGCATTGGCATAGCCTTTGTACAAAATTCACCCAACTGGGTGGCCTCGATGGCCGTGCCCACCTTCCTGAATTACTATTTCGAAAAAGCCGATTCGGCCAAAACACATACCCCCTCCAACTTGTTGTTTGAGGGAATGGAATGGTACGAAGATTCGTTTATGAATGTGTATAAGGACTAGCGTCAGAACCCTTTTCAGCAGTTGCACCCTGGTTCTTAGAAGCGTCCTGTTCGGCAGGCCCTTCTGCCAGGCTACTGTGGTATTGGATCAAACAGGTCGCCAGTTTTAAAATTTAATGAAATTCTCTGAATGATATTCTTCCATACAATTCCTACGGATCATTGGATGCATCAACTCCATGTATAGTGTTTACCCCGTTGCTCTGCCCAGTGATCTCTTCCATAGCGTTGAATAAGTTCCAAATTACGGGCTAAACCGGGATGTACGGTTTTGTGCCAGGCCAGTTTTTCGCAAAGTGGATGGCCGGGGCAGTCCCAACAGCCCTCCAGTTCTTGTTGGAGAGCACATTGTCGTATGGCGCAGCTTTTGGAACAGCCCGATTCTGCCATGGGGCCTTCGGAGCAGGGGTGGATGCATTGGAGTTTTTGGAGACTTTCCAGAAATTTTCTGAAGGTGGCATATTCCTTCATGTCGGTATTTTTTCCGGCTAGCAGTTCGGCATACTTTTCAAAATTGGCTTCATCTAATAGGTTACGAAGCCGCTCAACCAGGTTGAATAGTTCGCGGTTGGTAGGAATACAATCCTTGCAGTAAAGCCCGCAAAAAGCGGTGTATTTTGCTGAGTCATTCATAATGTTCATATTGGAAGATGTCGTATGCGTCGCATTGCACGTTTTTTGTATTCACAACTGGCCACTGAGCCAGATTGGTTTGATTATTCCTGCAATATTAAAATGTATAATTGTATCCAAGTCGTAAGACAGCAGATTTCTCTTGAAAATCAGTTCGCAGCCTAACAAATTAACCGATACTCTGATACCCTGAATAGTAAATGCCAGAAATTGCACACAACTCAAGTTGTAATCCATGTCTTTGGTTAATATCATACATAAGACCGCATCCTAATATAGTTTCTTGCTGCAGGATCGTCAGCATCACTGAATAAACAATCTTTTTTATATCGAATTGACCAGTGTTATAATTTTTAGCCACAACAATGTCGAATTGTCGTTTTTTTAGTTTGTACACAACTGTAGTATCTACGAAACTAACCCATTGTAGTCAAATTCAAATAGTAATCCATCAACACGAACGCCGTTCCAGTTGCAATTCTATGAATTCTGCTTAAGGTAACCCGTTTATGTGAAACTGATAGCCTACTCCGGAAATCGCCATACGAATTCCCCTCCCCAATACGCGTATCGGAACCCGCCGGGCCTGCTTTACGCCTCCACCTCATCGACCAAGCCACCACCCAGTAGCCGGTCTCCTGAATAAAAAACAGCCGGCTGTCCTTTGGCTATGGCCCAGGCAGGTTCCTGCAAGGTTACTGACAGGCGCCCATCGGGTAGCGCCTCAAATTGGGCATACCCTCCGGGATTCAGTCCAAACCCACGTACCCGTGTGGTTATATTTGACAAAGCGAATAACTCCCGGGGATCGGCAAAGCAATAGTCGGACAGAATAAACCGGTATTTATAGAGTTCCTGCCAGGGAGCCACCTGCAATTCGTTCTTGCCGGCATCAATTTGCGAAACACACCATTTTTCCGGCTGGTACAAGTCCAGATCCTTTTTTTGCCCAATGGTATAGCTCAGGTAGCCCTTATGCTTGCCAACAGGTTTTCCGGCAGCATCCACCACAGTGCCCGGCTGTCGGCCGGCATGACCGGGCGGGGTCTCCTGGCATAAAATTTCTTCGTAACTGCGTCCTTGGGCAAAACACAAACCCACACTTTCCTTTTCCTTTACCAAAAAGCCGAGCCCCCGCTCCAAAGCCATAGCCTTCACCTGTTCCTTGGTGTAATGTCCCAGCGGGCACAAAGCCTTTTGAAGTACGTCCTGCTGCAACCCCCAGAGGTAATACGACTGATCCTTTCGCTCATCCACCGCCCGATACAAGCGTACTATGCCCGATTCTTCCTGTAAACGAATGTAATGACCGGTGGCAATCCGGTCAATATTCCGGCTACGCGCGCAGGCATTTAGCACCTTCCATTTCAGTTTTGGATTGCAGCGTGCACACAAACTGGGCGTGCGTCCTTCGCTGTGCATGTCCACCATATACCAGATTACCTCATCACGAAACTGAATGTGGGCATCGTAACGGAGAATTTCAAGACCGAGAAAAGCACTCAGTTGCTGTAGTTGCGTCAGCACACCCGGCAATGGCGGCACAAAATGCATGTGTAATCCTGTAACCTGGTAGCCTTGTTCACGAAGCAACAGTGCCGTCATGGCGCTGTCTATCCCTCCACTCATGGCCACCAGCACGGTACCTTTCATAACCAGTACAGCAGATTATTCGGGCTGGGGCTTGGTAACGGGAGTAAACACAGCCGACCGGATATTGAAGGATCCGGATTTCGACCTTTTCCACACAATATTGTAGTGGTATTCTTCAATATACAAACGTTTTAGTGGCAGAAGGGTAAAACGTTCCTGACAGGTGCCTATCTCCAGAATGATATCATCGTAGTGTTTTATTTCTGCCGGCGACAGGGTAAACGAGCGATAAGCTTTCCCTTTGCGGATCTGCTCGTCGAAATAGGCCTTCACCTGCTCGCGCGATTCCACAATCTCGTGGTAAGGAAACAGTAAATGGCAGTTGGGCGAAAACAACATCTGAAGACTGTCGGTATTGGCTGCTTTCAGATACCTTTCCATCAAAGTGCCCTTAACTCTCACACTATCGAGAACCGCATCGGCATTGGGGTCTTTTTCTTTCGCCGCAGCTGTAACCATAACCATAAAACTGGCTATCAGAAGAATTCCATATCGTTTCATATAATAGCTTTTGAGACCTACAAAGATAACGATCTTTGCAAAGCTCCCACACGCTTCGTTATATTTTCGAGTTTTCGAGCTTTCGCAATATTTCGAAGGCTTGCTCGTTGGTGTCGCCACAAAATTCCCGCTCCGCTTTAAAACCTTCGCATACGCGGGGACGCAACGGGCTATTGAACAATTCGCAACGATTTTGCTCGTTCAGATGAATACATCGTTCTCCGGGCTTTTTACCCTCCGGCATACCGGGTATGGGCGACGATATAGAAATGACAATACAACAGGCTGCACAACCTACTCTACATTCCATGCCTTAAGATCAACAAGGGAGTTCACGAATTAAAAACCGTGGCATTTTGAGTATACCAGTCCAGGAATTCCTGGTCGGAAAGCACCTTCTCGCCAAAACTTTCTTCGTACAAGCTGCGGGCACTTTCAGGAATAAACTCGTATTCAATACAATTATTAAACGAATTGCGTACCGGAATGTGGTATCCCTCCAATCCGTACTTTTTATAGAGTTTAAAGAATGTTGTATCTCTTTTCATGCAGCTTTTGAATTTAAAATACCCGGGCTGCAAATGCGCTTGCAATCACTTGCCGGTGCATATCGCCATACAGGTTTTCAACCCAAAGATACAATTTCCTGACATCATCAGGACTTAACCATTCTACAGATTTTTTCAATTCTTTTCCAAACAGTTCTGCATTAGAGGTAACGTTCATCAAAATGAGTTTCTGATGTTCCATCATATTGGTTACTTCCATGGACTTTATGTTTTATGGTCGTTTTTGGATTTGTTTCGTGCTTTGGTTCCAAGGATCATACCAAAAACCGGGGTGCCAACTTTTGTGAATCCGGAACCAATTGACCAGTAGTACGCAGTGTCTCACAGGACGTTACATGATATATATCACTATTCCGGCCGTAACCTTCCATGACCATTGCTACAAAACGACTTCCAGGTAGTTGAGGGCCCCAAAAACCCCGTATCCGCTTTCCAGCGTGGTAAAGCCCACGCGGAACTTATTAAAATTAAGGGAGGTATTGGAATTGGCATAGTAGCTCCCCAGATTGGTATCGTAATAGTATATGAGCATGCGCCAGCCGGCCTGCGGTGTTTCCGGCAATTCGAACTGAACGGGCACTTCGCCCCTATCGGGCACCAGCCGGGCTACCTGAGCGTAACCGACATCGTTAACCAGATACACATCAATGAGGCCGGTGGTGCTGTCGGACTGCAAACGAAACGCCACCCGGGATACCTCCCGAACCAGGCTTCCCGGCACAATCACCGGCACATGGGGCACCACACACGTTCCGCTGGCCAATGGAAAATCGCTATGCCGGCATTCCATTCGATAAGCCGCCCCGCTGCGTGGAGCAAAATACCCTTCGGGGCGATAGAGGGAATCGGTAAATGCCGTATCGGGGGCCAGCAGACTGAAATTGATGCTTTCAACTACCTGTCCGGTTTCTACACGCCGAACGACCATTTCCGCCTCGTGCAGAATGTAAAAATCGTCGAAATAGAGTGCCGGCCAAACCTGTTGTACAAATGCAAACGATTTGTTTTGTCCGCAAAAACTATCGGGACGCAATACACAAAAAATGTTTAAACCATCGGGCAATGGCGCTTCGGTAAGCTTAGGTTGCTGATTGATCCCCAGATAGTAGTCTCCCAGCTTTTCACAGCCCGTAAATGTGGCCAGGCCAAGCAACATAATCCATCCGATTCTACATTTCATGACCGTTTAAAATTTAATAGCATAACTCAATCCCAAGGTGGGCAGCCAGTTGGTGCCTATGGGCAGGTATTTCCCTTCCCAGCGTGGAACACCCGTTATGGGATAATAATATTCAATATTTCTTCGGAAGAAAGTCAGGTTTTTAAGTGTAAAGGTCAGGTACGATTCCCTGGCTCGGAAAAAATCTGATGCCTGTTTACCGAATCCGCTTCGCAACCGTTTCCGGAGGCTCACATCCAAATTTATCAGGGCGGGCATTTTTGCCGTATTCTTTCCGGAGGGCAACCATACCGGAAAAAAACTCAGCTGGTTCGACACCGGATCGAGATAGTAGTAGTTTTGCATCGACTGCTCAATACTGCGGTAGTTACCGGAGAGGTAGGTGAAAGCCGCATTGTATTCCAGGCTGCGCGACTGGGTGTAATTCGCCACCACTTTCAGGGTATGCCTGCGGTTAAAATCGTAGGGATAGCTTTGACCGTCATTCACCTGAGGATATTGCCGTGTAGCCCACGAAAGTCCGTAGCTCACCCAGCCCGAAAGTTTTTTAACTGCCCCTTTCAACATCAACTCGCCGCCATAGGCCTCTCCGGTCCCCTGCTGAAGCTTGTCGGAAAGGGTCAGTACCTGATTGTCGGTTTGGTTGACATCGAACGTATACACCCTCCGGATGGCTTTATAGTAGGTATCAAAACTCAACTGCAGGGATTTTCCAAAATCCTGTTCCACCCCGGCAATGTAATGAACGGATTGGGCTGGCTCGTAACCATTCAGCGGAAAGTAGTAATCCACTGCCTGACTCATCTCCACCTCGTTGGTATTCATACTAATTACATACTGATGGTAAACACCCCAGGCAGCCTTAATCTGGGTGCGATGTGGCAGAGACCATTTGAGGTTGAACCGGGGCTCGTACTGCCAGTTCCGATTGTTGTACTGCGTCATTCGAAGACCCGGACGGATCAACAGCGGCCCGGCCTCCAGCTTATCTTCCACCACCAGGGCATATTGTGCCGGAGCAAGTTCCAGATTCCCCTGATCCACTTTATTGATAACGGCCGAATTTTTAAAAAAATAGCTATTGGCTTCCACCCCTAAACGCAAGGTATTGTAGCGTGCCAGCACCAGGTTCAGATAGCTTTTCCCGCACACATCGGCCATGCGGTTGGTAAAACTGGTGCTGGTACTGAGTTTAAAACGCAGCGTATCGTAAGCCGTCCCCCCTTCGGTACCCGGCTCGGCATAATCGAAAAAGAAATCGACACGGGTGTAATTATCCGACTCATGACTGGAGTAGTAAAGCTGATTGCGAACAAATACACGCGGGCTAATGGCCCACTTATGAATAAGTGTTCCGGCCCTATTTATCCAGCGGTTGGTGAAGTTGAAGTTAAAATCGTTGTACAAATCCATATCGAGGGTATTGCCCAGGTAGCGGTAAAACACATTGAAATCGACCACATTCCGGTCGCGCGATTGAAAGTACTTAAACGAAAGGCGGTTCTTTGCATTTAAACGGTACGTATAGGACAGGTTGAAATCGTAGAAATAACTTCTGCTCTGCAGTATAAACTGCGAAAAGATATCGTAAAAATAGCGCCCGGCCACAATCCCCGAACCTTTTTCCCCCACGGGAAATTCCAGAAACACCTTCGACTGAAAGGTACTCGGTTCCACCTCGCCATGCAGGGCATTGGTATTGCCGTCCTTCGAACTGATATACATCACCGACGAATTGCGCCCGCCATATTCCGCACCAAATCCTCCCACCAATAAATCGACCGATTTGATCATCTGAGTGTTAAAAATCCCTGAACTCAAACTGGAATGGTACGGATTATATATCATGACCCCGTCCAGCAATACGGCATTTTCGCCAGGTTCGCCTCCGCGAACGGTATACAAAGGCGACCAGGGTTCGGTACGATCAATACCGGGTAAAAACTTAATAGCCGAAAACACATCGTTTCCTGCACCGGGTATCGACTGAATGGTTTTAGACGACAACTCCAGCATACTGGTCTCCGCTTTGCGATCGGCCGGGCGATCGATTCCTGCAGCCACTATCGAAACCTCTTCCACCGCCAGTACCCGGGGTTTCAGTTTAACCTCGGGGAGCATAAGGCCTTTTGAACCCATCGAAAACCAAAGCGTATCGGGTGTAAAACCCACATACGACACTACCAAACGATGTGTTCCGGGTTGAAGACCTGCCAGCTGATAGAATCCGTAATTGTCAGTAACTACGCCACTTTGGGTTTCGCAATGATACACCGTGGCTCCAATCAGTGTCTCGCCGCTTTCCGAATCGGTAACATACCCCGATACGGCCAGGTGCTGCGCTTCCACTCCCACTGAAAACACCAATCCGATGGCCAGCACACCTAAAAATATATGAAACGATTGGCTCATACGAGTTAAATTTTAAAACCCATTCCCAGAAATAGTCCCAGTTGAAGCTGTATCCGACGATCAATAATGTAACTGACATCCTCCATAAGCCCAATCCTTCCCGTGAGGGTTCGGCTGTTTTTCGGACTGAAATTGAGCGATTGCACCGAGGACAAACTGGTTTCGAACAGTTGCTGCAGCTTGGGCCGGTTTACCTCTATATCCTTCCATTTGCAAACCCCCAGAAGGAGGTTCATGTCCGATTCAAACACCCAGTTGGAAACCAGTCTCCATTGAAAATGTTCCGCAGTGCGGCCCAGTGCAAAGGACTCGTACCGGGCTGTGTTCTTATACCGGATAATACCTGAAGTGCTACGGGTAAATGCCCGGGTTTCGGGGCGTGAAAAAAACAATTCGCCCTGCATCCCCCACCCCTGCCTGCCAACAAAACAGGCACTCCGGGTGATAAGGTATAAGGGACGAACGTTGGGGTCGCTGATAAAATTGCCCTCCCGCTGACTGGTTCCATCGGCAGGCCGGGCATTGAACAGCAACAGGTCCAATTTCAGATCGCGATGCCACCTGGAAAGCAGTTTCTGACTGGCCAGGCTTACGGGTTCTTTCTTCGTGCGTTCGGGTGAGGAATAGTCGTAGTAAAAGGTGCCCACCCAAACGGCACTATCATTCTGATGGCGATACAACTGCAAATCCGCTTCCAGAAAGGTTCCTTTTCCCAACTTGCTTTTTCGCTCAACAATCTGAAATTTGGTAATATCCAGGGAATAGTGGGGGTCACTTTTACTTTCTGTAACCAAATACCGCCCTATTTCGCCGGCCAGCGGATTACGGGTGTACACTTCCAGGTCGGCAGGAAGTAAAAGATATTTCTTCTTTTCGATATACCTGACAAAACAGGGATTTTCGTTGCGACTGTCGGTTATCGAACGGATATTCACACCCCTTACCTGCACCAGAGTGTCCGGAATAAAATCGACCACCAGGGTGTCGAACAACAGCCGTTGTGCCTTAACCTGCAGGCTGGTAAAGAAAAACGGGCAACACGTTACCCAAAACGCAACTAAGAAAAACCGGGGCGTGCAGTTCATGAAACAGGCTCCTAATAGTAGTTCATGCGTAAATTACCGCAGTTCCGCTGGCAGTGACCATTAACATACTGCTGTTGGAACCAATGGTTTCGTAATCCAGATCGACCCCCACCACGGCGTTTGCCCCTATGCGACGGGCATTTTCCATCAGCTCGGCCAACGCATTGTCCTTGGCTTCGCGCAGCACACGCTCGTACGAGGCCGAACGTCCACCAACAATATCGGTAATACTGGCAAAAATATCTTTAAAAATATTGGCTCCCACAATGGATTCGCCAGTTACAATGCCCAGGTAAGAGCTGATGTGTTTCCCTTCAATATTGGGAGTTGTGGTTACAATCATTTTTTAGTAAATTAAGTTGAACGGTAATTTTTTAGTAAAAACGATTTCGAAAGTAAAAAATTGTTTGGATAATAACCCACTCTTGCCCTGTCAAAGCAGGACAGACAACAAGGACGAACCCTACTCTGTTTGCACTGCCCTGTCCACCGGATTATTTCGTGCCAATTCCACATACGTGTGCCGGTAAGTTGCTCTGTCCTAGTATCAACAAACCAGTTCTCAGTATGCAAACAACTATGTACAACTCAAAAAACATCGATCATGAAAACAAGAGTACTTCTTGGAATTGTGCTGATCACCCTTAGCACACCCTTTGCTATAGCGGCGCGACATAAAACCCGCGAGGTGCGTCAAATACGCGACACCCTTAACTATACTGAAATAAACGCACGGGTCATTGACCAAACCAACGGCGAGCCGGTAGTTTTTGCCACCGTTTTCCAAACCGGAGAAAACATTGGGACTGTTACCAATATCGATGGTGAATTTGTTCTTAAAATTCCACGAGACTCCCAAAAACGCTCCATTTCCATTAACCATCTGGGTTATAAAAATACTGAAATCACTATGGAAGCCTTAAAGGCCTCCGATTACCAAATTGCGCTAACTCCGTATTCCATTCCACTGGAAGAACTGGTGGTTACCCATGCCGATCCCAAAGCGCTGATCGAAAAGGCCATCCTTCTCAAAAAAACCAATTACAGTACCCTTCCCGAAATGCAAACCGGCTTTTATCGCGAAACCATTAAACAAAACCGGAATTACGTGGCCATATCCGAAGCGATACTGGATATTTACAATTCGGGATACAGCGAAAATTTCGACTTCGACAGGGTAAAAATTTACAAAGGAAGACGAAGCAAGAACGTTAAAAACATGGATACCGTGCTGATTAAGTTCCAAGGCGGCCCTCGCATAGCCATGTTCCTCGACCTGGTAAAAAATCCGGGTGTAATCCTCAATCCTGAAATGTTTCCCTATTACAATTACACGCTCGACGGAGTGGTTAAGGTAAGCGACCGCAATAACTTTGTGGTAGGTTTCGATCAACGCCTCGACTCGGAATATCCGTTATACCAGGGAAAAGTTTACATTGACATGGAGACCTATGCCATTACCGGTATCGATTTCAAAATGAGCCAAAAAAGCCTGGACAATGCACCAAACCTGTTAATTAAAAAGAAACCGGCATCCATGGATATCGATTTTCTGAATGGAACTTACCGGGTCAACTACCGCGAAATTAATGGTAAATGGGTACTGAACTACGTACGTTCCGAGCTGGCCTTTAGGGTGAAATGGGATAAAAAACTGTTCAAGTCGAATATTAATACCATGTTCGAAATGGCTATAACTGATCGCGACCCCGAAAACATTGAACAATTCCCCTACAAGGAAACCACCAAACTGAACGATGTCCTCAACGAACAGGTTGAGGACGAAGGTAACGGCGACTATTGGGGCGAATACAATTACATTAAACCCGATGAGTCCATTGAAAGTGCCATTCAAAAACTAAACAAAAAAAGCACAACCCATTAATCGCAGCAGAAAAGGAGCAAAACCTCACCACCTCAAGCATCAAGTCCAACCATATCCTCATTATTATCATAGTTTTTTCATAAGGAGAGAGTGGCAAACTCGTTTTGCCGCTCTTTTTTGTCTTCCAAAGCGCCAACACAATTGCGAGGAACAACAAGTACCCTTATCCTTCAACCGCCTTCCGAAGAAGCAATAAGGATCGGGGCGCCATATTGAACAGATACTGTCTGATTTCGGGACGCTCGGGTATTTTATTCTGACTGGTATCCACCAGTACCTCCCATTGGGCATCCCGATCGGTAAGCGGCAGGGTATACCCAATAGGCTCCCAGAAACTATTTACAATAAGCAACAAAATTTCGTCGGTACGTTTCAACCCATTTTCATCTACTTCATTCATCATTTGCCCGTTAAGGAGCATGCCCATGCACCGGATAAAGTCGGTATTCCACTGGGCATCGGTCATGTCGGTTCCATCGGTATTCAACCAGCGAATGTCTTCCACTCCTGCCCCACGAATCCTGCGCCCTTTAAAAAATCTTCGCTTATGCGTTACCGGATGATCTTTCCGTAAGGCGATCATTCGACGGGTAAATTCGAAAAAAGTCTTCTGATGCTCATCCCAGTCCCAATGAAACCAAGCCGTTTCGTTATCCTGGCAATACACATTATTATTCCCATGCTGGGTACGTCCGTATTCATCGCCATGACTAATCATAGGAACCCCTTGGCTTAGCAAAAGGGTTGCCATAAAACTTCGCTTCCGCTGTTCGCGAAGGGCAATAATTTTTTTATCGGTGGTACGTCCCTCTTCTCCGGAGTTCCAGCTGAGGTTATGAGATTCACCATCGTTCCCCTGTTCTTTATTCGCCAGGTTATGTTTTTCGTTGTAGCTCACCAGGTCGTGCAGGGTAAATCCGTCGTGGGCGGTAATAAAATTGATACTGGCCGAGGGCAAACGTCCGTCGTCCTCATACAAATCGCTACTGCCACTCAGGCGGTAAGCCAGCTCCTTCACCTGACTTTCATCGCCCCGCCAGAATTTACGCACACAATCGCGGTATTTGCCGTTCCATTCGGCCCAAAGCACAGGGAAATTACCTACCTGATACCCTCCTTCGCCCAAATCCCAGGGTTCGGCTATCAGTTTCACCTGCGAAATTACCGGATCCTGATGGATGGTATCCAGGAAGGTGGACAGTTTCCCCACATCGTACAGGCCACGCGCCAGAGTCGATGCCAAGTCGAACCGAAATCCATCCACATGCATCTCGGTAACCCAGTAACGCAGGCTGTCCATCACCAGCTGAAGGGTTTGGGCACACAGCATATTCAGAGTATTTCCGGTTCCTGTATAGTCGATATAATCGCCCGAATTAGCCCGGTCGATACGATAGTAATTCAAATTATCAATCCCCCGAAAAGACAGACTCGGGCCCAACTTACCCCCTTCACCGGTATGATTATACACCACATCCAGGATCACTTCGATTCCCGCCAGATGCAACAACCGAACCATCTCCTTGAACTCTTCAACCTGCTCTCCTGTTTGGCCGGAAGCACTGTACTCGGCATGCGGAGCAAAAAATCCTATGGTGTTATACCCCCAATAATTGGTCAGGTTCTTTTTTACCACAAACCAATCGTGTACATAATGTTGAATCGGCATAAGTTCAATAGCCGTCACACCCAGTTTTTTGAAATAGTTGATCATAACCGGCGAGGCCAAAGCTTTATAGGTGCCTCGTTCTTCCGGAGGAATTTCCGGATGGAGATACGTCATGCCTTTTACATGCAGTTCGTAAATTACAGTTTTGTGCATGGGTGTCTGAGGCCGGTGGTCGCCCTTCCAATCAAAAACCGGATCGATGACCCGGCACTTGCTTACCACTCCGGCACTATCGCGGGTATCTTTTTTATAGGGGTAGCGCCTGTCGTCGCGATCGGGGCAGAAACCCAACATTTTTTCATGAATGGCGGTGCCCCCGCAAATGGCTTTTGCATACGGATCGATAAGCAGTTTGTGTGGATTGAAGCGATACCCTTCGGTGGGCTTATACCGCCCAAATACCCGATACCCGTAGAGTTGCCCCGGCTTTATGCCCGGCAAATATACGTGCCAGATATAACCGGTTACTTCGGTTAAATTAACCGAAGTATATTCCTCGGTATCGCCCACCTCATGAAATAAGCAGAGTTTTACTGCTGCTGCATGTTCGCTGAATAGTGCAAAGTTAACACCTTCTACATCCCAGGTAGCGCCTAACGGATAAGGCTTTCCCGGAAGAATTTTGCCGCTATATGCTTCCATGCGTTTTGTTTTTAGGATTCTGGTAAGCCGATCTGTATCTACTGCCTGCACGAATACGTGCTCGCATACTTCCCAATCGGTTAAGCTCCCCGGTCAGGAACCAACACCACACTATGACGTTAAACGAAATATCCATAGTGAACTATGGGATTAGCGAAGAAAGAACACTTTAACCATACGTTTTCCTACAAGCTCTTTCTATCAAATTTAGCCTAATTCAGGAAAAAAAACGGTGAAACACAAAAGTTTGGAGAATATTTCCGGGCAGGGCATCGACGTATTACTCCACGAACCGGATGCATTTACAAAATTCACCCGTTGTTCGGCAAGTGTCATTTTTTTTCCTGAAATTTAACGTAGCAGCAAACCTCTTAACTCTTCCTCCTATGCGCGAAGCTGGCATTCTTCTCCATATTAGCTCCCTTCCCGGTTCATTTGGTTGTGGCGACCTGGGTTCGGAAAGTCATCGTTTTATCGATCAACTGCAAAAGTCGGGGCAGTCGTATTGGCAGATACTCCCCATCAATCCACTTGATGGCCAAAAAGGTTATTCGCCCTACAGCCCGCTTTCGGCTTTTGCCGGTAATTACCTGTTTATCAGCCAGGAACTGCTTATCGAAGCCGGCTACCTCGATCAGCTATCGAAACCACAAAAGACGCAACATGAGGATCGGTGCGACTTCTGTCTGGCAGAGAAACAGAAATCCGATATCGTGTACCGGGCCTACCATCTGTTTCTTTGCGAAGGCACCGAAAAAAAACGGCAGCGCTTTGCCAAATTTTGCAGCGAGCAGGCCTACTGGCTGGAGGACTGGGGACTGTTTCTGGCTCTGTACCGACACCATAAAAAGCCCTGGTACGAATGGGAACCCACCCTGCGCGACCGGGATGCTGAAGCCCTAAACAAAGCACGCGACCATTTCCAGGAGGAGATCGACCAGGAATATTTCACCCAGTTTCTGTTCCACGAACAATGGGCACAACTCAGGGAATACTGTGCAACGCATGGTGTGAAACTGCTGGGCGATATACCGATATACATTGGCTACAACAGTGCCGATGTATGGGCCAATCCTTCCTACTTTAAATTAACCCCGTCGAAACACATGGCTCAAATTGCCGGAGTGCCCCCCGATTACTTCAACGATCAGGGGCAATTGTGGAACATGCCGGTATACCACTGGAAAACACTGGCCGACCAGCACTATTCCTGGTGGATCCAACGGCTGCGTAAGAACCTGGACTGCTTCGACCTGGTGCGCCTGGATCATTTCCGCGGTTTTTCGGCCTACTGGGAAGTGAAAGGCGGATCGGCCAATGCCATAAATGGCCGTTGGGTAAAAGGCCCGGGTACCAGGTTCTTCGATGTAGTGCACAAACACTTCCCCGAAATGCCATTTATTGCCGAGGATCTGGGCGATATTGACCAGCCCGTATACGATTTACGCGACCGGTACATGCTGCCTGGCATGCGGGTGCTGCAATTTGCCTTCGAAGGCGATGCCGCTAAATCGGAATTTATCCCGCACAACTATGTTACCAATGCCATAGTATACACCGGCACCCACGACAACAATACCCTGCAGGGTTGGTTTTCCCGTGAGCTCAGCAAATGGGGACGCCACAACCTCCGAATGATGCTCGGACGCCGCATCACACGATTCAACGTCAACCGTCTGCTGATCCGCGAAGCCTATCAATCGGTAGCCCGGATTGCCATTGTTCCCATGCAGGACATTCTGAAACTGGGAGACAGGCACCGGATGAATATCCCCTCGACCGAAGAGGGTAACTGGAGCTGGCGCATGCAACCCGGAGCATTTACCCCGAAAAAACAAAAAATGCTTTTGGGACTGGCAAGGTTGTTCAACCGTCTGCCCCAGGAAGCAAAGAAACCAACACCGAAAGAACCGAACGAAGAATTGAGTACCCCCGAAGCATCTCAACAGGCTCCTTTGTAATTGATCATCCTCACAGGAAGGCACCAAGCCACCGGTAAATATCGTCTGCCTCACGTGATGGCTTCCGGAAAGTGCATGCTATGGTGCCGATGAAAAACCCGGTTCGATCAATTTTCCGTAACGAGATGGGCATTCAAACAGCCCGTTTCCTACCTATTTGCTGCTTAAAGAAGCTACCCGGTCGTATTCGCAGGCTTCGGCAATGAGCTGAACAGCCCTTTCGAACACCTCATCCTCCTCGAAACCATACGACAAGCGGAGTTGATGAAGCGATTTCGGGCTTCGGCTGCAAATAGAACCGGGAATGTAGACCAACCGAGGTTTCTTCTCCGGGCAACCGTCTGCGGATGGATCGCCGGTAGTTCGCGTCAGGAACTGAAAAAATGGGGAACCTTTGTCGGTTCGAACCTGGTTCAGTGTAAGGTAGAAATAGAAACCGGCTTCGCCTCCGGTGTACGATTCGAGATAGTTACTCAAATAGCGGCGAAACAAGTTTTGGATGTACAGTGCCTTATCCCGGTAGCCCCGATTCACTTTTTCTTTCTGCACGAGGATATGATGGTCGAGCAGCCAACCTGCAATTTCCTGATTGATGAGCGAGGAACTAAACCCTATGTCCGAGGTACGCTGCACCAACGCATCGGCAAGTTGGTCATCGGGAACCAGGGCATAGCCTATCCGGAGAGCAGGCGCCAGTATCTTGGACAAGGTCCCCACTTCCAGTACCAGCCCCAAAGTATCGTAGCGAAGTCCCGACACAGGCTGCGCCAGCTCCGGGTTGTGGATGATGTCCTCGTAGGCCTTATCGAACACCACAGGAATCTTTACCCCTGTCTGACACGAGAGACTTTCGGCCAGTGCAACAAGAGACTTTCTGCGAGCGTCGGACAGAATGACGGTGGATGGATTATTCACCGTTACAAGATAAAAGAAACTAATGGTTCGCGGATCCAGGGTTTGAACTGCCTCTTCCAGAAGATCCACATCCAGGCCCTGTTCATCTTCCGGAATGGCCAGAATACGAAAACCTTTCCGCTCCAGGGTTTCGGTATAAATGTAATAATAAGGGTCGGCAGTAATCACCACGCCGGGCTGCAACACATCCGACAGAGCATCGAGCAGGCTGGTGGCACCATTGGCTCCAATTAAAATTCTTCGACCCTGAAAATGCTGTGCGTTCAATTGCCCAATGCCGTTTTTCAGGTAGTATTCCCGGATCGATCGGCGCAGATTGGGGGATCCCTCGGCTCCACCATAGTTTAACGCATTCCGGTAACGCTCCGGCCGAGCCACAATTTCGGCATAGGCTTTCTGAATGGCTTCGAAGGGTATAGTGCGATCATTAACATAGCCCACCCCCAGGTTGATGTCGACCCCTTCACGAAAATCTTCGGCAAAACCAGCCGTTAATTCATTAATGGCCGATGGAGTGAGAGAAGCTTGCGCCAGTGCAGAAAAGGAATAGTTCATTACACGTGTACCATGGAAATGCGCGACGAAGATACGCAACTCCGGTAAAAGATGAAAAGTGGCTTAGCTCTCTGGATTCCTTAAGAAGGTACGAACTGTTTCCTCCGGTACCCCGGTACGTTGACAGGTTGCCTCAACCGACCCGGATTCCTCAAAAACACGAGTGATAAAAGCCTCCATACGCTCCCCAATTTCCACCAAATGATGGTCGGGATCGAAAAAACGAAAGGTTTGCTGCCCCCAGGGTTCGGTTTTTAATTCATGTAAAAACTCCACCCCAGCACTTTTGAGATGTTCAAGGCTTGTGGCAATATCGTCTGTTTCAAAATACAGCTCAAAGGTATTGCCGTGTTTCGGGTTACCCGCCACTGCGCTCACTTCGTATTCGGGCTTGAGTTGCCATAACGACAAATGGCTCTTAAACATCACATTGGCACCAAAATCGTACAGGATTTCCTGGTGAAGGTATTTCCTGTAAAAACTACACGACGCTGCTATGTCGCGGGTAAACACTACCGGAGCATTAAATTCTATTTTCATACTATTCAAGGTTTGATCCAAAACCATTTCAAAGAAATGCCTGCAATACCCACTATTCCTCTGTTTTATGGTATTTGATAAAATAGGCCACTTTTTCCAGTGAAGTAATCATGTCGTACTCTTCCAGATACACGTTCTCAGGTACGCTCAGATTGACCGTGGTAAAATTCAGAATCCCTTTTACCCCTGCCTGAACCAGTGCTTTGGCCATGTCATGAGCCGAATACATGGGTACCGTAAGAATGCCGATGGTGATGTTCCTGCTGATTACTATTTCGCGTAAGCGTTCAATCGAGAAGCATTCCACCCCGTTGATTTCCCTCCCGATTTTTTTCGGATCCAGGTCGAAGGTTGCCACCAACTGAAGTTGCGGACGCTTATTAATAAAATAGGTAGATATGGCACGTCCCAGATTTCCCAAACCGACCACGCCCACATTCGAAATCTCCTGGGGATCGATAAGCATGCCTATAACATCAATCAGTTCTTTGGCATGGTATCCTTTTCGGTTGG
Organism: Bacteroidota bacterium; assembly: GCA_003252385.1. Lineage (GTDB taxonomy): Bacteria > Bacteroidota > Bacteroidia > Bacteroidales > UBA10428 > UBA10428. The sequence goes on along the minus strand of QKEH01000020.1, from coordinate 13,236 downwards.
CAGACGAATACCCGGCAAACATGATATCGCGACGTACCTGAACCGCAGTGATATTATGTATTTCGGCCAGCTCGTGTGAATAAATATGCACTTTTCCGTGCTCCAGACACTGGTAGAGCGTACGGCGATACTCGCTCAAACGCTCTACGGTTTTTTCCGGTAATACCTTCATGCAATGGGATTATTGAATTTTGCATTCTAAAGAACGTTATTTTTAACGTTCCAACCAACATGCCGGGCGTCAAGGCTTTTGAAAAAGTATAATTTTGGCTATATTCAGCAGCATAAATCCAGCCCACATGCTCCGGAAACAAAAAATTGTACTCTGTTTAGGCAGTTCGTGTTTTGCGCGAGGCAACCGCAGCCTGGTGGAGGTGGTTCGTAAATACATCCTTCGCCATAACCTGGAAGACTCGGTTGAGTTTAAAGCCGATCATTGTTTTGAACAGTGTTCCCTGGGTCCCAATATCCTCATCAACGGGCGACTGTATCAGCAGGTAACACCCGAGAATATTGAAGCGTATTTGGATGAGGGACTAAAAATCCCCTAATACTAACTTGTAAACTTGCTTACATTGAAGCCATTAGTTTATATCGAATCCGAGAAATGCACCAACTGCTATACCTGTGTGCGCATTTGCCCGGTAAAAGCCATACAGGCTCGACCGGACAGTACGCATCCCGATCTGATTAACGAGCGGTGCATAGGCTGTGGTGCCTGTATCGATTCCTGCGCCCCAAAAGCCATAAGCTACCGTTCGTCCATAGAAGACGCACGACGCATGCTGGCAGGTCGTATCAAGAAGGCAGCCATCGTATCCCCCAGCATTGCCGCCGAATTTGCCGATATCACCGACTACCGGAAATTTGTACAGATGATCCGTTCCCTGGGCATTCACTATGTGCACGAAATGGCCTTTGGGGTCGACCTGATCGCCAACCGCTATATGACTTTTTACAGCGATTTTAAAGGCCGCTATTCCATTTCGAGTTGCGATCCGGTAGTGGTAAGTTACATTGAGAAATACCATCCCAACCTGATCAACAACCTGGTACCCTTTGTTTCGCCTATGGTAGCCATGGCCAAAGTAGTGCGCAAGTGCCATAAGGAAAACCTGATGGTCATCTACATCGGCCCCAATATTGCAAGTAAAGACGAGATCCTCCTATATGACGATGACGGCAAAATAGACTGTGCCCTTACCTACCCGGAACTACGCCAACTCTTCGAGGAATTTAACATCAACGAAAATACAGTAGAATTTTCCGACTTCGATCCTCCTTTTGCCTTCAAGGGCTCCCTATACCCCTTGCGTAACGGGCTTATGCAGGCATCCGATATCGACGAGAACCTGCTTACCTCGCATGTAATTTGCGTGGAAGGAAAGAACGCTATGATTGAGTCCATTGAGGAATTTGAAGAAAATGTAAAAATCATCCACCGCCACCTGCATGTGATGTACGGCAGCGCACTCACCGGCCCCGGGCTCTCCCGGCGGGGTAATAAGCTATTAAAAGAATACCAGGTAATTAAATATGCCAACGATCGCCTGAAAAGATTTTTCCGTGCCGAATGGTACGACGATCTGGAGGAATACGGGCAACTGAATTTCAAACGCACATTTACCCCCAACGACAAACGCATTCCGGAACCCGAAAAGGAAAGGATTAAAGAAGCGCTTAAAACCCTGGGCAAGCAACCGGGCGATGCGGTTAACTGCAATCAGTGCGGATACCACTCGTGCCGCGAGTTTGCCGTTGATATGGCAAAAGGCATCGTAATTCCCGAAATGTGTGCCACCTACACCATTAAACACACCAAAACGTTTAACGAAACCCTGTCTGAACTGAACGAGAAACTGGCACGAACGCGCCAGGAACTTCGCGAAGCCAAAGACCAGATAAAAACCGAGCACCATTCAGCCTATCAGGCCTCCGAACTGACCAATGCCATGCTCAATAAACTGCGTGCCGGTATTGTCATTGTCGACTTCAAGCTAAAAATTGTAAAAGCCAACGACACCTTCTGCCGCATTATTGGCGAAGAAGCTGAAGAAATCATAGAAGTCATACCGGATCTAGCCGGTGCCGACCTCCGGAAATTTATCCCGGAGGATATTTCCAAACTTTTCTCGTACGTAATATCCAATTCCGAAGCCATTGAATCGCGCGATGTGATTCATAATGGAAACCTGCTCAACCTGTCTATTTTTCCCATAATATCAGGGCAAATCGCCGGAGGAATTGTACGCGACATGCAGGCACCCGAGGTACAAAAAGCCGAAGTCATCCGCCGGGTATCCGACGTAATAGATAAAAACCTGGAAATGGTTCAACAAATTCTGCTGGGCGAAGGCGCCTCCGATATCGAAAAGATGCTCAACTCGGTGATAAAATTTTACGACAAAGACTCCAATACCCACTCCGGAACGAATAACAAGTAATGGCAGAACAGTTTTTCATAGAAGTAGACTGCCAGCAGCGCAACCATGTTGGCGAGCGTATATGCGGCGATGTATTTTTGTCCGGCAAAATCAAAGAAGAAGACCGGATTATCCTGGTACTCTCCGATGGCATGGGGCATGGCGTAAAAGCCAGTGTTCTTGCAACCCTGACGGCTACCATGGCCCTGAATTTTACCCGTGAACATCGCGAGGAGATCATCATGAAAACGCTCCCCGAGTGCAGTGAACGGAAAATGAACTATTCCACCTTTACCATTATTGAAATTGAGCACAATGGAAAAACCACCCTGCTGGAATACGACAATCCCGAAACTCTGGTAATTCGAAACCATCAGGTTTTTGAACTCCAACGAAAAATACTCATCCCGACCGGAGTCTGCAATGCCAATAAAAAACTGCGGGTTGCCAGCTTTATGGCGCAGAAAGGCGACCGCCTGATTTTTACCTCCGACGGGGTAGCACAATCCGGGCTGGGCACTCCCCAATACCCGTTTGGTTGGGGAAACGACAATATGGGACAGTTTGCCACGGACATGGTCAAACGCAACCGGGAAATATCGGCGCATGAACTGGCCGGACGCATTATCAACATTGCTCACCGCAACGATGGTTTTCAGGCTAAAGACGACACCTCCTGCGGCGTGGTGTTTTTCCGCGAACCCCGCAGATTGATGATCCTTTCCGGGCCTCCGTACGAGAAGGAGAAGGATAAAGACCTTATTGACACCATCAAAGAGTTTACAGGCCGTAAAATTGTTATGGGTGCCACTACCGGTGACATCATTGCCCGCGAATTGCAAATTGAAATTCATGACGGGCAAGAATTTGTTGATCCCGACCTTCCGCCGGTATCGTATATGGAAGGCTTCGACCTGTATACCGAAGGTATTCTTACCCTGAGCAAAGTGGAACGTCTCCTGAAAAAACATACCAACAAAGCGGTTCTGGGCAACGGACCTGCCGACCAGGTTGTAAAACTTATCCTGGAATCGGACGAGATTCAGTTTGTAATTGGTACGCGAATTAACATTGCCCATCAGGATCCCAACATGGGCATGGATGTCGAAATACGGCGGACGGTTATCAAACGTATAGCCCTTACACTGGAAGAAAAATTCCTTAAAAAAGTTAAGATCATCTACATTTGACGCATTTCCGCCTATTCTTGCTTTCTTAATATTTTCACAAAAAAAAGGAATCTTGTACGTGTGTAATCATGCCATCTTGTCCTATAGATACAAATAGCACAAGCTGCTTGCTTTCCCAAGCATAAAGTTTGTAAAGGGTTTATTTTAGGTGTTAAGGGACCGGCCAGCAATGGCCGGTTTTTTTTATATTCCCTGCACTGTAATGCTAGCGTGTACCCAAATAGCAAAAGCAAACCACCTCCCAAAAAGTTTTTTTTAAATTTCCATACGTGTTTTATCCTTCTTTCATGTCTATTGGGCGTAATGCACTTAAAATCTAATAACCAGAAGTCTGTTAAGTAAAAGCAAAAGCGTTAATCGCAAATAGGGTTACTAGTTTTAATTACAGAGCCGGTTCATTGGACCGGCTCTGTTTGTGTGTGATGAAGTTCCAAAAATTGTCCGAAAGCTTATATCAATTTCCGGGTGCAATTGATGTCCTTTCCCGGGGGCGCGTAGTCGATCGAAAGCACTAAAAATGTCGCGCATTTTTGCGTGCCGCCGAAAGTCGAAATATAGTTTGGATAAAAGTATGGTTTACCCCATGGTGTAGCGCAACAGTGTTTTTGTTGACAGCTTCCCGGAGGCCGGTTTTTTATATCAAAGCTTTCCGTACTTTTGCATCCAATATGGGGGTAATAAAGTCAACCACATTCGATGTGGCAGTTATTGGAGGAGGCCCTGCCGGGCTTATTGCTGCAGGCCGTGCCGCTCAACTTGGCGGAAAGGTGGTCCTGCTCGAGAAGATGAAGCAACCAGGGCGAAAACTGCTGATTACGGGCAATGGTCGATGCAATATCTCCCATGCAGCCCCCCTATCCACCTACTTTAAAAATATTTTCCCGACAGGACGTTTTCTTGTCCCGGCATTTAAAACATTCTTTATAAAAGACCTTATTGCATTACTTGCCGAGCAGGGAGTTGCCACCACTACAGAAGAGGACAACCGTATTTTTCCCGAAAGCAACAAAGCACAAGATGTATTACATGCGCTGCTTCGATGGGGAAGCAACCATCAGGTAACTATACATACCCAGACGCAGGTCAGGGAACTGGTTCTCGACGATAATTCGGTTGTTGGAATACGAGCTCTCCACGAAGATACGGAAATACTTTACACGGCCAGACAGGTCATTCTGTGTACGGGAGGCAAATCGTACCCGGCTACCGGATCTACCGGCGATGGCTACCTGTTGGCCCGTCAGGCAGGGCATTCGATAACTGAGCCCCTTCCGGCACTGGTCCCGTTAACTACTGCAGGCGACCTGACCCGGAAACTCCAGGGACTTGCCTTACAGGATGTAGCCGCTTCCCTGTGGGTAAACGGCAAAAAAAACCTTACCGAATTTGGCGAATTGCTCTTTGCCCACTTCGGGCTCACCGGTCCGGCCATTCTGTCTCTGAGCCGCTTTGCCGTGGATGAACTCCACAAAGGCCATAAGGTTGAGGTGCATCTTGATTTGTTACCCGATGTGGATGAAGAGAAACTTGATAGCCGCATGCTATCGGATCTGAATGTCCACGGCAAAAAACAAATCGACAACATTGTCCGTCTGTGGATACCTTCAAAGCTGGTGCCGGAATTACTTACCCTTACTGCCATTGATGGCAAAAAAGAAGGGCACCAGCTGAGTGCCAGAGAGCGACGCAATATCTTGCGCTACATAAAGGACTGGACCTTTGAAATAACCGGCAGCCGGGGCTTCAAAGAGGCTATGATCACTTCCGGCGGAGTACCCACTCATGAAATCGATTGTATGACCATGCAGTCTGACCGGATACACAACCTGTATTTCGCCGGCGAAGTAATAGATCAGGATGCCAAAACCGGAGGATATAACCTCCAAATTGCCTACTCCACTGCCTATCTAGCTGCTAGCTCGTGCATGGAAAAATTGAAATCTTCAAATTAACAATACCTTTCAGCTGCATCATAAAGCCACTGTTTTAACGTTTACACAAAAACTTCGATTATGAAACGCAAAATTATCATTCCTCTCTTTGTTCTAATTTCCATATGTAATCTTAGTAAGGCTCAGGATTATATCACGGCCTTAGGTTTACGTGCCGGTTTTTCCAACGGATTTACCGTAAAACATTTTGTAAGCCATACGGGTGCCCTGGAGGGTATTCTGGGTGTAGGTTGGTATGGATCCGACCTTACCGGACTTTACGAAGTCCATAAGTTTGGTATTGAAACCGAAGGGTTAAACTGGTACTATGGTGGCGGCGCCCATATCGGTGTATGGAATGACCATTACAATACCAGATATCACGATCACGGCAGCCAATCAGTCATAGGAATCGACGGCATCCTTGGCATGGAGTACAATTTTAAAGACATCCCGCTCAACCTGAGCTTTGACTGGAAACCCTTAATCAATTTCGCAGCATACTCCGGTTTTTGGGGATACGGTTTTGCCCTATCTGCCAGATATATTCTTTAAAACCAGTTCAGGAATATAAAAAACCAAGGGGTTACCTTAAATAGACAACCCCTTGTTTTTTTATATTCCACCAGATTGAAACCATACAAATCGAAATGCTTCATTCAAAGCCGAACTTGTAACGTTACCGTTACGAATGGTATTCCTTCACTATTCCTGGCCACTTAAAATTGAACTTCACCCTCCTTCCAACTACGCTTACACTTACTCGATGGCTAATTCTCAGGATCTGTCCTATTAACAGCACACAGATACACACTTGTAACTTCGGTTGCAGCCTTCCCAAAAGATCAACGTCCATAAAACACACCACAAGGGACTTTACCGCAGCAGTTATCGTTTTAAAAATGCCGGAGAGAAATGAACAATCTTTTCTTTTAGAAACAGTACCCCATAGCGCGGAACGTCCAGTAAAAACTTAAAAAACGGCCATTTCAAAAACTTAAGGTTCAAATACATGGCATACCAGTTGTTAAAGCAAATCTGAACCAAAAAGCGGGTAAAGATAATCCCGGCTACCCCGAAGGCTGCCAATGCATAGAAGCGGCCGACAAAATAAATAGCCATGCCCGCGATCAGCGAAGGCCAGAGAAAAGGAATATGGTTGGTAGAGGTGTATACACCCGCATGGAAACTGGAATGCAAATCAAGCACCTCGGTAATGGCCATTACAATAAACAGCACCAAAGGATAAATAAAGCGCCGTTCGTCGCCGGTATGTTCCAGAATGGTATTACCAAAAGCACCAAGCAGGGCATAGGCAAAACAAATTATGAATAGTCCGATAAACATATACCCGGCAGCAGACCTTTTGAGTTCCCCAAAGTTTTTTTCGGCGGCATGTTTGTAGAGTACGGGTAAACGGGAATACACCGGAGTGAGCGAAATGCCAAATATGGTTTTTAATATCCAGGTGGTAAAAGTAAAATTAGCCATCAGGGCTGCATCGTGTACCTGCAAAATAATCAGGTTATTGCCCCGCTCCACCATGAAGTTCCCCAACTGAATACCTCCCTGCCGCCAGGCTGCAGGCCACAGCGTTTTAAAAAGGGTCAGATTAAACTTACCCTCCTTGTAGGGATTAACCTTCATGGAGGCAAACCACCGGTTAATAAAATACCGCCGAAAGAAATACATAAAAACACCTTCGAAAAGCAGCGCAGTGGTTAGTGCAATGGGTTTCATTTTAAAACTTAGCGCAATAATCCACAATACAATCCGGAAGGCGGTTGCCAAAATGTTATACCGGGCCTCTTGTGCTACAAAATCGAGCCCCCGCATAAACGACGACCAACGCATATTGACCATGTAAAGGCCAAAGTATACTACCAAAATAGCATAGGCTCCCCACATATCAGGGCGATGGCCAGTCATACGCATCACGTTCCAGAATATCGAAACCCCGGCAGTACTGAGCAATACAATAAAAATGGCGGTCAGAATAAAATAGATTCTTCGTGAGGTATTAAACAGATCCGAAACCATAGCCATATTGGGAGGCCGGTTCTCAAACTTGTCGGCGTTGTCAAATTCCTCTCGATTCTTGGGTACCTTGTCGGCTCCGGCTTTAAAATACGAGGTAGCACGTACAATAACCGAACTAATGCCAGCATCGGCCACCAAAGCAAACGAATAAATAATTTGCAGCATAAAATAGAACGTTTGCTCCTCGTTCGAATAAAACCGGATGACCAAAGGGACAATAATAAAAGGTGATACCAACCTTACAAAATCGCCGGCCCAGGTCATGAGCATGGCACTGTTGAGAAATTTTTTTAACATGTATTCGGATTTAATATCTACTCCCTACGAAGGAAGCGAAAAAAAGTTTATGAATTGCAATTTGTGTGCGAATCATTAGAGATACCCTATTGCAGGGAACGCCAACTAGGTAGTAAAAGCATTCTTCCAGGCAGCAGCCTTTATGGCACGTTTAACCGCTAAAAAACGTTTCCGGTGGGTCAACAGCTCAAACCAGAACGCCTGTTCGCGAAGTAACAAAAGGAGATCCTCATTTCCTTCGTTCTTTGTCAGCATTGAATAAAGGCATTTTGGCCCACTCAATACCACTTTAGCCGTCAAATAAAAGAAGTAACCGGCATAGGTTTTCATACAGCGCCCTCGGATTCCCTTCACCCTTCCCGTAGCTTTCAGGTATTGCTGCATCACCAGATCGGCACGACCAAAGGCACGGAACAGCTTTTTAAAGTACGGCCAGGTAAGCCTCCCCGCCGGCATATAATGTTTAAAGGTAATTTGAGGCCGGTAGTAGAGCTTATAACCTGCCATCAACCATACCTGGCAAAGTTCAAAATCTTCGCCCGAATTCAGTTTCTTCCCCTTCCGCCCCGAAAGAAAAAACGTAAAACCACTCTGTTGTACCTTATCCCATAACGACTTACGATATACCGCACAGGCACCATAGAGATAGGATTGGGAATCCGCACCCAAAATACCTTCCATATCGCCCTGTGGACCAATGGCCAGCGAGGTTTGCAATGCTTCAAGCCAATTCGGGGGGGGCACTTCAAACTCTCCTGTACCCTGTCCTCCGCATACTGCAACCTCCGGATGCGCCGGCATGATTTCCCAAACCTGAGCTACATAATCGGAACATACCCAGGTATCGTCGTCCACATTGCATACATACTCGTACTGTACCTGCTCAAAGCCGGTGCGCAGGGCATGGTCGCGTCCCGGACGGGGCTCACTGAGTAAGCGAAAGGGCACGTTGGCCCCCGACATGATTTCCCGCACCACTTCGCAGGTGTTATCGGTCGATGCATTGTCCACCAGCACAATCTCCCAGGGAATGGATGCTGTCCGTTCCTGATTCAATAATGCCTGCAAAGTTGGGGTTAAACGTGATGCACCGTTGTAGGTGCAAATCAGGATACTCACCCCGGGCTGAATGGATTTCATGCTCATCAGAATAAATTCTTGTTAATACTAACAATTCTTTTGCGAATGTATTCCGATGCGTGTAATTTCACAAAAAAAATTGCCCAATTCCGCATTCTCTTAAAGAAGTGCGATTATTCTAATCTGTGAATTATGAAAATGACCGACCTTTTTTCCATTACCTTTCCGGTATACAAACGAACCGACTATTTTAAAACTGCACTGGAAAGCGCACTCAATCAAACTGTTAAATGTCAAATTGTGGTAGTCGACAACCATTCGCCACACGATGAGTTCAAAAAAATAGTGGACAGCTACAACAATCCGCTGATTAAGTATATTAAAACTGATGAAACCGTCCACCAGGATGAAAACTTTAACAATTGTATCCGCTATTGCGACACACCCTGGCTCACCATACTTCACGACGACGATACGCTGCACTGCCAATATGTGGAATTGGCTCAAAAGATGATCGAAAAATACGGAAACGGAGGCATGGGTGGCTTTGCAGTCGATTGCCAGGTTGGAGCCGAAGAGTGGCAGGGCATACACGAAAAAGTATCCATTACCGATGATATCCGCGAGGTGGATGAAGCGTATTTCTTCTTCGAAAATCTTTCCGCTTACCCCGGAGTGACCATTAATAAAGAACTGGCGCTCCGCCTGGGCGGGTTTAATGTGGCACTGCATCCCATTGGCGACAACGACTTTTGGTGCCGCATGGCCAGCGCCTCGCGAATGTTCCAGGTGCAGCAGAAATTTGCCTACTACCGCGTATCGCCCACCCAGTCGACCAACCGGTTAATGGAAGCCATGATAAACGATGTGTACTTGTACCGCCTCAACCTAATTAAAAAGAGCAAACGCCACAACCTGCTTACCCGTTTAACCCTCGAGCAATCGCGATTAAATAATATTGCCTACTTCTTCAGCATGTATAACGAAGTTACCCTGCCGCCCAGGTTACATGCCAAAGGATGGATGAATATTGCACGCATTCTGTTTAAAATTCCCGGAACTTTAAAACTGATTTATCGTTATAAAAGGAAAATTTCTTTTAAACATTAAACTCATTTCCAATCGCTGAAAACTTAAAAGAACTTGAATAAATCAAGTAATTTCCATCGTTCATCAACTTTTTATTTTTGGCATTATTCCACATTATAACTTTGAGGCAACTTTAAAATTCTTACCTATGAAACTTTTTAGAAGTGTTTTGCTGCTAGTAATGGCTCTTCTTGCTCTGCAAACAAATAAAACGTATGCAGAGTATTTCGTTATACGCGACGAACAATATACCATGTACGATTGCGATGGTGGATTCAGCTACTGGTACAATATGAACAATTACCCCAGTAACTGGAAATCTCCCGTTGATTACTGGAACGGAAAAATCTACGCTCGCTTCGAAGTAATCTCACAGGGTACCTCAGGTACCAGTACCACCCCCATGAAAATGTCGTACATTATGTGGGACGTTTTAACAGGTAGCGGAAACGAGCTGGCTGGTAAACATTGCCTTATACCAGGCGGCCCCGGATCCGTATTCGAGGATAATTCCGGCTCGGCTCAGACCCTCTCTGCCTATTATGTTGTTGCCGGAGGTATCAATTTATCCAATGTGTTAAACGTTAAGCGGATGGGTACCAACATGTACACTGAATCGGATCAACCTATTGCGAATCCGGCTTGGTCAGTAAACTATTCGCAAGCAATATGGGATCGCCGGGCCGAATGGTTTCCACTGACCTTCCGCCGTACGTTTGTTTGTGTATCTAACGGTGGCACCTTCCCCGGTTGGCCCTCGATCCTGTCGGATGGTACGGAAGACGGTATTAATGCCGGTACCGGATCTGCCTGTAGCAGTTCATCAGGTGGTTCTTCATCCAGTTCATCTTCCAGCTCTTCAGGAGGTTCGTCTTCCAGCTCATCCAGTTCCTCCAGCAGTTCTTCCGGAGGCACCTGCGACCGCGAATATGTTGCCCCCGCCCCCACGGCGTCAAGCTTGGCGGTACAAGCTGAAAATATGACCAAAAGCAGTTACTACACCCAGGCCTATGCCAGTGCCTCGAACGGAAACGTTGCCGGGCTCTGGAACCTGGCTACCGGTACTGGAAGCAGCACCGGTTACCTGACCACTACTTTTGCTCAACCCAGTGGACGGTACAATATTAAAGTGGTGTATTTGAACGAAAACGACGGGGCATCTCCCTTTACCCTAAAACTAAACGGTAACACAATTAGTTCGTGGACGGGAGTATGGCAATCGTGTAATAATGCCTATGCCACCCGCACCGTTTCGAATGTGGATTTAACTACCGGAGATGTTCTGCGTATTGATGGAACCAACAGCGATAACGCCTGGGCCAAGGTCGATTATATCGATTTTGAATGGGTGGATATTGCTCCCGAATTTACCATTAACTACCCCAACGGAACCACTACCGAAGTGGTGGGCAGCGATGTGCAATACAAACCGGCAGGAGGAAGCTGGACTACCGGTACCGGTACGGTTATCCCCTTAACCCCAGGCGTTAATGTAAGCTTCCGCAACGTAGGTTTAACCTCGGAATCGCTCCTTACCGTTAAAGCCCGCCCTGCTGTCGATTTCAGTTTCTCGATAAGCTACGGTAACGAAACAGCAACTACCTCGGCCTCTTCTACTTACCAGTACGCTAGCAACAGCAATTTTACCGGTGCTACTACCTTCTCCGGTACCAGCCTGGCTTTGAATCCCAGTGCCGCAGAACAGACCCTCTATATTCGTAAATCGGCCACGGCCAGCGACTTTGCTTCGGAAGGCTACACCCTGGTGATACCTGCCCGTAACGCTGCACCCACAGTTACTATTGACTACGATGCTGAGAAAACGGTTGAAACTATAACCAGCGGCATGGAATACAGCACCAACGGATCTGCCTGGACTACAGGAACCGGTACCCGCCTTACCCTCACTCCGGGGGTGGATGTTAACTTCCGCAGCCTGGCAACGGCCAGTGCCTTTAAATCGCAATCAGGATCGCTCAGTGTTCCAGCTGCTCCGGGCACTCCAGCTTTTACCCTGGATTATGTAAGCGAATGCTGTACCACCAACGTAGCCAATACCTACAATTATGCTACCAGCTCCGATTTTAGTGGATCGCAAACCTTCACCGGAACCAGTGTTGCGGCCATTCTGAACAGCACCATGTATTTCCGGGTGGCGGCTACAGCCACATCGTTCAAGTCGGCCAGCACTTCCGTAATCATTCCGGCACGTGAATCGGCTCCTGTGTTCACCATTAATTACAGTGCTGAAACCACCAACGAGAACTTAAGTACCGCTCAGGAATACAAAACAGCAGGCGATGCAAACTGGACTACCGGCTCCGATGCTCCTGCAGGCCTCAGTGCCTCCTCCACGTATTATTTCCGAGGTAAAGCCACGAACAAATTAGCCTCTGAGGCAAGCACCCTTATCGTTCCTTCACGGCCTATAATTAGCAATGGTATTGACTTTGTGGAAAAAACCACTCTGCACGATATAAAAACCAACCAGAAATGGTCGACCCACAGCGACATGTCGAACGCCGCCTTCGGTTTCAGCGTGCCCGAATCGGTTACTCCGGGGCAGGATATTTACATCCAACAAGTGGCTACCGGCAACACATACGCCAGCGAAATCTTTCATTTGGAAGTACCCGAGGCTCCGGTTATCGCTTTTGAACACGATATGTCGGCTCCTGTTACCACCCAAACTTCGACCAAGGTTCTGGTTACTTTCGATGGTACCGTTACCGGATTTACCAATCACGACATTATAAGCAGCCACGCGGACATTGGTAACTACGACAATACCTTCTTCAATGTATTCCCCTGGGAACGCGACACCATTGTGATTCAAATACCAGCCAATGCAGTAGATCAGGGCAACTTTGAGTCGAATATCATCAGCTACGTATACAATGCAACTCCTTACGCCCGTATCAACGGTTTAGATGACCTGACTTCGGAAGGCTTCACCCTGTATCCGAATCCGGCATCGGGCAGCATCAATATCAAACTGGACAGCGAAGGCAATCATACCATTCAAATTTACTCATCGAAAGGAAGTTTGCTTGAAACCAGTGTAATTGAAGGCAGCCAGGCAGTAATCGACCTGCAAGGATTCAGCAGCGGTTTGTACCTGATCAAAGCTCTCAACAGCCAGGGCGACTCTCAAATACGAAAAGTGATTCTCGCCGATTAAGCGAA
>QKEH01000117.1 GCA_003252385.1 Bacteroidota bacterium | reverse complement strand
AAGCGGGCATCGGCCATCGTAGCCTCCAGGCGTTCGGTACGTCCAAATTCAATCCAGTCGCTTTCATCGTGCCTGAAGCCCAGGATGCGTTCGTGGTTCATAAGGCGCAGGTACATATCGGTGATGTTGAAGGCACCCGTTTCCTTAATTAGCTTAAAAATCCGGGGGTTAATTACATGTATAGTACTGAACCCTAGGTGTTTACAGCCTTCTCTGCCTCGTAACTCGTTCGTGGTATTATTTTGCCATCCGGTAAGCTGGTAATCCCGGTCAAAAATTAACGAGCGGGAGGTGGGGCGATCCTTTACCGCCAGAGTGACCAGGGGTTGGTGTTTTACATGAAACCGAACCATCTCGGACAGGTTAAGTCCGGTTAATACATCCGATCCGGTTAGAATGAAGGGTTCATCTCCTTCCAGAAACTTACGGGCATGTACCAGCCCTCCGCCCGTGTTCATCAATGCTTCGCGCTCATCGGAAATGTGATAGGGGAGGCCAAAGCCCTGATTGGATTCCAGGTAGTCAATTACCTGGTCGGCAAAGTGGTGTACGTTGATAATCAGTTCAGTTACGCCGTGCTTCTTCAGGTACCGGATGGTAAGTTCCAGCAGGGTGTAATTACCAACTGGCAATAACACCTTGGGGTGCGATAACGTGAAGGGTTTCAGTCGGGTACCAAGTCCTGCTGCCAATATCATTGCTTTCATTCGTACACTTGTTGGGATGCAACCTGATGTTCTTTTTTGATTTTCTTCGGTTTACACAGCTGTTTTTCCTTATGTGCCTCCCGTTTACAAGACTTGCACCAATAGACGGCTTCTTTAAGTTTCATCGACTCAATTTCCTCACGGCTGCGTTTGCACATTGGTTTGGCCATTTCCTTTTTCTTGTTCCATGTGTTGCAGGACAATCCGTACGGGGTAGTTTTCCTGCAAATAGGACGCCATGCGTTCTGCGCAGAAAACCGAGCGGTGTTGCCCTCCAGTACAACCAAAACTAATCGACAAATGTTCAAACTCCCGGGCAATATAGTCTTCCACACTTCCGGAACAAATGGAAAAGGTGGCTTTCAGAAATTTTTGCACCGCATCCAGTGGTTCCAAAAAGTCAATTACCTCCTGATCCATGCCGGTTTTGTCGCGGAATGCATCCATCCGCCCCGGATTGGGCAACGAACGGCAATCAAAGACGAAGCCGCCCCCATTACCACTAAAATCCTGGGGGATACCTTTTCGATAGGAGAAACTTCGCACTGTTACGGTTAAGCGGCCGGGAGTGCCCTCAGTGAGGAAGTGGGATGTGTCCATTTGGGTCATGGCCTTCAATACTTCCAAAAGATGAGGGGTTTGTATTCCCAACTCCGAAGATTGTAAGAACCAGCGGAGGTTTTCCATAGCCGGAGGAATGCTTTGCAGGAAGAAACTTTTCCGTTCAAAATAGCCCCGGTAGCCATAGGCTCCAAATGCCTGCAACAGACGAATCAAAACATAGGCAGGAAAGTATTTCAGAAAATTGGACCGGTCAAAACCGGCAACTTCTGAAAATACTTTAAGATAGTAATCCAATAACTGGTTACGTTCCTCCGGTTTTAGTTGCGATTTAGCTTCATAGAGCAACGAAGCCAGATCGTATTGTAAGGCTCCTCTGCGTCCTCCCTGAAAATCAATAAAATAGATTTCCTCTTCGTGAATCATAATATTACGTGACTGGAAATCGCGGAAAAGAAAAAACTCTGACGGTGCTTCCAACAGGAAACCGATGAGTGTTTCGAAATCGTTTTCCAGCTTCTGCTCGTGAAAAGGTACTCCCGACAACTTCAGGAAATAGTATTTGAAATAGTTCAAATCCCATTGTATCGACTGGCGGTCGAAGGCTTCACGAGGGAAGCATCGGGTAAAGTCAAAGTTTCGCGCAGCGGTAACCTGAAGGTCGGGCATCTGGTCAATCACTTTTTGGTAGTAGTTCAGGTAACTTTTCCCGGCATCGCGCTGTTTTTGCACCCTTTCAAACAAGGTGGTATGGCCCAAATCCTCCTGCAGGTAAATATGTTGGTCGAGCCGGGAATACAATACACCGGGAACCTTTACACCGGCCTGTTTCAAATGCTCCGAAATATACATAAAAGCTTCATTTTCGGCACGGTCCGGATTATAGCAACCAATACAACGCTTCGACCCGCTTTCCATCCGGAAGTATTGCCGGTTTGAGGCAGTTGGTGCCAGGGGATAAATTGTTTCCGCATCGGTGCCAAAGTACTTTCTGAAACTATCTTTTAAGAAGGTATAGTATGCTTTCATTGAATGGCTTCCATTTTGTGTTCCAAACGTTGGTATCGTTGGTATTCTTGGGGATAAAGGTAATGGGATCCTGTTGAGATAAAAATCGGGGTAGTAAATATTTACTGCAAATTGTTAACACCCCTTTGGGAACATTATGGGTATGATATGCACGGTTCTCCGGTGGGAGATGCTCAGAAGATCATGGAATTTTAGCGGTAAACCGGGCGATTGTTTTGTTTTAACCGCGGGATTTAATAATTTTAGTAACGGTCACTGAGAAAAAAGCTTATGAAGTTAACAATATACGACTACAAGGAACTCAATTTTGTTGAGTTAAACTATACCGGGAGTAACGAAACCTACATTCGTTGCGATAAGGAATCAAAGTATATAGACAGCGTGGTATTCAATATTTTTTCCCGCTGTTTCGAAACGGCTAATAAATTGTACGAATACTACGGGCCCACCAAATACAATGCACGCCGCATCATTCCTCTGCGTAACGAGTTGCTGAGCCATTTAAACGACCTTCAGGCAGTTACTACCCTCGAAGCTTTCGAGGAAATCATAGGCAGCCATTTTTTGGGTCAGGAGTTTCTGGAAGCTCTTAAGGCCGGAAGTGCTTCATGGTCGGATCAGTGGAAAGAAGTGTGTGAAAAACTGGTGGTAATTAATCGGGAACTGGTTCGCCTATGCGAAAAATGTGCCGATGAAGAAAAAATACTTTGGGTTATCGGATATTAAGTTCATTCCAGTGGCCAGGCGGGATCGTACACTTCAAGGCTTCGGCCAGCTGATTCAGAAATTCTTCACGGTCAATGTCTTCTCCCCCCATGCTTCGTAAATGATGGGTCGATTGCTGTACATCAATAAGATGAAAACCCATGGCAACTGTCAATTGGCATAAATAGTACAGTGCCACCTTGGAAGCATCGCGTTCCAGGTAAAACATCGACTCGCCAAAAAAGATTTTTCCCAGCGAAAGGCCATATAGTCCGCCGCTTAGTTTTCCCCTGAAATAGCTCTCCACGCTGTGGGCATAACCTAATTCATGCAAGCGACAGTATGCCTCAATCATGTCTTCCGACAACCAGGTTCCCTGCTGATTTCTCCGTGGCTTTTGAGCACAATGACGAATGACTTCCTCAAACTGTGTATCCACCTTTACCTGAAACTTTTGTTGGTTTAAGGTTTGACGGAACGATTTGGAAACTTTCAATTTGTGGGGGTAGAGTACCATCCGCGGATTGGGCGACCACCATAGAATCGGTTCTCCCGGGTTAAACCAAGGGAAAATGCCCTGGGAATATGCGGCTAACAGAAATTCTGTACTTAATTCTCCGCCAACAGCAACCAAGCCGTCATTTTCAGCCATTCGTGGATCCGGAAATTGTATTTCGATAGCCATTTAGTCGAAGTTAGTCATTTGGGGAATCATCCGGTCATTTCTGATGCTATGGATCAACTTCCGATTCCTTTTTGCAATAAAAACTTTTAGTTGTCTTGATTCTGGACCAGTTTGAAGCTTCGCAGGATGCAATGTGCAAAGCTAATGATATTTCTCTTTACATGACTTCGTATTGGGTAATACCTTATAACCGGCAGCCTGCCCCAAATAACTGGCGGGCTGCAATCGGCTGCGCAGTTGAAATCAACCGGTTCTTGATGTATGGGTTCACCAAACAAGAACTATCCGGTTATTTGGATTTGAGCCAACATACAACCCAAAAAACATCGCAAACGAATACCTGGCAAACCGGGATTGAAAAATACCGCATCATGGGTAGGTATGGAAATTGGGCTTGGAATACTTTAAAAGACAACCGGCAAACCCAATTCCCGGGTAGGGTTGAACAGAAGGTCGTTCCATAAGGAGGGATCGATCGTGCAGTTAAAAGCTGTCGCACCGGTTATGTTACCTGTGTAAGATGCTGCTAATACCGGTTCAACCAGCGATACCGGCGGGCACTGTCTCCGAATTTGATAGCCAGCATCACTTCATGCGAACCAATGGTTTTGGTGCGTATGCTGCTAAAGGTATAGTCGAAGGCATAGCCTAGATAGTACTTATCCACTCGGGCTCCCATCATAATTATCAGGGCAGCTCCGCGACCATCGCTGGCCGAATTGGTAATGCGTGATCCACTTCCTGTTCGATAGGAGATGCCTGCCCAGTAATCTTCGCGGTAATAGAATTTTGTGTTCAGATCGAGCTGAGCCACCGAGTTTTCACTCACTTTTAACAGGAAGGAGGGCTCAATGAACAGAAAGTCGATGAGGTCGTACCGGTACCCGGCCATGGTAAGGTACTGGCGTTCCAGCTTGAAACCTGCGCCTTCGCGGTTGTTCAGCTTGAAAAAGCTTTCGAAAAGGTTTTGAACCGAGATTCCGGCATAAATATTTTTATCCGAATAGTACATACCCCAATTGGCATCGGTAATAAAGGCCTTGCTATCGGTTTCCAGTATCAGCCGGTCTTCTTCCGATTCGAGGTTCAGCTTGGTTTTATCGATGGAGTATTGAAAGGTATTCAACGAAGCGCCCATAGAAAGTTGCGAACGCCTCGTGGTGAGATGGTAGGCATAGGTGAATGAGGCTCCGGTTTTACTAATGGCTCCGTTGTTGTCGTTGAACAGATAGGTACCTAAACCCACCTTGCCGCTTCGTGACATTACGCGTTTACGGCGTCGAACCGACTTGGATCGGGCAATGAAACTGTTTTTAAGGAGTCGGGTTTGAGCAGAAAGGGCATAGGTGCTGGGTGCATCCTTTAATCCAACCCACTGCTCCCGTACGGTCAGGTTCAGGGCGGTATAGCCTTCGTGGCCGGCAACAGCCGGATTGAGCAGGAAGCCATTCATCATGTACTGGCTGTAGATGGGAAACTGTTGTGCGTGCAACGATACCGGCAGCAAGAAGCCTAACAGAACCAGATATGATAAACGAGATATTCTCATTGCGTTTGCGAAAAAAAGGATATACCAGCTTGTAAACGTGAAGCAAAGATATCCAAATTAACGATCTGCTAAAATCGTTATTAACGAATTAAATTAACCGTTCCGGCAATAGGAGGTGCCTTCTCCAAATTGATCTTTAGAACATAGTAGTAAGAGTCCATGGGGAGCGGCTTACCCTTGGAGGTTCCATCCCAGGGTTCTTCCAATACACTTTCGGTTCGATATACCAGCCGACCCCATCGGTCGAATATTTCCAGCACTGCATCGCCTAACAGACGGTTGTAGGGTTCAATATTCAGGTTCCATACGTCGTTCTCTCCATCACCATTGGGTGTAATGGTATTGGTCAGATCCCTGAAGAATTCTTCCAGATCGCAGGGGAGTAACAGCAGGGTATCGGTTGTCCGACAATTATTGTAATCGGATACTTCCACCGTAATGGTGTCGATCAGGGTAGTTGGATAAATGTCTAAACTGCTGCCGGTACCCATGCGGCCTGCCAGGCTGCTGTTCCAATCGTAGAAGGCATAATCGCCTGGATCCAGAATAACGGGTTGGGACGGATCGCACAAACGCATATCGTTGGGCAGGTTGGGTTCGGGCAAGGGATGTACCAGAAGCGAAACTGTATCGAACCGGCCACATCCGGTACCGTCAACCACCTTTACCCATATAGTGCCTGTTTGTTTGGCGGTATATTGATTACCGGTACTGCCATCGCTCCAGGTAATGCTGTAGGGGGGGGCAAACTGTATTCCGGGTGACAGGAGGAGCGAATCGCCAAAGCATATCTCAGGAAAGTCATCGCCCAGATCCACATAGGGTGCTATAATGTCAAGTTCGGCATTTTGCATGGTACCCTGGCAGCCATGGGTGCTTTCTTCATAAACCTGAATGGTTACTCTATTCCGAGTGGCGTAATTCCAGCGAATGGATATATGCGAACTAAATTCGCCCCGAACGATTTCGCCGGCTGCTTCCGGATGGATAAACCAGTAGTACCTGGATCCTTCCATGGTGCTGTTTACCTGGTAAGAGGAAACACTATCAGCGCAGACAGATGTTTCAAATATCTGTCCGCGGCTGATAGGTGTTAACAGTATCAGTGAAATAAGTGTTATAGAATAGCGTATTTTCAACGTTATCGATTTTTAGGGAACACTTAGTTTACTTTGGGAATTTAGCCATTCTTAGTTAGCCCAGTTGTTGGGTATCGTATATATAGGACCGGTAACCGGAGTTGGGTTTACTGTGATCACTATAGTTTCCGTAGTGGTATCGTAAGGCCTCCATCCTGTATTGGCTCCGGTTGGATTTACGAGGTAATCCGATTTACGAGAAATACGATCAGTAACACCACTAATGGTATAGGTGTAGATGGTTGTTTCACCTCCAATTACCGCGTAACCGCCTGCTGGTCTCATCAGGTTGTAAGTTGCTGTATTGATACCCGTAACCTGGTTGCCTGCTGTGAACAGAAATTCGTTAATGCTTTGCTGTGTTGTGGTACCACCAGCATCTTCAGTTTCAACTTCATAAGTGTATTCCAGTTGTACCTGGGGAGTTGCGCCGGCAACAGTAGTAATACTGGCCTGAACGATATCATTCAAGCGGGTATCGCTTTCACATACATTCAGGTTGGCTCCAATAATAGTACCCGGATTATCGGCAGTAAAACCAACCGTAGGAGAGGCAATTACGCGAACGTAAGCGTTGGTGTCGGCACTGCTACAACCTCCCATGGCGGCAGGAGCAGTTTCAAAAACTGTTACATTAAACAATCCCTGAGCAGGCCAGGCAATTTCAACGTAATTGTTTGTGGCACTCATAGTAGGGCCGGCAGGAGCAACCGCCCAAGTCCATGTGAAATTGGCAGTTAGAGCACCGGTTGATGCGAAGTTGGGGTGGTAGTACGAGTCGGGTTCTACCCAATACGGGGTGGTGGTTCCAACTGTTACGGAGTCGATAGCAACTGCACTGTTCCCGCTAATCGGATCGAATACAGCCGGAATTTGAGCAAATAGGCTGTTCGCAGTAAATACAACTGCCAACGACCAAACTACTTTAAGTGTTAATTCTCTCTTCATAATTCCCTGTTTTATAATGGTAATAATTAAATGATATTTCTTCTTGCTTGATTTTAGTACGTTCTTATATCGAAAAGACCGGCCTTTAGTTTCACGAAGAATAAGTTATGTATAAATTTTTACATATATGCATGGTTTTGTTGGATGAAAGGAATCTCACTGCCTGTCCATGAGGTAAAGTTGTGTATATGGGTGATTTTTATCATAATCAATTCTTTTCCATCCGGGAAATTACAACTTTAAATAAAGTGAGAAGCTGGTGATTTATTAACAAACCAGCTGAGCCTGCCCGTGGTGAGGACAGTAGCCGCTGCAAACCTTCTTGCAGCGGCCGGGTATTAGTATCCGAAGTTACTGTTAATCCGGTGTTGTGGCCCGGTAGTCGGCTTCGGATAGATGGTGATGGTCACCTGAGATGAAGTGCCCTGGCAACCATGGTTATCCGTAACGGTAACCGTAATATTCCGGGTGTCGGTAGCTGTCAGGTCAATCAAATTCGTTGTGGTTTCGGTTTGTGCGGTGCCTCCCGTGCTCCATGTGTAGTTCGAAAAGCCCGAACCGGCATCCAGCGTTACCACATCGCTTTCGCAGATAATATTGTCCGGGTCGCTGCTGGTAATTAAAGGTATGGGCAGGGTATCTACGCTTAGTATTATCGGCCCGAATGTGGTCAGGCAGGAGCCCGCATAGGTAACTTCAGCCCTTAGCGTATCCCCATCGGAAATTGAACTGGTACTATAGGAATCGGAGGAGCCGTTTTGAACGCTTACCTGGTTGATCATAAAGTTGTAGTTCGAACCACCACTTGCGCTGAAGAGAATAGGCGTACCGGAACAAATCCGGTTGTCGGCATCGTTGCTGGCTAAATTGTCGGCTGGCAATCCAGGTTCGGTAACCTGCCAACCGGCATTGAGTACCACGATGATGTGGGTGGCATTGGCATCGCGCAGTTGTACATCATAACTCCCGGCAATGAGAGAACCGAAGGTGCCGGTGTTGTACCAATTGCTTCCTCCATCGATGCTATATTGGTAGACGCCGGAACCTCCTCCCGGACTTTCAATCCGGATTTCCCCATCATTTCCTGCATTACAGGAAACATTTGTACCTGAAAGGTTGGCGGTGAGAGCACCCGGTTCTGTTATAACCCTGGAGGCATCCAGAAGGTGTTCGCAGGTAATTTCTGAGGCATCGCGCATACGAACTTCGTAGGTTCCAGCAGCTAAAGAAGGAAAAGTACCACTTCCCTGCCATGCCAATCCTCCGTTTATGGTAAACTCATAAAATCCTGAACCTCCAAGCGCCGACGAAATGATGATACTTCCATCATTGCTTCCGGCTCCGGTCAGGTTGGTACTGGTAATAGAGGCACTCAGTGCAGCGGGTTGCCCAACGGTTGCCGTAGCGGTAGCAGTACAAGCGTTGGCATCGGTAACGGTAACGTTATAGGTAGCCGCAGCGACGTTGGCAAGATCTTCCGAACTGGCGGCATCGCTCCAGGCAAAGGTATAGGGAGCGGTACCACCGCTTACGGTCAGGTCAACGGCACCGGTAGCACCCCCAAAGCAGAGGGCATCGGTGGCCACAGCTGTTGCCGAAAGGGTGGCAGCGGGTTGCCCAACGGTTGCCGTAGCGGTAGCAGTACAAGCGTTGGCATCGGTAA
>QKEH01000043.1 GCA_003252385.1 Bacteroidota bacterium | reverse complement strand
TAAGCTGATGCGAGGTTCTGTTGGTGTTAAAATGGAATCTGATGCAGAGGTAGAGACTGATGTTAGTAAGCGTTGCTAATATATTATGCTATGGGTTAAAAGTGTGTTTTAAAACGAACAAAAAAGGAGGGGTGTTTGATAACAGGAATCACAATTCTTTCGGCAGGTAAATGGAACCAAAGTCCTAAAATCTTATATTTCACGTTGCTTTAAGGCAAAAGCCGTAGGTAGCCATGCAAAAGTTTGGGTAGCTCCCCTACCGGGTACTAAGGACTCAGTTCCTAAAATATCAAATCCCTGCCAAAGCCAAATAATCCTGAAAACAAACCCCGGAGCCAGATACAGAATATTGTTAATAACTTGTTCATAACGTGAAAATAAAATGTTCACAACAATGAATCCACTAAAATTTCCATCGGGTTTATATGTGCTAATTTTGGGGCGACAATTAAAATTGTCCTAATATTGCATTCAAATAAGGAACGCTAAATCGTACAACTATATGGGAAAAATAATAGCTCTCGCTAACCAAAAAGGAGGAGTGGGTAAGACCACCACGGCAATCAATCTGGCTGCATCACTGGCGGTGTTGGAAAAAAAAGTCCTCATTGTGGATGCCGACCCTCAGGCCAACTCCACATCGGGAATTGGTTTCGATGTGCAGGAGGTGGAACGTAGTATTTACGAGTGTTTGATTGAAGGGCTGGAAGCTCGCGAGGCCATTATCAAATCCGAAATTGACGGCATGGATATTATCCCTTCGCATATCGATTTGGTAGGTGCTGAAATTGAAATGCTCAATATGGAGGAACGGGAGTTTATGTTAAAAAAAGTACTGGCTCCCATTAAGGACAATTACGACTATATCCTGATCGACTGCTCTCCCTCGCTGGGACTGATTACCGTTAACGCCCTTTCGGCAGCCGACTCGGTTTTGATTCCGGTACAGTGCGAATACTTTGCCCTCGAAGGATTGGGTAAACTATTGAATACCATTAAGATTATCCAGGGTCGGTTAAATACCGAACTTCAGATTGAAGGTTTCGTATTAACCATGTACGACTCTCGTCTGCGTCTTTCAAATCAAGTGGTGGATGAAGTTCGGAAACACTTCCAGCAAATGGTTTTCGATACGATTGTTCAACGGAATGTGAAGGTAAGTGAAGCCCCTAGCTTTGGAAAACCCGTGGTACTTTACGATGCCGAATCCAAAGGCTCTGTTAACTATTTGAACTTGGCACGTGAACTGATCAGCAGAAACGAAGAAATAGAAGTATAATATAATACGGCACACAAACAGCATGGTAAAAAAGAATGCATTAGGTAAAGGATTAGGCGCATTAATTGAATCGAACGAAACGTTACAACGTTCATCGGCATCGGCGGATTCGTCGCGGAAAATGAACGGAGTAGCTGAGGTGGAAGTAAACCTGATTGATGCCAATCCATACCAGCCCCGAACCATTTTCGATGAAGAGGCACTCGCTGAACTGGCCGATTCAATTAAGGAAATTGGAATTATTCAGCCCGTAACCCTCCGAAAAACAGCCGAAGGCAGGTTCCAGCTCATTTCGGGCGAACGCCGTTTGCGTGCGTCCAAACTGGCCGAACTTCAGAAAATACCCGCCTACATTCGCGAGGCCAACGATGAAAACATGCTGGCCATGGCCCTGGTTGAAAATATTCAACGCGAGGATCTGGATGCCATTGAAATTGCCATCAGCTACCAACGCCTGGTCGATGAGTGCAACCTTACCCAGGAGTCGCTCAGCAAACGGGTGGGAAAAAAACGGGCTACCGTAGCCAATTACCTGCGCCTGTTGAAACTTCCGGCCGAAATTCAGCTGGGTATTCGCGACAATAAAGTCTCCATGGGGCACGCCCGTTCCCTTATCGGCATCGACGACCCCAGGATTCAGCTCAATGCTTACAACCAGATTCTTCTTCAGGAACTGTCGGTTCGCAAAACCGAAGAATTGGTACGCAAACTGAGTGAACAGGAACCCGAAGCGGAAGCAACTCCGCGTACTGCACAAACACCGGAAACACCGCCTCAAAGGGATTACGACAGCCTCAAAAACCATCTGAAAAATCACTTTCAGACTAACGTTGAATTCAGTAGAAATCACACCGGGAATGGAAAAATTGTGATCCCGTTCAAAACGGATGAAGAACTCGAACGAATAATTGCTATTTTTGACAAACTGAATACGTGATCTCCGTGTCGATTTTGAAGAAAGTAAACTCAGGTATACTCTTGACAAGCATCCTAACGGGTGCTTTGTTATTTTTCAGCCCGTTCATTCGAGCCGAAAGTCTCGAGTGGCAACCCGACTCCCTGCCCAAGGCACGCACTCAAACCCATCTTCCCGGAGAACACAAACCGCGCACCCTCTCCCGTATGATCCACCTGCCTCCCATGGACAGTATACGTATCGACTCCGTCCGGAAGTCACCGCCGGACAGTGTGCAAACCCCTCAGCCGGATAGTGTGCAACTTAGGGGAACCGATTCAACCGCATATACCTCTACCCATATACAATCCCATGTCGGGGATACGGTTTCGTTGACCGATCGCATAAGCCTGTCGGACGAGCCGGTAACTTCCGATCGGCTTGAAACAGCGAAACAGGAGAAAAAATTCACTCCTTCGCCGCAGCGTGCTACCATTTTATCGGCGGTTTTCCCGGGCCTGGGCCAGGCCTACAACCGGAGGTACTGGAAAATACCCATTATTTATGCCGGTGGGGCTGCCTTGTATTACGGATACTACCGAAAAAACGAAGAATTCCTCACCGCCAAACGAGAGTTCAACAAGGGAGTCGCTGAAGGACTTACCATCAACAATCAGGATTTAAAGAAATACCAGTCGGAACGCGACGACGCCCGATCCAAACGGGATTATTTTGTGATTTACATGGGCATTCTGTATGTTGCGAATGTGGTGGATGCCATGACCGATGCCTATTTCCGGCAATACGACATGAGCGATAACCTGGAGATGGTTCTGAAACCGGCCGTAATGCCAACAGAACACTTTGCGGGGTTGGATTTTTCCTATGGGGTGAAACTGAGTTTGAAATTTTAAAATATACAGCATACGATATGAAAAATATTTTGCTAGGAATGGGCATACTACTAGGGTCGGTTAGCCTGCTGGCCAATACGGTTGTGGATACAGCCGACTTTCAACAGTTGGATTCGTTGTGGATGGGTGATCTGGGAATAGATGCACTGCCATCGAATTTTGACGCTAATATGGATAGTACCCTGCAGCTTTACCAGGTACGAGAGGCATTGAATGGCGTGGTACTGGACGATGATATCCCTGTTGGCTGCATCCCCGACTTCCCCGATTCGGTGTACATTGCCCGCATGGCAGCAATTCCTACCACCATCAAACTCACCTATAATCCGATCGTTAAAAGTTTTATCGACGTATATGCGAAAAAGCGCCGAAAAAATATGGAAGTGATTCTGGGCTTGTCGGAACATTACTTTCCCATCTTCGACGATATTTTCGATTATTACGACGTTCCCAACGAAATGAAATACATGTCGATTATCGAATCGGCACTGAACCCAAGAGCCTATTCCCGGGCAAGGGCAGTAGGACTCTGGCAGTTTATGTTTGGAACTGGCCGTATGTGCGGACTGGAAATTAACAGTTTGGTCGACGAACGACGCGACCCGATAAAATCAACCTACGCAGCAGCCTTGTATTCCAAAAAACTGTATGCCATTTATGGTGACTGGTTGTTGGTAATAGCAGCCTACAACTGTGGCCCCGGCAATGTAAACCGCGCTATTCGCCGGGCCGGAGGAAAAAAGAATTACTGGGACATTTACCCCTTTTTGCCCCGGGAAACGCGGAACCATGTGCCGGCCTTCATTGCGGTTACCTACCTGATGAATTACTATTCCGAACATAATTTAAAAGCCGCACCGGTTGAACTTCCGTTGGTTACCGACACCCTCCATATAAAGAAACAGCTCCACTTGATGCAGGTAGCCGAAGTATTAAACATTTCCATCGAACAGCTTCGCGACCTGAATCCCCAATATCGAAGCGATATCATTCCGGCTGGCAGCAAGCAGTATTCTCTGAGCCTGCCCAACGACCTGGCACTCCGCTTCATCGACCTGGAAGACTCCATTTACCACTACAAAGATTCGGTGTTCTTTGATCCGAAGCAACAAACCATTAGCCCCCGGTCATATACCGATCATTTTATCCCCGAAGCTCCCGGAAAGGACTTTGTTAAACTTACCTACGTGGTCAAGTCGGGCGATAACCTGGGATTTATTTCCGAGTGGTACGATGTTAGCATAACCGATATTCGCTACTGGAACAATATCAACCGAAACATGATACGCTCCGGGCAAAAACTGGCCATTTACAAACCCAAGAGTAAAGCCGCCAAATACGAAGCTATTAACACCATGACCTTTGCCCAGAAGCAGTCCCGCCTTGGTAAAACCACCACGAACAGTGCAACCACGGTTACGGCCAGTGCAACTTTCGATGGCGAATACGAAATGTATACTGTTCGCTCGGGTGACACCCTTTGGGAAATTGCCCGAAAATTCCCGGGAGTGACGGATACCGATATTATGCGCCTAAACAACATGGATAATGCCAATAAGATAACTCCCGGGCAGCGCATTAAAATCAAGCCGAAGTCGTAACCGTTTTCATGCCTGTAAAGCCGCAAATAACACTACTGTTTCTTCTTTCCGTTTTTACGGTACTGCTGCTTCTGGCAACTGTCATTCCTGATGAGGGGATTCCATGGGGAAAGGCCAAAATTCGTTTTGCCACACTCGAGGATATCTTCAGTTTGCAGCCTGTCGAATATGCCGACATTCACACCATCATTGAACAGAATAAGGCTGCAGTAGACAGTGTCGGTCGGGCCGACAAAATACCGGAAGAAGAACCCTGGGATACGGTACGCGCTGATGCAGGGAGTTTGAAGCAGCGCGTGGCAAAACTACAGTTTTACCAAAACGACCGCAGTATTTTATACGGTGCATTCCGGGCCATGGAACAAGCCCGGCAGGGGGCGCAACCCGTGCGCATTTTACACTATGGCGATTCGCAGATTGAAGGCGACCGCATTACCTCCTTTCTTCGCAACCGTTTACAAACCCAGTTTGGCGGTATGGGTGTGGGTTTGGTCCCCATAGAACAGGTTTATGATTTTTCCTTCTCCATAGAGCAGGATAATTCCCCTGACTGGAAACGGTATACCCTCTATGGCAATCCCGATACTACCCTGGAACATAATCGTTATGGTGCTTTGGCCAGTTTTTGCCGGTTTTCGCCATATACCGCTTCCGGAGCGGGTAAAAAGAACAATCCTTACGAGGAATGGGTGCATTTCAGCCCATCGCCCTACGCCTACTCCAACACCCGGAGCTTTGAACAGTGCCGCGTATTTTACAGTCACAATACCGAGCCCTTCATTGCCGAACTTTATGTCAACGATGCTCTGGCCGATGCCGATATGTACCCGGTATCTTCTTCGTTGAAAAGTATTAAGTGGAATTTTGACACTCCGGTTTCGGAACTGACCATTGCCTTTAAAGGCACCTCCAGTCCCGATATTTACGGAATTGCCCTTGATGGCAGAAATGGCGTGGCCGTCGATAATATTCCCATGCGGGGAAATTCCGGCCTGGTGTTTACCAAGATGGACGAAAAACTGTTGCGGGATCATTATAAAGCGCTGAATGTAAAAGTGATCATCCTGCAATTTGGTGGCAACGTGGTGCCCCATATCGTTAAATCATACGATTACTACGAACGGCTTTTTAGTCAGCAGTTGCAGCGCATCCGCAAGGTACTGCCCGATGTGGCAATTATTGTAATTGGGGTGGCCGACATGTCGATGAAGGAGCGCAACCGGTATGTTTCCTACCCCAATATCGAGAAAGTGCGCGATGCCCTGAAACAGGCCAGCTTCAGTGCCGGCGCTGCTTACTGGGATATGTTTGAAGCCATGGGCGGCCGTAATTCGATGCCCAGCTGGGTTTTTGCCCAGCCTCCCCTGGCTTCGACCGATTTTGTGCATTTTACGCCCAGAGGCGCAAAAATTATCGCCAATATGTTTTACAATTCCCTGATGTTCGAATATGCCAAATACCGGACTACGATGGAAAACACACCTAAGGAAACAACACCCGAAATGCATGCCGATGTTCACTAAATCGATCTGCACCTTTTTGTTCGCTGGCCTTGCTCTGTTCTCCAAGGCACAGCCGGGCGATTACTATCTGGGAAATACCCGCTACAGCTTCATTAGTTACGAATCCAATACCTTGCAATTGCCGGCTGACACAACCCGCTTCAATCGTTTTTTTTCCCTCCTGGATACCCTCATCCTGCAGGGACAGGGACAACTGAATATCGTGCATTTTGGCGGATCGCACATTCAGGCCGACATTTATACCCACCTGATCCGGCAACGCCTTCTCGATTTATCCCTGAGCGGTGGACGCGGACTGGTTTTTCCGTATGATGTTGCTGAAACCAATAACCCCTGGAATTATTCGGATCGGTTTACCGGTAGCTGGGAAACCTGCAAATGCACCCGCCCTGCGGACAGTTGTACCCTGGGAGTAATGGGTATCGCGGTCACCACACGCAGCCCAAGAGCCTCTGTAACCATTGAGGTGGAAGATAATTTCCCCCTCACCTTTCGGTTTAACCGACTGCGGATATTTCATGAGCCAAGCCCATACTTGTTGCGCGTGGTGTCGGGAAGCGACACCCTTTTGGGCACCTGCCGGCTCACTCAGGGTTATACTGAATTTCAACTTCCTGATGAAGTATATCGATTTACGTTGCTCGTGCAGCGCGATTCGGTACCGGCAGCTTTTACGTTACAGGGCATCAGTCTGGAGAACGACCGCCCGGGGATACGCTACAACGCCATTGGAGTAAATGGAGCCAAGCTCTCGTCGTATTTGCGCTGCACCTTGTTTACTCCGCAACTTGCCGAAATTGATCCGCAACTGGTTATTTTTTCCATAGGCACCAACGATGGGTATACCCGTACTTTTAGCGATTCGCTTTACCAAGCCGAATACCGTCAGTTGCTCGACAGCACCCTGAAGGCAGTGCCCGAGGCGGCCATCCTGCTCACCGTACCCAACGACAGTTACCTTTACAAAGAAGCCCCTAACAAAAATACCGAGGCCATGCGCAGGGTAATTTATCGTTTGGCAGGCGAGTACCATTGCGCGGTATGGGATTTTTATACCGTTATGGGGGGGTTCAACTCGTCGCAGGATTGGTATTCGCTGGGTTTAATGAAAAACGACCGGGTGCATTTTACCCGTGAGGGTTACCGCCTCAAAGGCGAACTGTTCTTTTCGGCCTTGCTTAAGGCATGGGAAGGTGCTTTGCGGCCTTTGGAAATTCCCGAATCAATACCTAGCTTGCAACCCTCATCGGAATAACTCATGGAGTATCTGCGGCAACTGTTTCTCTTTCATGAAAACCACCCCCTGATCTTTACCCGGTTGAATTTCTGGGTGTTCTTTGCCGTGGTGTTATTAGCCTATAGCTGGCTGTACCGAAAAAACGGCTTGCGAAATGCCTATCTTTTCCTGGTGAGCGTATTTTTCTATTACAAAACCGGAGGATTGTTCTTCGTTATTCTGCTTTTTTCGACCGTAACCGATTACTACCTGGGGCAACTGATCTACAACCAGCAACATCCGCTGCGAAAAAAACTACTATTGGCTACCAGTATGACCCTCAATTTGGGAGTACTGGCTTTTTTTAAATACGATTACTTTATTACTGAAACCAGCAATGCCTTGTTTCATACTCATTTTGAAGTGGTAACCCATTCGGCCAAATGGTCGAATGCGCTTTTTGGCACACATTTCGACCTGGCCAAAATTTTGCCCCCGGTGGGTATATCCTTTTTTACTTTTCAAACCATGAGCTATGCGCTGGATGTATATCGCGGCGATGTGAAGCCAGTACGGTCGCTGGTTGACTTTGGTTTTTATGTATCCTTCTTCCCGCAACTGGTTGCCGGCCCCATTGTTCGTGCTGCCGAGTTTATCCCCCAACTCTATAAGAAATACAACCTGACCTCCTATGAATTTGGGCTGGCGTTTTTCTGGATTTTAAAAGGGTTGATCAAAAAGATGCTCATAGGCGATTACCTCGCGGTAAACCTGATCGACCGGGTATTTGCCAATCCGGCATCGTATTCGGGTTTTGAAAATCTGGCAGCCCTCTATGGTTATTCGCTACAAGTGTATTGCGACTTTTCAGGATATACCGATATCGCCATTGGGGTAGCGCTGCTCATGGGATTTTACCTGCCCAAAAATTTCAATTCGCCTTACAAGGCAAAGAATACCGGCGAATTTTGGCGACGCTGGCACATTTCCCTGTCTACCTGGTTGAAAGATTACCTGTACATACCCATGGGAGGCAGCCGCAACGCCTCGATCTTTACCTATATCAGCCTGGTAGTATTTCTGATCTTTGTCGTGCTCCTATCCCAAAAACTGATTCTGATCCCGATATTCACTTTTGTCTTTGGACTGATGTGGATTCTGACCCGGTATTTCCCGGGGATTAAACTCTCCATCAGCACCAATATCAACCTGATGATGACCATGCTCCTGGGCGGGCTGTGGCACGGTTCCAACTGGACTTTTGTGATATGGGGCGGACTCAACGGACTAGGAATTATTGCCTACAAATTCTGGCGGAAGATAAGCCCTTACGAAAACAGCACGCATTGGCTGACCCATGTCTGGAAACTGTTTTTTACTTTTTCCTTTATAACCTTTACCCGAATATGGTTCCGGGGCGAAAGCATGCAGGGCACCCGGGAATTGTTGCAACAAATTGGCGGACACTTTGGCTGGGATTTGTTACCACAAATGATTCAGAGCTACTGGAAAGTGCTGGCCATGCTGGTATTTGGCATGGTAGTTCACTGGCTGCCCGAAAGTTTAAAGAATCGTTGGCGCGAATGGTTTATCCACCGGCCTATGTACCAGCAAATAGGAGTTAGTGCACTGGTGGTGTTTGTCATCTACCAATCCCTGTCGGCTAACTTACAGCCTTTTATCTATTTTCAGTTCTAATGCAACGAATGGGAAGGTAAATGCTTCATACCGGGAAGAATGGCCTTTGTGAAAGGGTCGAATAATTTTTTCAAAGTATTTTGCAGAATAGAAAATTTATGTACTTTTGCAGACCCTAGAAAGGGGTAGTTTATTTAGGAAAATTCAAAGCAATGAAAAAAGACATACATCCAAAGGATTACAGACAGGTAGTATTCAAAGACATGTCCAACGGAGAAACTTTTCTGACCCGCTCAGCAGCTTCTACCAAAGAAACCATCAAATTCGAAGACGGTAACGAGTATCCGCTGATTAAAATAGAGATTTCGAACACTTCGCACCCGTTCTATACCGGTAAGATGAAGTTTGTTGATACAGCAGGACGCGTAGATAAATACTACAGCAAATATAAAAAGCATACACAGAAATAGTATAAACTATTTTTTGATACCATAAAAAGCTCCGCTATCTTCGATCGAAGAACGGAGCTTTTTTAATTTTGTAACTTATCAAGATATGGCGGCTATAAAAAACCTGATACTCTTTGACGGGCCTTTTCGCGAAAATCTGCTTCCCCTAACCTATACCCGGCCTACCGCCTTGTTGCGGGTGGGCATTACCACCATCATTGAAAAATGGCAATCCCTTTCCGGAGCTGCGTGTTCCACTCAGACCCTAGAGTATCTGTCTGAAAAATTTCCGATGCACCTGGAGGATACCAATACTTTTGTAAACGGCTCACTGATTCCGGATGAAAAACTGGTTCATGCAATTGAAGCGCTGAAGGACGGCGAAGCCCTGGTGTCGGGAAATATTTTATTAGCATACACGGCGACAACGAATTTGGGCGATCACAACCCCGTACTTGCCAATCACACCCTTTTGGAATACGAACATGCTTTATTGTGCATTCAAAATCCGTGGGATATTTTTACTTTAAACGATGCCGTATTGCGTGACGATTTTCGTCGGATTACCGCCGGGCGCAAGTCGCAACCCCTGAGTGCCACCAACACCTTTCTTGGAGCCGACCAGGTGTTTATGGAAGAAGGAGCCCGCTGCGAGTGCGCCATAATCAACGCCACTACAGGTCCGGTATATATTGGCAAAGATGCCGAAATTATGGAAGGCGTAGTGGTACGGGGTCCCTTGGCCCTTTGCGAACATGCCGCCCTTAAAATGGGCGCTAAAATTTACGGAGCAACCACCCTGGGGCCACACTGTAAAGTGGGAGGCGAAGTCCACAATAGCGTACTTACCGGTTACTCCAGCAAGGCTCACGATGGGTATCTGGGCAATGCGGTATTGGGCGAGTGGTGCAACCTGGGTGCCGACACCAACAATTCGAACCTGAAGAACAACTACGAAAAAGTAAAAGTGTGGAGCTATAAAACCGGGCGTTTTGTACCAACGGGACTGCAATTCTGCGGACTCATTATGGGCGATCATTCCAAAAGCGGTATCAACACCATGTTTAATACCGGAACGGTGGTAGGCGTTAGCGCCAATATTTTCGGTTCCGGGTTTCCTCGTAACTTTGTACCCTCCTTTTCCTGGGGCGGTTCCAGTGGATTTATTGAATACAAAACCCAAAAAGCCTTCGAAACCGCCAAAGTGGTTATGGAACGCCGGGGGCTCGAATTTGATGCCTGCGAGCAGGCGATACTGGCAAAGGTGTTTGAACTGACTGCAGAATATCGGAAAAAATAGCAGAATTCAGGCTCTGGCATAGCTATTGCCTAATCCCCTAGTAACGCTTTTTCCGGCAAATCCCTGCCAGTTTGTCGCCTTTACTGTTTACCTAGAAGTTAAGAAGCCATGAGCATCCCAATAGATGAGAATTTTTCCAGGGTCATTCTATCGAATAGCCTAAATGACGATACCGATTTCATTCCCCTGATTACCGAAGAAGATGAAGCCAGTTTCCTGGCCGAGGACGTTCCGGATGAATTACCCATTCTGCCGCTGCGAAATACCGTGCTTTTTCCGGGAGTGATTATTCCCATTTCGGTAGGACGCAAGCAGTCGATGAAACTGATACGCGACACCTATAAAACCACTAAAATAATTGGCACGGTAGCTCAGCGCGATCCCAATGTGGAAAATCCAGGTTTAGATGATCTTTACCAGGTGGGTACAGCAGCTCAAATTCTGCGCATCCTCGAAATGCCCGATGGAACCACCTCAGTGATCATTCAGGGGAAACGCCGTTTTATGATGGGTGAATTACTAACCGACAAACCCTATATCAAGGCTCGGGTGGTGAGTTTAAAAGATGTTAAACCGCAAAAGAAAGATTCCGAATTCGAAGCCATTGTGGGGTCGCTTAAGGATTTATCGCTTCGTATCATTAAGCTTTCGAGCAACATTCCCCCTGAGGCATCCTTTGCAGTAAAAAATATCGAAAGTTCCACCTTCCTGATCAACTTTATTGGCTCCAACAGCGACATTAAAGCCGAAGCCAAGCAAAGCCTTTTGGAAGAAAACGACCTGAAACGAAGAGGTATCGCCCTGTTGGAACATTTGGTACGCGAGGTACAGATGCTGGAACTGAAGAACGACATACAGTCGAAAGTGAAGGTGGAAGTGGATCAGCAACAACGCGAGTTTATGCTGCATCAACAAATGAAAACCATTCAGGACGAATTGGGCGGCAACCCCATCGATCAGGAAATTGAGGAGTTGAAAAAGCGCGCCAAGGATAAAAAGTGGAGCGATGAAGTGGACGAACTGTTTCATAAGGAGGTGGACAGGCTGTACCGCCTGAATCCGGCAACCGGCGAATATTCCGTTCAGCTCAACTACCTGCAAACCCTGCTCGATCTGCCATGGGGCACCTACACCAAGGACAATTTCAACCTGAAACGGGCACAGAATATTCTGGAAAAAGATCATTTTGGACTCGACAAAGTGAAGGATCGCATACTCGAGCACCTGGCAGTGTTAAAACTGAAGGGCGACCTGAAATCTCCCATTATCTGTCTGTATGGCCCTCCCGGGGTGGGTAAAACTTCTCTGGGCAAGTCGGTAGCACGGGCTCTGAACCGGAAGTATGTCAGGATGTCACTCGGAGGACTGCACGATGAGGCCGAAGTACGCGGACATCGCAAAACGTACATTGGAGCCATGCCGGGCCGCATCATTCAAAGCCTGCGCAAAGCCAAATCGTCCAACCCGGTATTTGTCCTCGACGAAATTGACAAGGTCGGGCAAAGTGCTCACGGCGACCCCTCGTCGGCCTTGCTCGAGGTGCTGGACCCGGAACAAAATACCGCGTTCTACGACAACTACCTCGAACTGGAATACGACCTGTCCAAGATCCTGTTTATTGCCACGGCCAACACCACATCAACCATTCATCCGGCTTTGCTGGACCGTATGGAACTAATTGATGTAAGCGGGTACATTATTGAAGAAAAAATTGAAATTGCCCGGCGCCATCTGGTGCCCCGAAACCTGGAAGCCCACGGATTAACCAAAAAAGATCTGAGCATTCCCCGGGAAACCCTCGAAAAAATTATCGAGCAGTATACCCGGGAATCGGGGGTGCGAAACCTCGATAAAACGCTGGCCAAAATTTGCCGGGTGATTGCCAAAAAAGTAGCCTTCGAGGAAGATTATCCCACAGCACTGACCATGGAACTGGTTCGTGAAATTCTGGGGTATCCAAAATTTCAGAAAGACAAGTACGAAGGAAATAAATACGCCGGCGTAGTTACCGGATTGGCCTGGACTTCCGTTGGCGGCGAAATTTTGTTTGTCGAAACCAGTATCAGCAAAGGCAAGGAAAAGCTTACCCTTACCGGAAATCTGGGTGATGTAATGAAGGAATCGGCTGTAATCGCACTGGAATACCTGAAAGCACATTCCGACATACTCAACCTTAGTCCCAAGCTTTTTGAACAGTGGAGCCTGCACGTGCATGTTCCCGAGGGAGCTATTCCGAAAGATGGCCCCTCTGCCGGAATCACCATGGCTACTTCTATTGCCTCGGCACTTACCCAGCGTAAGGTAAAGAGCAACATTGCCATGACCGGAGAAATTACCTTGCGCGGCAAAGTGTTGCCGGTTGGCGGTATCAAGGAAAAAATCCTGGCTGCCAAACGCGCTGGAATCAAAGAGATTATTCTGTCGGAGGAAAACCAAAAAGACATTGAAGAGATCAAAGCCATCTACCTGGAAGGATTGAAATTCCATTACGTGTCCGACATTCTTCAGGTGCTGGATATTGCCCTATTGCAGGAGAAAGTTGATCGCCCCGTGAATATCGTATTGGAATAAGGCTTGCCGATTCCACTTGATTTTGTAACTTGACCATTAAAAGTAGCATTATACTAAAAGTCTATGAGAATGGGAGCCGGACTCTTTTGGGGCATTGTCCTTATAATTATTGGCCTGAGCATCATCTTTCGCTTGTTTTTTGATGTAAATGTGGTACGCGTGGTAGTGGCCGCTGTATTTGTTCTGATCGGTATCAAAATTCTTCTGGGACGGCCGGTTCGACAGCCAGAGCCCGATAGTGCCGAAAACAATACCCTGTTCAGTGAGCGGGTGTATCATACTGACCCTCAGGACCGGGCCGAGTACAATACCATATTTGGTAAAACGGTGTACGATTACCGGCACGTAACTACGCTGGAGGACTTACGCACCCGTATGAGTTTTAATACGGTGTTTGGTACTACCGACATACTCCTGCCTCCGAACATCCCCGTTCGGGTTAAAACCGATGCCGTTTTTTCAGCTGCAATGATGCCCAATGGCAATACCGTGGCCTTTGGAAGTGCCAATTACACATCCAATGATGTTCGAAGCGATTCGCTGTTATTGGAAATTGATGCCCATGTAGTTTTTGGTAGCCTCAACATCAAACACTAGCTGTTGCGTTTTACTGATGTATTGTAAAGTAAATCGCCGAAGGTAAACCTAACCGAATCCTTATCGAGGCAGCCTTCGCTCTGCGTAGACGGAAGTAGAACCACGGCTGCACCCATCCAACAGTGCTTACGGTATCCCGCCTCGAAATCACCTGTAATTTATAGTATGAATTGCCCGAATAGAAGGGACTTGAGCGCCTTTATCGACAGGTCGTTGCTCGAAGGCGGTGAATGAAACCTGTTTGTATGACTGTATCAACTGCGGGTAGTTCGAAATCAGATACTTGATAAGCTGGGCAGATTCCTCACTACAGAAATGCTTTTAACGTTGTGCTCGCAAAACATAAGAATGGAAACCGGATGCGACACCCCTTCCAGCCTTGGATCACTTTCCTTTTACTTTTGCCCTGAAAGGCTTTGAGATGGTACTATATGGGAAAGGAAGCCATTAACCGCACCCCTTCCCATACTTTGATGTTTTTTCTTTTGTCTTTTACCTTTAGAAGCCCTTTGCAAACTTTACACCGGAACCTTAATTACCAGTTTTTTTACCGGGGCAGAAGCTCCATACTGCACACAGGGTTGGTGCAAATCGGTTGGCCAGAAAATGGCAAACATGCCGGTTTGCAAACGTACATAACTCACTTCCTCCTTAAAAAATACAATGTCCCGGTTCGCATCGTAGGGGGTCGTCGGCTCCTGTCCATTCAGCGGTGCGTAACCGATCTGCTCCTCCCCTTTAATAAGATACTGGATGTCGATAAAGTTCTGATGCGCCTCCAGGTTTGCTTGTAACGGATTCTTGGTCGAATATTCCGACACCAGCACCTTCATGCCACCATCCAATGGATACACGCCCGGCACCAAAGCATTCAAATCCGTATTTTCAATATATTCCAGCCCGGCTTTAATTCCGGCGCTTACGCTCTTGTACAGAGCGGCATTTGCAATTTTATCTGCTACCATAATTGTTCAGTATTTAAAATCTCCGGGATTCTTTTCCCGGGTTAATTCGTATTTCGTTTTCCTAATTAGATGGATCCAATTCCCAATAAATATGCTAATCGGTACCGGTAAAGACCATCCTGATCCAATCCGCCACGAAGCCTAATTGGTTTTAAATTCGTAGCTCACTCCTTTCAGTTCCTCGTTGGCCTGTACTATTTTCTTTTTCAGGCTTTCCTTGAATTCACCCAGTCGGTTTGCCAGAGCGACATCGCCCACAGCCAGCATTTGTGCCGCAAGAATGCCGGCATTCATAGCCCCGTCAATTCCTACAGTAGCCACCGGAATCCCGGGAGGCATCTGTACTATGGCCAGAAGGGCATCCAAACCATCGAGACTGGCGTTGATAGGAACGCCAATCACCGGAATTTTAGTCATAGAGGCAATTACCCCCGGAAGGTGTGCGGCCATTCCGGCTGCGGCAATAATTACTTTAATCCCCCGCGCCTCAGCGCCTTTGGCAAACTGCTCCACCTGCTCGGGAGTGCGGTGTGCCGACAAGGCATTCATCTCAAAAGGCACCTTCAGATCGTTTAAAAAATCGGCTGCTTTTTTCATAACCGGTAAATCGGAGGTGCTTCCCATAATAATACTAACCTGTGCTGTCATACGTCGTAGTAATTCGTTATTCGTTATGCAATGGATAATTTAAATCGCTTCAAAATTATACTTCGCTCCTTTTTCGCTAAATTCGTGGATAAATCCCAATTTTGCCCGACAAAGATAATGGAAACCGTCACAATTCACGATAAGAAATTTACGCTCCAGATACCGTCGCGAAAGATTCAAAGACAGGTAAAAAAACTAGCCGCACAACTCAATGACGATCTTGCCCGGGAAGATGTGGTTTTCATTGCCATACTGAATGGTTCTTTTATGTTTGCATCCGACTTATTGAAGAAGATCAACTTCAATGCCCGGGTTTCCTTTATGAAACTGGCCTCCTATGCAGGCACGCAAAGTACCGGCGAGGTTACCGAACTCATTGGGAACAATGAAGTACTGGAGGGTAAAACCGTAGTAATTATCGAAGATATTGTGGAGTCGGGAAACACCCTGAATTCCATAGTTAACCAACTCTACCGTTACGGTGCTGCCCGGGTAAAAGTGGTAAGCCTGCTCTTCAAACCCGATTCGTACGAGCACCCCCACAAGATTGATTACACGGGGTTTAAAATTGCCAACGATTTTGTGGTTGGCTATGGCCTCGATTACGATGGCCTGGGCCGAAACCTGGAGAGTATCTATAAAGTGATGGAAGACTAACGCACCAGGAGTAAACTTGTAAAGTTGCATAATTTTAGATCTAATTTAAGATAATAAACAATTGGAAGCATGTTAAACATTGTACTATTTGGCCCTCCCGGGGCAGGCAAAGGAACCCAGGCAGCAAGGCTGCTGGAAAAATACCAACTTATTCACCTTTCGACCGGTGATATTCTGCGTGGCGAAATTGCTGCCAACAGCCCCTTGGGTCAGGCAGCCAAAAAGAACATGGACAAAGGCGAACTGGTGCCCGACGAGGTGGTTATTGGCATGATAGAACGAAAAATTGATGCCAACAGCGCAGCCAACGGGTTTATTTTCGATGGTTTCCCACGCACCACCGCACAGGCTCTGGCTCTCGACAAAATGCTGGCCACCAAGGGCACCCCCATCAGTGTAATGCTTGCTCTGGAAGTGGAAAAACAGGAACTGATCGACCGTTTGTTACTACGGGGCAAAGATTCCGGCCGCGCCGACGACCAGGATCAGTCCATCATCGAAAACCGTATTAAGGTGTACAACAACGAAACCACTCCGGTGAAGGATTTTTACGCGGCACAGCGTAAATACCAAGGTGTGGACGGAATGGGCACTATCGATTCCATATTCAACCGCTTATGTTGCGCTGTCGATAATCTGTAGCCTCCAAAATATTTATATCTTTGCAGTCTCTCTCGGAAAACAAACGAGGGAGATTTTTTATTTCTATGATACCAGAATCGAATTTTGTTGATTTTATCCGGGTATTTTGCCGCTCGGGAAAGGGAGGTGCCGGTTCAGCCCACCTGCACCGCGAAAAATTTATTCCCAAGGGCGGCCCCGATGGAGGTGATGGAGGCCGTGGAGGCCATATTTATATTGAAGGGAACCGCAACCTGTGGACCCTGCTGCACCTGCGCTACAAAAAGCACCTGTTTGCCGAAAACGGCGAACCCGGAGCTTCGTCCTTAAAAACCGGAGCCAGTGGTGGCGACATTACTATTGAACTTCCTTTGGGTACCCTGGTAAAAGATGCCGAAACCAATGAGATACTCGCCGAAGTAACCCAACATGGCGAACGGAACATTCTTTTACAAGGAGGACGTGGTGGTTTGGGCAATGCCAATTTCAAAACGGCTACTCATCAAACCCCCCGTTTTGCCCAACCGGGCGAAGAGGGTATTGAAAAATACGTGTATTTCGAACTTAAGGTATTGGCTGATGTGGGGCTGGTAGGCTTTCCCAACGCAGGCAAGTCCACGCTGCTGTCTGTGATGTCTGCCGCCAAACCAAAAATTGCCGACTATGCCTTTACCACTCTGGAACCCAACGTAGGGATTGTAAATTACCGCGACGGACGTTCGTTCGTAATGGCCGACATTCCGGGTATTATTGAAGGCGCCTCCGAAGGAAAAGGTCTGGGCATGCGCTTTCTGCGGCATATCGAACGGAATTCCACCCTGTTGTTTATGGTTCCGGCCGACAGTCAGGATATCAACCACGAATACCGGATCCTGCTTACCGAACTGGAAAAATACAATCCCGAACTGCTGGATAAAAATCGCGTGTTGGCCATCACAAAGGCTGACTTGCTCGATCAGGAACTGATAAACGAAATTGCCTCCGATTTGCCTCAGATACCCCACGTATTCATCTCGTCGGTTACCCAATCCAATATCGATACACTTAAGGATCTGCTCTGGCAGCAACTTGGCTCAACCCATGTTGGATAAACTCCTCACATACGACACATCGGCCTTTCTCCGGATTAACCAGCTGAATTCGCCCTTTTGGGATCGTATTATGTGGGTCGTTTCCGGCAAGGTGGAATGGATTCCCCTGTATCTGGCACTGATCGCTTACCTTTTGATCCGCTACAGAAAAAAAGGTCTCATCATGCTGCTAACCGTGCTGGTTTCCATAGTCCTTGCCGACCAGATTGCCGTACACGCCTTTAAAGAGGTGTTTCTGCGCTTACGCCCCAGCCACAATCCCTCCCTTGCCGATTGCATCCATCTGGTAAACCACTACCGGGGCGGTGCCTACGGATTCGTTTCCAACCATGCCGCCAACAGTTTTGCTTTGGCTACCACCATAAGCCTGCTTTTGCACAACCGGTATTTTAGCATCGCCATCTTCCTTTGGGCAGCCCTGGTATCCTATAGTCGCATCTACCTCGGCGTTCACTACCCGGGCGATATACTGGCAGGAGCCCTGCTGGGAGCCGGACTGGGTAGCCTGTGCTACTATGTGTACCAAAAAGCGGAGTGGAAGCTCAATCAAAGATTACAACATCGGGCGTAAAGTATTTTGTAAAGTACCGGTATCCCATTAATTTTGCCCATTCAACAATTTAAATGTAGTGAAACTTCTTTCGAAAAAATCAGCCATCAGCGGCTCCATTCTGGTACCCGCATCCAAATCGCACACCATACGTGCCGTAGCCATTGCAGCCATGGCCAATGGCCGTTCCGTACTTCGCAATCCGCTCGACTCGGCCGATGCCCAATCGGCCTTTCGGGCTGCCAAGGAATTTGGAGCCTCCATTCGGATTGAAGAAGGAGCCTGGATCATCGACGGAGTGGGCGGCCAAATCAGCCCCAATGCCCGGTTTATCGATGTGGCCAATTCCGGAACCACCTTACGTATTTTCAGCGCACTGGCTGCTCTGGGCAATCACGAAATTACTTTCGATGGCGATGCTTCGATCCGCAAGCGCCCCATGACTCCATTGCTTTCCGCATTTAAAAACCTGGGGGTTACAGTGGGTGCTACCCACGATAAATGCCCGGTAACCATAAAAGGCCCCATGCAGGGAGGCTCCACGCCCGTAAATGGCATCAGTTCCCAATTTCTTACGGCACTGTTGTTTTCCACTCCCCTAGCTCCTTCTGACACCGAGATACTCGTGGAAAACCTGCACGAAAAACCCTATGTCGAAATTACTCTCGACTGGTTGCGGAAGCAAAATATCGTGTTCGAGCAAAAAGGACTCGACTGGTTCCTCGTAAAAGGCAATCAACAGTATACCGCTTTTGACTTACCCATTCCGGCCGATTTTTCGACCGCTACCTTCCCCCTTTGTGCTGCCGCCATTACCCAATCCGAAGTATTGATCCAGGGACTCGACTTTTCGGATCACCAGGGCGACAAACGGGCATTTGACTACCTGCAACAAATGGGCGTACAACTGATTCACGAACCCAATGGCGTACGCGTTATTGGCAAACCCCTCCACGGAATTACCGTGGATATGAACGACACCCCCGATGCACTGCCGGCTTTGGCTGTTACCGCCTGCTTTGCCAAAGGCACTACCAAACTGCTCAATGTGGCTCAGGCCCGGCTGAAAGAATGCGACCGTATTAGTGCCGTTACCACCGAGCTTCGTAAAATGGGTGCTAAAATCGAAGAATTGCCGGATGGTTTGATTATTGAAGGAGGCCCGCTTAAAGGTACTGAGGTTCATGGTTACGACGATCACCGAATGGTTATGGCACTGGCACTGGCCGGTATGGGTTCTGCAGGCGAAACGCTGATTGATACCGCCGAATCGGTTAATGTTACCTACCCGGGTTTTGTTCACGATTTTGTATCGCTGGGAGCTAAGCTTACTCCAATACCTTAAAACCGATCCGTTGTGCGCTACTTTATTATTGGATACAAGTGTTGTGGCAAATCGACCATGGGCCGCCAGCTGGCTAAAAGCCTGAACTTAGAGTTTATTGATCTGGATGAAGTGATTGAACAACGTGTCGGAAAAACTATACCCGAGTATTATAGCGAAGTGGGCGATGCCACGTTCCGCGAAGAAGAACGGCTCGCCCTGCATAGTGTGCTTAAAAAAGATCAGGTAGTTATATCACTGGGAGGTGGTGCACCCTGCCATTTCGACAACATGGAACTTATGGTTAAAGCCGGCCAGGTAATTTATATCGAGCTGGACAACGAAACCCTGGTGAACCGGCTGGCCTCCGTAGCCAAAGACCGGCCTATTGTGAAGAATAAAACGCGTGAAGAACTTTTTCGCTATATGGAAGATAAACGCTCTGCCTGCGAGCACTTCTACCTAAAAGCCCACCACATAATAGATGGCCGTGGATTAACCCTGCAGCGCATGCTCCGGGATTTGGGGCTATAGCCTGCGCAATCAGCCTTGTTTCAAAATCCGTTTCCTCCCGGAGACAGGATGTATCTTTTGGCTTCGTGCAAACCCCCTTCGGCTGCACCCTTGGGTTGTACGTCTGTCGATGAATATTGAGCTTTTGTCAGAATGTTGGAATCCGCCTGGTTTATTTATACTAAAAACCCCGGGGAATTCTTATTTTTACCTTCATTTTTCGGAAGGGTAGGCTTCCGGGAAAGTTTAAACCAACTGCAATACCCTATTCTATGCATTCACAGCTGCTTAGAAAATTAAATATTAGTGGCGACGAAACTCGTCCCACGCTCTTGTTATTCCTTTCGGCCATCCTACTGGGAGGGTTTCTGAGTACCTTCGATATTCTGTGCCACAGCATTTTTCTGGCCAACTGGCAGGCCGAAGACATAACCCTGGCCTATATTTTCTCAGGAGCACTGGGCATGCTGCTTTTCGGACTATACACCTATCTTCACAAACGACTGCACTACAAAGTTTTTCACGGAATTAATCTGGTCATTGCCCTGATTTTTACCGTAGGATATGCTTCCCTTCAGGCGTTGAACCTGTTTGACAACCTTTCATTTTTTGGCGTGGTAATTATGTTGCCGGTAAATTTACTGGCCTTCCTCTCCTTTTGGCGGTTTCACCATATCATTATCTACCCAAAGCGAACCAAATATATTTTCCCCATTCTCGACACCGGAGTGCTTATGGGGCTCACAGCCGGAGGACTTGGCTCAGCCATATTGCTAAATTTCTTCGATCTCCATATCCTATACATAGCCAGCACGCTTTGTATCGGAGCACTTGTACTTATCCAGGTTCCTATTCATTTCATGCACCGCTACAATAAATCGTTTAACCACAAAACGGAACGGCGCATTCCGGTGCGTTCCTCGTTATTCATCCTGTGGTCGACCCGGGGCACCCGCAACCTGTTGTTATTCTCGCTGGTGTCGGCGCTATTAGCGTACTACCTGCATTTTGGCTTTATCAACATCACCCAGATCCGGTTCAATACCGATCTGGAATTTCCTGTTTTTTACAGTTTATTTCTGGTTCTTTTGTCGGTAATCATGTGGTTTGTCGATCATTACCTGGTGCATAAAATCCTGTACTCCTACGACTCGCCATACAGTTTGGTATTGTTGCCACTGGGCATGATCCTTATATTTATAGGTACCCTGGTCGGAACTTTTCTGTTACAACGCATGGGCATTGCCGATGCACTGCCTTATATTCTGCTGCTGGGCATAAATAAAATAATTTATGAAGTTGCTAAGAACAGTTTGCAAATCCCTTCCTTTCGCACCATCTACCATACCATGGATGTCCGTTTTCTGCAATTGGCCATTCCCCGGGTCGAGGGGCTTATTGTTATGGTGGGATTAACCGTCTCGGGTGTATTGCTGTTCTTTACCCGAAGATACCTCTCGGGAATTCTACTTTTCGTTCCTGTTGGAATTATCATCTGCATCGTATGGTTCTTCCTGGCCGTGAAACTCATTCAGTCGTATAAAAAACTGCTCCAGGAAAGCTACCGGAAACTGCGAATCAGCCGCATCAGTGGCGAAGACAGACAGAGCTACCGTGCAAAACTCCGTAAGATACTGGTAGGCGACAACCCGGCCAAGGTAATTCCGGCCATGCGTTTGTCCTCCCAGTTGGAGCCCCTCTCCTACGAGCGCAGTTTGCAACGTATGCTGGCCAATCCCCAGCCCCTTATTCATCGGTATGTACTGCAGTGTATTAAACAGGAATCTTTACTGGGTCTTCTCGACGACCTGAAGAATCTCCAGGACGATGATCCGGAAACCCAAACCATACTGCGCTCCGC
This sequence comes from Bacteroidota bacterium, assembly GCA_003252385.1. Classification (GTDB taxonomy): domain Bacteria; phylum Bacteroidota; class Bacteroidia; order Bacteroidales; family UBA10428; genus UBA10428. Next base: position 9,679 of record QKEH01000043.1, on the reverse strand, counting down.
CATTGGCGAAATGGAGCAACGCAAAGCACTGCTGAATAACGAAGCCAATCTGGAAGAGCTCATCCGCAGCCGGAACCTGCACGACCGTATTTTGGCTGCCGATATCATAAGTGCCAACCGCAACTCCCGGTATACGTCTACGCTGATTAACCTGAGCCGCGAAATTGAACCCGATGTGAAACGGGCTGCCATAAAATCCATGGCACGTTTGAGCAATGCCAATCACAGCTACCTGCTGATCGAATTTTTATCATCGCCGGAGTATTATGCCTATGCCTTCGAAGCCTTGATCGGAATTGGCGACCCCGCTCTGGATTACCTGGAACGATTATTTATAAGCCCCAATACCGAAGATCACATTCTCTCGCGGGTGATCCGTATATATGGACGGGTAGCCTCCGATAAGGCTATTGATCTGCTACTTGACAAACTCGACAACCAGAACCGGCGCCTGACCCTGGCTACCATTGCCGCACTGCACGAAGCCAACTTCCAGGCCAACACCCACAACCTGCATCGCATTCTGAATGTGGTGGTACGCACCATACACACCATTGGTTGGAATTTTATGATCCTCATATCCCTGCCTGGGAAACCCGTTTACAATAATCTGCGCCAAGCCTATTCTCAAGAACTGGACAGTAACTACGATCAGCTTTTCGACCTGCTTTCATTGGCCTACAATTCCCGCACCATTCGCGAAATACGCGAGCTGCTGCAGGGTTCTGCCTCCGATATCAGCCACGCCATCGAAATGATGGATCATTTTATTTATGAAGATATCAAACCCGTACTCTTTCCAATATTGGAAAATATCAGTCTGAAAGAACGGGTCAAACGCCTACAGTACTATTTCCCCATTGAATCCATGACCATGGATGAGATGCTGGCCTCCACGCTCACCCGCGATTACAATCAGCTGTCGTTATATCCGCGGATTTGTGCCATGCAGCTGGCTCTCGAAATAGACACCTTCCAGGTTAACCAGGAGTTGATTTCCAATCTGTTCCATCCCAACGAACTAATTCGGGAGGTAGCTGCCCTGATCATCTATAAAAAGGATGCCGAACTGTTCCATTCCATCCTGGAGCGGCTGGACAAATCTGTACAGGCCGAAATACTGAATTCGCTGGAGCGGGTCGACCAGGAAAAGAGCTATCTGCTGGTAGAGAAATTTACCTTTATAAAAAACAGCCCTCATTTTGAAGGACTCCCTGAAGCCATTCTCATTCAGCTATCGAGAGCCTTCCACGAGCAACGGTACAAAACCACCAAAGAGGTGCCGCTGGATAAACATACCGCCGACTTTACGCTGTTTATGCTTATTGAGGGATCCGCTACCCTTCTGTCCGATGACGCTGCGGAACATGCCCTGGAACCCGGACAGGTTTACTATGCCGAAACTTTAACCCATTCAGGTTTTCATAAATTCCACATTGAAGAGGAAAGCTTGCTCCTGGTTATTAATAAAGAACGTATTGACGCCCTGCTTTTCGACTATTCGGAGGTAGCTGCCTGCGTTCTGAGTTGTGTTGAATATTTTAAAATTGCCAGTTAATTCAAACCATGAATACAAAGTACGATCTCTATATCACGTTTGCTGAGCCTCCGGGGCATCACGACAAATCCCTGTCAGAGTTTATTCAGCAAGTGATAACCAGCTTGGAGGTATCTCTGTCGCGTATTTTGGGCTATCGCCTTTCCGTTGCCGTAAAAGGTAGGGACTTCAATCGCGAAACCGCCTCCAAGGTGATCCGTGAAAGTGCGTTGGCAGTAATGTTCCTCCATCCCTCCTTCGAAGAAGATGCTGAATACCATTTGGAACTGGCACGCATCTGCGAAACCTTCGACATTACCCAGGAAAGCATGCCCCGGTTGCTGCCAGTTTTCAAAGTTTGCCTTGAGCCTTTAACCCGCGAACCTTCTCCAACTTGTTTGAACCACCTGCTATCCTACGATTTTTTCGAGAAAAACCGGTATACCCGCCGAACCAAACGACTGGATTTTAACTCCTCAGAAAGGCTTTCTGCCGTATATGGTAAAATTCTCGATCTGGCGTACGACATTGCCACTCAAATCCGGAATACCTCTGTCACTGCCAGTCAGGAACCCAAATACGCCTATCTGGGTGTAACCACTCCCGACCAGCAAAGTGCGCACGACGAAATCCGCCGGGAACTGCTCCATTTTGGCTTCAGCATACTTCCGTCGGCACCGCTGCCCGATACGGGCGAAGCTTTTAAAAACGCTTTGGAAGGCTATCTTGAAAAATCCTCTCTGATTGTTCAGCTTATGGGTACGCAGTATGGCGATGTGCTCAAAGGAACCAAATATTCTGTCACCGATTATCAAAATCAGATCATTCGGGAGTTTCTGGAGGAGCACAACGACCACCCGGTGCGCCGTTTGATCTGGATTCCGCAAAATGCCAAAATCAGCGACCAGCGACAGGCACTTTATCTGAAACGAATTCGTCGCGATGATGCGGTAAATAATTCAGAAATCGTAGAAAGTTTTCTGGAAAGTTTTAAATCGATACTGGCCGACAATTTAGAGAAACCCACACCCACCCCCCTGCCCGACCAGGACAACATTTCCCTGGTGTACCTGCTCACCGAAGAAGAGAGCTGCGAACCCTGCGAGCGGTTGTATACCACCCTGTCGGCTTCGGGTCTGAAGATTAATCGGCTGGACTATACCGAACAAGCCGGTATCTATACCCGGCACCTCAATGCCCTGTGCCATGCCGATGCCGTGGTGATCTACCAGCAAAACGAAAACAACTACTGGTTGAGCAGCAAGCTGCGCGACCTGGTAAAGTCGCCAGGCCTGGGCCGGAAAAAACCTTATAAACGAATTGTAATAGTAACCCCTGCATTCCCCGATGCACAACTTACCCGCATGATCAAATCGCCCGTTGAAATTATTCACGATCAGCAGGCATCGCCGGAAACCATACTGAATAAACTGATAGCCGAATGATCACCAATAAGGTACAAGCCACATACGACCTCCTCAATCAGGACAACCCCTTTCCAGGACTGCGTGCCTTCGGTATAGAAGAGAGCCACTTGTTCTTTGGCCGCGAAGGACAAAGTGAAATTGTGCTGGAATACCTGGCCAAAAACCATTTTGCAGCAGTCACCGGTGCTTCGGGCAGTGGTAAATCATCTTTAATTTACTGCGGACTGGTTCCCATACTGTTGGGAGGCTTCGTGGCAGGTGCCGGAACCAACTGGCGCATTATTGCTACCCGCCCGGGCAATCAGCCGGTTTACAACCTGGCAGAAGCTCTGGCCGATGCCGAAGCCCAATCCGAAGCCGAATCGAATATGCTGGTCAACATTGCCTACGCCCAATTACGCCGAAACTCTTACGGTTTAGTGGATGCCGTTGGGCAGCTGGGACTCAAAAAAGGGCAAAACCTGCTATTAATCATCGACCAGTTCGAAGAACTCTTCCGCTTTAAATACAGTCGCGATGACCGTATGACCACCACCAACGAAACGGAAACCTATATCAAATTACTGGTAAACGCCATTCATCAGCGCAAATTACCCATTTACATTGTGCTTACCATGCGCTCCGATTTTATTGGAGAATGCAGCCAGTTTCAGGAACTTACTTCCTTGATCAACGACAGTAATTTTCTGGTTCCTCAAATGACCCGTGAAAATTTTTCCCAGGCCATTATGGGTCCGCTGGCCGTGGCCGGAGCTAAAATTGACCCCCAGCTCTACCAGGAGATGCTCAATTCCATCTCGGAGGGTTCCGACCAGTTACCGGTGCTCCAGCATGCCATGATGCGTACCTGGGACTTCTGGCGAAAATACAACGAAGCCGGCACCCCCCTGCGCCTACGCGATTATGAAGCCGCCGGGAAAATGGAGAATGCACTCTCCATGCATGCCAACGAAGCGTACGAAGAACTCTCCGAAGAGGGCAAACGCATTTGTAAAAGCATGTTTAAAACCCTCACCGAAAAAAGCAGCGACAATAAGGGTATACGTCACCCGGCAACCATAAAAGAGATTTCCGATATTGCCCAGGCAACAACGGTAGATGTGGTGGAAGTGGTCAATGTGTTCCGTTCGCGGGGCCGATCCTTCATCACCCCCAATGAAAGTATTGAACTCGATGAGCATACGGTGATCGACATTTCGCACGAATCCCTCATGAGGGTTTGGGATCGACTGAAAAGCTGGGTGGAAGAAGAAACCAACTCGGTACAAATGTACATGCGTTTGTCCGAGGCTGCCTCGTTATACCAACTGGGTAAAACGGGACTTTGGCGCCCACCCGACCTGCAGTTGGCTCTCAACTGGAAAAATACCCAAAACCCATCGTTGTCGTGGGCTAAAAAATATAACCCGGCATTCGAAAAGGTTATGGTATTCCTGGATGCCAGTGAGAAGAAATTCCTGCAGGAAGAACAAAATAAGGTGAAACTGCAACGCCGCACTCTAAACCGTACCCGTAAGTTTGCCACCTTCATGGGCTTTGCCGCTGTTGTGCTGCTTCTGGCCATGACCTTTGCCTTCAACCAAAAACGCGAAGCCGACAAACAACGGAGAATTGCCGAATCGTATGCTTCCATTATGGAGCAGGAGAAGAACGTAGCGGTAGAGCAAAAGGACGAGAAGGAATTGGAACGGCTACGAGCCATGATCCTTCGCGATAGCGCTGAAAAATCGCAAATGCAGGCCATGCTCCAATTGCGCGAAGTGCGCGAAGAAGCCGACGAGGCCTTCGAACGAGCCGACGAAGCCGTACTTCGAAGCGAAAAAGCGCAGAAGGAATCGCAACAGGCATCGCTCGACCGCGAAAAAGCCGAACGCGATGCCGATCTGCAACGCAGCGAACGTTCCAAGGCCGAACAAGCCCGCTCAGTGGAAATGCGCAAACGGATGCTCACCACCGCCCAAACCATGTCCATCAAAGCCATGCAAACCGAAGACAAAGACGTGAAGGGACTTTTAGCGCTTCAGGCTTACCTGTTCAATGAATACTACAAAGGCTTTGAAAACGATCCCGATGTCTACAAAGGGCTTTACTCTACCTTTACGGCATTTTATGGCCGCGACTACAATACCCTGAAAGGTCACGAAGGTTCGGTACGTTCCCTGGCCTTCCTGGGAACCAAAAACATAGTCTACAGCTCGGGAGCCGATGGCGACATTTTGCGCTGGAATCTTGATCAGCCCAATGCAAAGCCCCAACTGATCAAACACAACAACTTTTCGAACCGCAGTTTGGCTATCAGTTCGAATGGCCGATGGCTGGCTTGTGGAACAGGTACCTCCAGTATCCAGATTTTTAACCTGAATCAGGCCAACAGCCAGCCCGAATTGCTCGAAGCCCATAAAGGTGCCGTAGTCGATCTTGATTTTATTGAAGGAAAAGACATCCTGATCTCAACAGGCAGCGATAAAACCATCATGCAATGGAACCTGCTCACCAATGAAACAAGCACGATTGTTACCCATTCTTCACGCATCCGCGTAATAGCCGCCTCACATGACGGGCTTTATGTGTACGGCGGAACCGACGATGGCAAAATGATCCAATGGAAAATTGCCAACGGGGAAGCACGAACGCTCTTCGATAATAATGGGCAGTCCATTACCGCCTTCAGCCTCAACCGCCGTGGTAATCGGATGGCCATTGGCGATAAATCGGGAAGAATCATCCTGATTGATCCCGAAACCGGAAAACAACTTACCGAAATCAAAGGACACAGTGCCCGTATTCAGGATATTGTCTTCAGCCCCGACGATACCCAGCTGGCCACTTCAAGCTACGATGGTACCATACGCATTTGGAATGCCCGCAAACTTTCCGACAATCCGGTGGTCATTACCGAACATGAGTCCTGGGCCCTGGCCATACAGTTCAGTCCCGATGGAAAGAGCCTGATCAGTACCAGTGAAAAAGGAGATATTTACAATTGGCCGGCACGCACAAAAAATATGGCAAATGCCATTTGCAGCATGGTGTCTCGCAACTTTAGCGAACAAGAATGGGACATTTATGTTGGAATGGATATCGATTATCAAAAAACTTGTTCCAACCACGATTAATAATGTACTTTCGCTGAAATTTAGTACTTACCACACGTTGAAACTGGTAAGCTACCTGACTTAAACCGTTTAGTTTACATGAAGAAGTATCACCTACTGGCTATCTGGATACTGATTTTCGCATGTTCCATAACTTTTGGGCAAAAAAGTTGTTTGAATACCCTGCGCGAAGCGAAAGACCTTTACGAACAAGGCCTCATCGATGAAATTCCCGACCTGCTCTCCGGATGTATGGAGTCGGGATTCACCCGGGCACAACGCATTGAGGCCTATAAAATTATTATCCTTACTTACCTTTTCGACGACGACCAGTTTGCCGCCGAAAAAATGATGGACGAATTCCTGCGCCGCTTCCCCGAATACGAAGTGATGCCCAACGATCCGGTTGAATTTGTTTACCTGCTGGAATCCTACAAAACTTCGTCTTCCTATTCCCTCAACATTACCTTTGGGCCAACCCTGGCTAACCCTGTAGTATCCGAATTTCACACTGTCCTCAATCAAAGCCAAACGGAGTTCAACGATAAAATACAACCCGGCTTTTTTATTGGCCTGGGTGTCAGCCGAAATCTTTGGAAGTCCATCAACGGCACCATAGGTTTTCGATGGGCATCGTACAATTACAGTTTCCACGAAACGACAACCACAACGATTGGCGACGAAAACCTTCCGTTTGCGAAACTCCAGGCTGAAGAAAACATCCGAAGCCTCGACATCCCCATTAGCCTGAATTACACGCTGGGAAAAGGCAACATGCACTATGTGGCCATGTTGGGAATACAGGGTAGTTTCCTGCGCAAAGCGCAACTCTCGTTAACCCGCAGCCAGCAGGAAATGAGAGAAACCCTTTCCGAATCGGATATCGACATCCAGGATTACCGTTCCTCTTTTGTTCCTATGGTGGTAACCGGCCTGGGTGTAGAATATAAAGTTCCCCGCGGCTACCTGGTACTCGACCTGCGCTACAACCGCGCTTTGGGAAGTATGGTAGATGGCGATATGCGCTACTCCAACCCGCGCATCAATCACCGGTACCTGCATGTCGATGACGATTTTCGTCTCGACCACATTGCCTTTGGTATGGGATACCATTTCTCCATCTATCAATCCAAGAAGAACCGCTTTTAATTCCGGCCATGAAAAAAATTGTTCTATATCTTCCCTTACTCCTCCTGCTTACCGTTTCCTGCGATAAGGATACCATTGCCCCAACCCGTGCCGATCAGTTTATTAAACACTACGGATACGGATTGCACGATACCGGCGTAAAAGTTCTTACCAAGGAGGACGGGTTCCTGGTATTGGGCAGTATAACCAACCCGGAGAATGGCGATAAAGACATCTGTATTATCCAAACCGACAGCTACGGAAACACCAACCAGCCTATAAAAACCTTCGGAGGTATTTACGATGATATGGCCTATCGAATTGTTCCCAACGAACAGGGCTATCTGATTGCGGGATCGACCATACCCCGGGAAAATGGCGACTGGGATATTTACCTCCTGCAGCTGTCGGCCACCGCCGATATGATTTGGGAAAAATCGTATCCCTTTCCCTACGACAACGAAGCATTCGATGTCATTATACGTTCCAACGGAAATATTGTATGTACCGGCTATACCAAGATTACCGAGACAAATAGCGATATCCTCTATTTCGAAACCACAGCCCAGGGCGATTCTGTACTGTTCAACCACAAGGGCAATGCGCTCGACGAAGTGGCCTATGCCATTACCGAGCTGGACAACATGTTCCTCTTTGCCGGCTATCATATTCCCCAGGGCGTTCAGTCTGCCCTGCCCGGAATCTACATCCTTAAATGGAACGGGCAACGCAGTGCCATCCCACAGGAAGGCATTAAGCCGGGCCTGAGCTCGGTAGCCAAAGCCATTCTCCCCGACCCGAACGGAAATTTCCTGATAGCCTGTGAAGTGCAGCCGGATCTCTCCGGTCAGTCAGAAATCCAGCTTTTCAACATCAACGAATCCATGGAGGTGCAATGGAGCCAGGCTTATAGCGCAGATGGGCTTCGGGAGGTAAATCAACTTACCCTGCATAACGGGCAACTGTATTTTTGTGGATCTACCTCGGGCAATACCGATGGAGGAAGCATGTACCTGGCCATGACCGACCTGGACGGCAACCATCTGCAAACCCTTTACAGTGGATCTAACAGCGCCTTTACGGCTCATGGCTTCGACTTTACTGCCGACGGAGGATACATCCTCACCGGTTCTGCCGCAATTAACGATATTAGCACCATAGTACTCAGTAAATTTACCCCCGAAGGAGGATTGTAAAAAACTTTCCTCTGCGCAAGCTGCTCCTTTAAGGAAGCAAATGCACTTTTTATCAAATACTTTCGGCCATAGTACCGTTGTTTCACTAATTTTACCCACCCGTTTCAAGTCTACTTGTTATGAAGATGTTTTTACCTTTCAAATCGCTCCTGATTGCCGGAGGATTCTCCCTTTTATCCTTCCTCTATGTTGGAGCCGTTCCCGTAGCCAGTTCGGTACAAATTGCCCCTTTCGGGCCTTATGTTCCCGGAAATGTAATTACTGCAAACTACATTTATACGGATACTCCGGGTTCCGATGCCGAAGCCAATTCGATAATACACTGGTATACCTCGCCCAACAGCAATGGCTCGGGTGCCACTACCATAGCCACCCTTAGTTCAGCCAATGCTCCGTTCACCCTTATCATTCCGGAAGCCTACCGTGGCTTGTATATTGGGTTTAGTGTTACGCCTGCCGATGGCACCGGCGAAGTGGGCAGCATCGTGTATTCGAACTGGGAATTGGTCAACAACTATCCCGTAGCTGTTAATGACTCGTATACCAACGCATGCCAGGAGGGGGGGAGCGCAACAATTACCGCTCCAGGCGTGCTTTCCAACGACACAAATGGCGATAACGGATCGGGTCAGACCCTTTGGCTTGCTGTCCATTTCCAGCAGTGGTGCCTTCACCTATACCCACAATGGTTCCGAGAATCATCAGGACTCCTTTACCTATTACATAACCGATGGCTATGAGGTTTCCCGAACAGCTGCCCGGGTGGATCTTACCATTGTCCCCGTAAATGATGCTCCGGTACTGAGCAATATCGAAGTTAGTGCCCTTGCCTATAGCGAAGATGAAGCAGCAAAAATCATCACCTCATCCATTCAGGCCATGGACCCCGATCTGGATGACCTCGTATCGGCAACTATCTCCATTGGAAGCGGGTTTGTTCCTGCCGAAGACCGCTTGTCTATTACCCCACTATCAGGTCTTACTCAAAGCTACAACAGCACCACCGGCGTGTTAACCCTGAGTGGCAAACAACCGTCATCCATCTATCAAGGCGCGCTGCGAATGGTACGGTATAACAATATCAACACCGCAAACCCCAATACCAGCAACCGGGTAGTTTCGTTTATAATTTCGGACGGCACGCTCTCCAGCATCCCCGTTACCCGTACCATCCAAACTACGGCCGTTAACGACCCACCCGTTGCGAACCCCGACACCTACAACACCAACATCAACGAAGGCGGCAGCCTGACCACAACTACAGCTAACGGTGTACTCTTCAACGATATCGATGTA
>QKEH01000165.1 GCA_003252385.1 Bacteroidota bacterium | reverse complement strand
AGCAACTATTCACCAACAGAATGAAGAACTCAAGGAATTAAATGCCAGTTTGGAAAAAAAGGTCGAGGAACGTACCACCCAGTTGCGCGAACTCAACGCCACTAAGGACAAGTTCTTCTCCATTATAGCGCACGACCTGAAGAACCCCTTCAATACATTACTGGGCTTTACCGAGTTGTTGTTGGAGAACCTGGACGATTATTCGAAAGAAAAAATTCATGAGTTTATCGGTATCCTGAACGAAACCTCCAAACACAGTTACAACCTGCTCGAAAACCTGCTGGAGTGGTCGCGCGCGCAAACCGGACGAATTAAGATAACCCCCGAAACCCTGGATATGCATACCATTGCCGATGAAAATATCTCCCTGCTCACGAATCAATCGGCTAAAAAGAACATCCGTCTGGTCAACAGCATTCCTTTAACAAGCGATGTGATAGCCGACAGTAATATGATAAAAACCGTAGTGCGCAATCTGATATCGAATGCTATTAAATATACCCGCGAAAACGGTGAGATTATCCTCTCGGCTGTTGGAAGTGGCCATTCAGGATAACGGAGTAGGCATCAAGCCGGATGCCCTGGAGAAGCTTTTTCGTATTGATAAAAACGTATCGACCCGTGGAACTGCCGATGAAGGCGGAACGGGTTTAGGGCTCATACTGTGCAAAGAGTTTGTTAACAAGAATGGAGGCGAGATATGGGTGGAAAGTGTGGCTGATGTGGGAAGTACCTTTAAATTTACCCTGCCCAAAGCCCAAAACAATTAGCGTTTCCCTTTACGGGAATCGTTGCCAACCCGTGTAAAATACCCAAGCCCTACCCCGCGGTGTCCTGTGATTCCTTTTTCTTCTTCCAGAATTTTGGAGGCGGCACCGGATCATATCCTTCCGTTCCCCAGGGGTGGCAACGGATTATCCGGCGAAACGCCAGATACAGCCCCACAAATAAGCCATGCACCCGCAACGCCTCAATGGAGTAATTGGAACAGGTAGGCACATGCCGGCAACTGGATGGCAAATACGGACTAATGGCCAACTGGTAAAAGCGAATGGGTAGTAAAAAGATAAATACCACACCTTTTCGCAAACGTGGTATCCACTTACCCGCCATGATATTCCACAAAATTACGTTCGGTTTCACATAGAGTCACCGATAGTTCCAATTCGGGGTTGAGGTGGCGTTGCAGTCTGTTCCAGATAACCACCACAATATTTTCGGCCGTGGGGTTCAAATCGCGAAATTCAGCTATGTCGAGGTTCAAATTTTTATGATCCAGATAGTCCAACACCTGCTCCCGAATAAGATCCTTTAAATGACCCAGGTTCATGACATAACCGGTTTCGGGATCTATGTCTCCACGCACCTTTACTACCAGGTCGTAGTTATGCCCATGGAAGTTCGGGTTGTTGCATTTGCCAAATACCTTTAAGTTGGTGGCAGCATCCCACTGCGGATTGTGCAGGCGGTGCGCTGCATTAAAGTGTTCTTTCCGGCATACGGTAACTTTCATAACCTCTTTTTTGGGGGTTGAACTCAATGGACACGCTTCAAAAAGCAACTTACCGGGTAATGATCGGAGTAATCTACCGGATGGGTTTTATAATTCGCCGATTGGAATTCGGGAGAGTGGAAAATATAATCGATCCGGAAAGAAGGAAACTTACCCCGGTAGGTATTGCCAATTCCCTTCCCCGCACTGCGGAAAGCATCGGTTAGATCGCCCCGAATGGTATGGTAGGTATAGGATACCGGGGTATCGTTAAAGTCGCCACACACCAGCACCGGATAGGGCGACTGACGAATGTAGGCATTCAGTTCGTCGACCTGCCGTGCCCTTTTAATGTAAGCCAGACGCAGGCGATCCGAGATGTCCTTCACCTCTTCCAGCTGTTTGGCATTAAATCCATGACCCAGGCTGTCCATAGAGCTGTACTTGGTTTTCTTCAACTTAATGGATTGCAGATGCACATTGAAAATACGAAGGGTATCCTCGCCCAGTGACACATCAGTAACAATGCAGGAATTGTAGGAATCTTTAAACCGAAGACTGTGCTTGTGGACGATCGGGAATTTGCTATACGTAGCCAGACCGTAGTTGGAATTCACATTGGTTTTATAGGTGTAAAAAATGTGTTTGCCGGCAAAACCTGGCAGCAGTTTATCGGTATGCGCTTCGCTGTCCGATGTCCGGTTGGTAACGGTAACGTATTCCTGAAAACAAACAATATCGGGTTTTTCGTTCGAAATAAAATTCAGGATACTGTCGCGAACAGCCGGCCGGGCATCCCATTGATAATGGTTAAAGAGGCGTACATTGTAAGAGAGCACCTTTATTTCGTTTCGTCCACCTTGGGTGGTATTACCTGCCCATTGCAGGTATCGGCTGGCATTGCTCCAGCCCGAAAGAATAAGTACCAGCGACAGCAGAAAATACCATTTACCCCGCCAGAGCCAGAAAACCACAAAACCCAAATTGATTACCACTAAAAACGGGTATAAGAGGCCGAAGAAAGCGAACAGCCATAGCACCTCCGGGCTGACTGCATTGGAAATATAGGATCCCAGCAGCAACAAGGCAAAAAGGGCATTAGCCCAGAGTATTATTCTCTTCACCAGTTTTCTCATGCGTTGTGTATTGGCTGCGCTGTGGAGTTGGGTTGCTGCTAACTTTTGTTACTCATTTTAAAAAGAGTTTCCTTTTCCTGTTTCGAAAGGCTGTCGTAGCCCGCACGGGCAATTTTATCCAAAATCCGGTCTATTTCCTTTTGCGTCACCGCCTTGGACTGGTTGTACTCCTGATCGGACATGCTACGCGCCTGACTTTTGTAAGCTACTTTCATGCGCGGTTTGCGGTTAAAGAACACGGCCACCGAGTCGGCTATTCGGGAAAAGCTCTTTCCCACATCTTTGCCTTTACGAAGCTGCGTGGTAAACAGGTAACCGTAAAGAGCCCCGCCCAGGTGCGCTATATGCCCGCCGGCATTCGATGAAGCAATCTGCATAATATCCAATACCAGATACACCAGTGCGATGTATTTGATTTTCACCGGCCCCAGAAAGGGCAAATACACGGTGTAATTCGGTGCATAGAAGGAAACGGCCATAACAATGGCAGTGACCGATGCTGATGCCCCCAGAACTTCAGCAGTGTAAGCATCCTTCACCAAGCCCGGGAAAATATTATAGGCCAGCATAAACATACCGGCTCCCGCCATACCGCCCAGCAAATAGGTGGTAAGCAGTTGTTTTTCGGTAAGGTACTTCATATAAATACGGCCAAACCAAAAGAGCCAAAGCATGTTCGACAAGATGTGCAAGAACCCGAAGTGCAGAAACATATAACTCAATACACTCCAGGGGCGGAAAATGAAGCGTGCCGGACTGGCCGGAAACATCAGGTAGGTGAGGAAATCGCTCTGGAAGACCACTGATTTTTCCTCAAACCCCCCCAGTGAGGAATTGAACAGAATAAAAAATACCGACAGTACCTTGACCACTATAAACACCCCCAGGTTGATGTAGATCAACTTGGTGAGCACCGATCCCTGCCGAAAGGAGGCTTTAATTTCATCCGCTATTCCCTGCATAACTCGCTATCAAATAAATAGGTACTACAAAGGTAAAACTATTAGTATTCTCTGTATTGATTTCGTTTCCACAATTTTATTAAAACAAACCCCACAACCGCCCCACCCAGGTGGGCAAAGTGGGCTATGTTATCGCCCTTGAAGCTGGCCACTCCGAAGAAAAGTTCCAACCCCGCATAAATGGGCATTAGGTACTTGGCTTTAATGGGCACCGGGAAGAAAAGTATCATCAGCTCCACATTGGGGAACATCATGGCAAAGGCAGCACAAACGCCAAAGATAGCTCCCGAAGCACCAATCATGATTGCAGGCGCCCCTTGCATCTGGTAAATGAGTAGCTGTAACAAAGCGGCTCCAATACCCGACAGGAAGTACAGGGTGAAAAACCGCTTGCTCCCCAGTACACTCTCCAGCACACGTCCAAACATAAACAAGCCAAACATATTGAAGAAAATATGACCTACACTGCCATGTAAAAACATGTGCGATACCAACTGATATGGTTTAAAAGCCCCGGTATTGAAACTGTACAGAGCCAGATACATCTGCAAGACGTGCCGAACAAAAAAGTCGACAATGAAAGCTGCAACATTGATAATCAATATCGTTTTGGTTACCGGGGGCACGGTGTCTAAAAAGCCCCCTCTTCTACTGTAATAGTTCATGCTTTGGTGTATTCATTACTAGGGTAAACAACCCTCAACTCAGTTTGTTATGATATTTGCATCAACTCAGGAACTTTTCCAGTTCACCCAGCTGAATAATTTTCGTTATTTTTTTTCCGTCGGTGGCATAGTTGGGGTTCTCGCAGGCAAAAAGTTCATCGACCAACTGCTGCATTTCAGATGCCTGCATGGCCTTTACATAGCCTGCGGAAGCGGCTTTGGCCAGCGAAGCGGCCACGGCCTTGGTTACCGAAGCCCCCGGTTTCTGACCGGTTTGCTTATATTCCTCGAGCAGTGATTCCACCAAGCCCGGCAGATCGTTGCTTTCAATTCCGGCCGGACAGGAGTTGACCACTATGGTATTCCCTCCCAGGTCGCCCAGGTCGATGCCCAACAATGCCAGCTCGTCCTTAATTTCGCGAATAAGCAGATAATGAGCCGGATCCAGATCGATTTTGGCCGGATACAGCTGGCGTTGAGCTATGCCGTGATTGTGAGCCACACTGTAAATGAATTGCTCGTACAGGATGCGCTCGTAGGCCAGTTTCTGATCAACCAGCATCACCCCCGATTTGACCGGGGTAAGAATGTAACGGTTTTTTACCTGGATGTATTGCGACTGCGAAGCCACCGGAAGTTTTTCGTCCACATGGCCAAAACCTTCGAACTCCAGAGCCGATTGACTGGGAATGTTCTCAGGATTGCCCATCTCAGGGAAAAGCGACTCCCATCCATCGGGGGGCGAACTGTCGCGCCGGTAACCGGACGAACTGTTGCTGCTCCCAACGCCCGAACGGTATGGCAATTCGTTGTCGAAGGGATTGAAATGGGGATTTATTTTTATTTCGGGAGGTGTAAATTCCGTGGAACTGCGAATTACGGGAATATCAATCACCCCTTCGGTATCAAAATCGATGGAAGGCATAACACTCGACTTGCCCAGGGCTTCGCGCACTGCAGCCTGAATGATGCGGTACAGAGCCTGCTCGTCTTCAAACTTGATCTCTGTTTTGGTGGGATGGATATTTACATCGATAGTTTCCGGATTGATATCGAAGTAGATGAAATAGCTGGGAAACGCATCGGGAGGCAGCAGGTTTTCGTAGGCCCGCATCACCGCACGGTGAAAATACGGATGGCGCATGTAGCGACGGTTGACAAAGAAAAACTGCTCGCCGGAGGTTTTTCGCGAATTTTCGGGTTTGCCAATAAACCCGGTCAGCTTTACCAGGGTAGCATCGGAGTTCAGGTTGTTCAGATTGGTATTGATACTTTTCCCAAACACGTGCATGATGCGCTGTCGCAGGTTGGTAACGGGCAATTGATAAATGTCGGCATCGTTGTGGCGCAGGTGGAAAGCAATTTCGGGGTGGCTCAGTACAATACGTTGAAATTCGTTGATAATGTGCTTAAGTTCGGTAGTGTTGCTTTTCAGGAATTTCCGGCGTGCCGGAACATTGTAAAACAGGTTTTTAATGCTAAAGTTAGATCCCTGTGCAAAACTGCCCGGTTGCTGCGATACGACTTCGGAACCATTGATCTGGATTTCAGTACCAATTTCTTCTCCGGCCTGTTGGGTACGAAGCGTTACCTGGGCAATGGCCGCAATAGAAGCCAATGCCTCACCCCGAAAACCCTTGGTACGTATTTGGAAAAGATCGGCAGCCGTGCGTATTTTAGAGGTGGCATGCCGCTCGAAAGCCAGACGGGCATCGGTTTCGGACATGCCCATGCCGTTATCGATCACCTGAATCAGCGTGCGCCCGGCATCTTTCAGAATTACCAATATTTCATCGGCTCCGGCATCCACCGCATTTTCCACCAGTTCTTTTACGGCCGAGGCGGGGCGTTGCACCACCTCGCCGGCAGCAATCTGGTTGGCTACGGCATCGGGGAGTAGTTGAATGATATCGGCCATTGCAGAAGCAGGCTTATAGGGAAAACAAGAAGAAAATAAAGGCTGCCAGTATGGCAATAATAATGATCACCCGAAAGGTGGATGCCCGGTTGGCCTTTGTGCGATAGCCGGAGACATGCCGAAATGCCCCGCGGAACAACTTCGACTCGTATTCATGGCCGGGTTGGGTTTCCATTTCACCCTCTACCCGCCGGATACGCTCCTGCAACTCCTCTTTCTGCTGATCGTATTTTACAGGAATGTAATTAAAACGCCGGTGCTTATAGGATCGAAATAAACTGGGTAAGTTCATAGTTTATGCTTTCTGGGTTTATCGTTTGCCAACGAGGCAGTAAAGGTACCCTTTATTTGCCATATATTTTTCTAAACCAGCAAGGAGTGTGCCAATTGTTTATACATATTCCGCTAACATTTCCATGAACTTTACTACTTTTATCCATCTTCAGAAAGATAAGTAATGTTAAGAATACTTACATCTTGAAACCTCAATACACCTTAATACATTCATAGACTATCACTTACAACTATGTGTCGCACTCTTAAGAAAGTTGGAATTATATTGATAACTTTTATTCTATTACTTGAAGGAACCTTCCATCTGTTTTTTTTTCAAAAACTGCGCATCAGACATTTTCCGCAGGTATATACCAACGATTCTCTTATTGGTTACAAATACGCGCCTGGAGTATCTGATTTCCATGCCTCTCCAGCCTATTACAATCCCAGTTTCACCATAAATAGTCTTGGGTTCAACGATGAAGAATTTGAACCGCAAAAACATAATGGCTACTTCCGGATAATTGTTTTTGACATATCAACAGGTGTTGATAGTGAAAGTCCCAATAATTATGTGCGACAACTTAGAGATCAATTTACAAAGGAGGGTCATCGAATCGAAATTATAAATTGCTCTGTAGATGGAGGAGAGCGAGATGTGCAAAGGATGGCTCTGCTGGTTCAGGATATGTTGCATTTCAACGCAGATCTTATCTTATTTAATTGTACTATCCCACTAGTATCAAAGCTTGAATTTCGAACCCCCTATAAAAATTTCACCATTTTTAATAATGGTGATTTAACACAAATAGATACCACTAAAAGATATATTGATACGGCACATGATCCAACTATTTTCCTGAATAGGCTGTTTAAATATTCCTTCACTTTCCGTTACATCTGTAAATATTATGCCGAGAACGAAAACTGGCTTACCGGGCAAATATCGAGGCTACCCTTGCTACATGATAAAAAGAGGATTGTGGAAATAGTAACTCAACATATTGACCTACGAAAACCAAACGCAATTCGTTACTTACAAATGCCAGAAACGTTTGAAAAATTGAAACGATTAACTGAAACCATCAAAGCAGCTAATTCTAAACTGGTCCTATTCGATTCGAACCAAGACTTACCCATTAAGTCTTATTTTATTCAAGAACTTGGTTCCGAATATCTACAAATTCATCCTGTTTTTGTGTCAGGTTCAACATTTGGAGAACTGGATGGTCATCTAAATAGTGTTGGTGCCAAATGTTATGCTGATGCCTTTTATGAAGCCCTGATGAGCAGCAATCTGATACCAAATGAATATAAGAATCTACCGAACCAAAGAGTTCCTAAATTAAATGACAGTGTGCAAAAATTCTCATTAAAGGATCTGAATTTAGACTACAATATACTTGGCAGATCTGATAAAGGGCATGATGAAGCTGTGAAGGTTTTGGTGTTAAACACCGTTAAGGATACTACTGTTGATGAGTATGATATGGATATCATCCATCCACAATCGATCGAGATCGTAAGAAAAAGATTTGATGTCAGAAATTTCCAAATCCGCATTAATGAAGCCACAATTGATTATTCATCTCCTGAAGAATACCTGCGTGCCATTAACGATCAGGTCGCAGCATATCAGCCACAAATTGTGGTACTCCCCTTGCCCTATCAATTATTACGATCCCATACCACCCAAATCTTCAATTGGATCGAAGAATATCAGAACATATTAAATAAAAAGAATGTGATATTGTTATTCCACTATACTTTTGATGATGTGAATGTAAGATTTCAAATAGTAGAAGAGAAACAAATGGCAGAGCAGTTATTACTGCAAAATTCGATTCAATGTTCTTCTTCAAGGGTAAATTTAAACTCCATCTTCCCTCCTTACGAAAGAACGAGCATTAATGATCGATTGGAGCAAAAAATAAGAACCCAGGCAAACACACTTTTTCTTACTCTCAGACAAATACTACGTAACACCAACGTTATTGAAAGTGATTTCAATATAGCACATACCAAGACAGTTCTTGCCTCCAGTTCAGCAGAACAGAAAGGCTTCTTTCAAGGATCCATAAACGATAATGTAATTGCAAGTATTTTTTCGTGGTCCAAAGGTTGGCTGAGTGATACAACACAGGCGCATGCCAATCATGAGGAATGGATCAGTGTTGATTTAGAAAAGAACTACAGCGTCAAGCGAGTTGTTCTGTATCCGATCACTGAAAAAGGAATGGTTTCCTATGGATTTCCTGTCGATTTTGAGATAAAAGCTTCATTAAATGGAGTAGAATGGAAAACCCTTAGGATTATCACAGATTATCCCCTTCCGGATTATGAGCAACCACAAGTTTTTACTTTCGATCCATGTAATGCAAGATATATCCGGATTTTAGGAACAAAACTACGCAAAAACAGCTACCCGGACGGAGAATTCTATCGGATGGGATTAGGTGAGATGGAAGTGTATTGCAATTAGCCCCCGGGAACTCCCTTCGATCGGTAGCAACCCGCTAAGCGAATAAAACAGGCCAAACAACTAAAATTGTTCAATAACAGGGACTTTTAGACTCGAAATCCGCCATTAACCCTCTATGGATAAAGGCGTACAGAGGAAAATTGGAGAATTTTCAAAAACTTTCGGATCGATCTGAGGCTATATAAATAATAAGACACAAGCACGACACTTGCGCCATGGGGGGTGAGTGGCTCCTCCACCTTCTAACTTCTACTTTCAAAGGATTTGAGATCTGGGATGGTGAGTTGTGAGAAAGGAAGCAGGGAATTGCAACACTGTCCCAAACTGTGACATTTTTACTTTTTGTTTGATACCGGGGCACTCAGTAATTTGTACCCGGTACAGAGATTTAAATGTTATCCGGCAACTCACCTGGTACGGCCTAACCATGCTGCCTACTTCCCCCTTTTAAAATGCACCCAAAAAATATCCATTGAGAATCCGCATTAAAATTACAATCTTAGTACCCAAATAGAATAGCCCAAAACAATGAGCAGCTTTAAAGAGGATTTTGGCGAAGCCTTGGGGGTACTGCAAGCCTTTATGGCTCATGATATCCATTTCG
>QKEH01000072.1 GCA_003252385.1 Bacteroidota bacterium | reverse complement strand
ATACTGGAAAAAAGAAAACCGGGGAGCCATCCGCGAGGGCGACTGGAAGTTACTTCGTTACCCCGACCGCCCTGCCGAACTCTACAATCTGGCCGAAGACATTTCGGAGACCAACGACCTGGCTCTGCAATACCCCGATCTGGTGCGCGACTTATACAAAAAACTGTTTGCCTGGGAACTTACCCTCGACCGCCCCAAATGGCAGCTGCAACGCAAATACGAAGGCGATGCCATGAAGCGGATGGATGCGTACAGAAAATAACAGATTGTGGTGCAGATTGAACCACTTCAGCTGTAGTAACCGTTAATAAATCACCAACCGGCTACCGCAACGTTTTCCCTAAGCGCTGCAGTAGCCGGTTGCTGGTTCATAGGCATCCAAAGATACCCTTCGATGTGTAAAGATCTATTTTAACGAAATTCGGGTTTCCACAGGTGTTGCCGCACCCAATTTAACGCTTACTGCCCCGGGCGATGCATTGCCGGCAACTACGCGATAATTTCCTTTTCGCCAAACGCGTTCGCCCTTCACATTCACCACTTTCAGGTTTTCGCTGTTGATGGAAAAGGTGAGTTCTTTACGTTCTCCTTTTTCGAGAGCCACCCGCTGAAAGGCTTTGAGACTGGCTTGAGGAAGATTTTCGGTGTTTTCTTCCGGAAGCAGGTACAACTGAATAACATCTTCCATACGGCAGTCGCCGGTATTTTGAACCGTAACCTTCACCTCCAGACTTTGGTTGGGGCGAAACACCTGGGAACTGACCCGCAGATTGCTCAGTTCGGTTTTGGAATAGGTGAGCCCAAAACCAAACGGAAACAAGGGTTCTTCCTTCATGTACTTATAGGTTCGCCCTTGCATGGAGTACGTTTCGAATGGGGGGAGTTGCTCCACATTTTTGGGGAAGGTAATGGGAAGATGCCCCGAAGGCGATACATCGCCAAACAGCACATCGGCCACGGCATTTCCACCTTGCTCCCCGGGGTACCATATTTGCAATATCGCATCGCAGTACTCGTAAATGCCCTCCAGCGATACCGGACTACCGCTGGCTATAACCAGCACCAGGGGACCCTTTATCTTTTCGGCTATTTGATGGATATAGTCAATTTGGTTTTGGGGCAGTTTTAGATCTTCGCGGTCGCCATTGTGCTCGGCGGCAATGGCATCTACCTCTTCGCCCTCCATGTCAGCTGTAATGCCCACCACGCAAATGGTAACATCCGATTCTCCGGCTTCAAAGGGCGCCCAGTTAAGCGGGTTCAGGTTTTTTTGAAAGGGCAGGGCACCGCTACGGTAGTTGAGGGAAGTGCCCGGTGCCATTTTGTCGGTTATACCTTCGAGTAGGGTTACCAGATCCGAACTCACCCCGTAATAATTGCCCATGAGCATATCGGCCGAATTGGCGAAAGGCCCGGTCAGATAAGGTATTTTAATCGTTTTGGACAAGGGCAGGGTATGGTTCTCATTTTTTAACAACACGATGGATTTTTGGGCTACCTCGCGTGCCAGATCCTTGTGTGCCTGGCTGTGAATTTCTTCCGGATCGGCATGCACATAGGGATTCTTATCGGGGTGAGCATCCATAAGTCCTAGCCGGAAACGGGTCATCAGCAGTTCGCGGGTACGGTCGTGAATGAGTTGCTCGCTTACCAGTCCTTCAGCTACGGCTTTGGTCAAACTCTCGAAAGTGGTGCCGCAGTTGAGGTTCATCCCGGCTTTTAGAGCCAGAGCTGCCGCCTCTTCGGGGCTTGCTGCTTTCTTGTGGTTCTCCCAAATGCCATTGACTGCTCCACAGTCGGAAACAATATATCCCTTGAACTGCCACCGCTTGCGGAGCAGATCCTGTAACAGAAAGGTGCTGCTGCCCGAGGGTTCGCCATACACCGCATTGTAGGCGGCCATTACCCCTTCTACATGCGCCTGGGTTACCAATGCCTCAAAGGCAGGAAGGTAGGTTTCGTACAAATCCTGTGGGCTGGGTTCTGCATTAAAATGGTGCCGTAGCGACTCGGGGCCCGAATGTACCGCAAAGTGCTTGGCACAGGCTGCCGTTTTTAAGTACTGCGGGTTGTCGCCCTGTAAACCCTTAACAAAGGCAATACCCATTTGCGAGGTTAAAAACGGATCTTCGCCATAGGTTTCCTGACCACGCCCCCAGCGTGGATCGCGGAAGATATTGATATTGGGGGTCCAAAAGGTGAGCCCGGCATACTTGCTGTAGTTGCCCAATTGCTGGGAAAGGGCAAACTTGGCCCGGGCTTCAGTGGCAATGGCATCTCCCACACGTTGTGCCAGTTGGGGATCAAATGTTGCCGCCAGTCCAATGGCCTGAGGAAAAATTGTGGCTTTTCCGTTTCGGGCTACGCCATGCAGGGCTTCGTTCCACCAGTCGTATGCCGGAATATCAAAGCGCGGAAGCGCCTCTGCAGCATTGACCAACTGCCCGATCTGTTCTTCGAGGGTCATCTGCGAAACCAGCATTTCGGCGCGTTGTTCTATGGGCAATTGTTCATTTTTAAAGCTAAAATCGACCGTCTGGCTATAACTGCCGGTACTAAAAAACAGAACCAAACAGGGGCTCCATACCATTTTTCGTAGCGCTTTCATAGGATTGTTTCCTTTTATTGTTTAAAGATGTTAGAATTTCAATGTCTGCGTATCAGAACCGCATCCGCCTCGCGAAACCAGGGGTTCATCAGCGGAGTGCCGGTATAGGCTTTTTCTTCGGTGTATTCGCCGGTGAGGGTATTAAACCACTGCACGGTGCCGGTTTCGGAATAAATGGGTGCCGTGTAGTAGGCGGTATACTGGTAGTTTTCCTTGGGCAGGTAAACTAAAAACAGCGAGTCGCCATCGCTCATACAATAGCCGCTGAAATTACATTGCGGAAAGGGTTTCAGCCGATCGAAGTGGAATTTTTCGAAAAATCCGACCATGTTCCGGTAGTAATCGAACCGGGGTTTACTCACATTTTCGGCTTGCTCCAAGGGATTATGAATAATGGCATTCCACGAGGTACCCTGCCAATAATAGGTGCTGTACACTCCGGCAAACTGAATCTGGTAATTCCGGCGCAGGCATATTTCCGGATCGATAAAATCGCCGGGAAAAACTACGTAGGGCGACAGTTCGTAGCCCCCGTGTTCAATATTCAGTACCGGTTTTTGCGGAAAGCTGGTATGCAGGTTGTGCATAAAATTATAGATCTCCGAACTCCAGCTCTGAACCGAGATAAAATCTACCGCATCAGCGTTTCGAACACAAAAACCATAATCGTGTACCGACACCAGGCGATGGTAGGCATCGAGCCGGCGAATGCGCCCGATACGTTCCAACCCATAGGCTTCCGTGCATCTTTTGTTGTTCAGGGCTTCCTTCGATACATCCCAAATCACATTCGGAAAGGCCTGGTATCTTTTGATGATATAGTCGAAATACCGGTTGTCGGCTTCCGATTCGGGCTGGGGCCAGTTCACCATTTTGTTCCACACATAGAGCATCAGGTGAATGGTAATATTTCGCTCGTGCAGGGCAGCGATTACGCGATCGAATTTTTGAAAGAAGTCTACATTCAGCCCACTAAAATCCGGTTGGGCGTTGGTTCCCTGAAAGGGAAAAATTTCCAGATCGCCCCCATATTCGTGTTCGGGGTGTAGCTTCAACAGCGAATCTTTCGGCCATGACACATCGAACGAGTACAGGGTGGTAACTACCTGGTTAAAACAATACTCGTTCAGTACATCCAGCAGCTGTTCGGTTTTTGGGATCCCTAACGGATTGTGGTAATCCAATGCAAATAACCAATCGCATTCAAAGGCCATTTGAAAGTACGGGGTACCATCTTCGTAAAACAGGTATTGGGGCTCATCGGTACGGGTAACAATCCCTCCGTGGCGGCCTTGTACTGTATTGGGCACAACATGTACCCGTCCGGTTTTGCCCTGAAGCATCGGCCGATCCGATTGGGTGATAAACGACCAGTTGCCCGTATCGGCCGAAGAAAAGCGAAGTATCCATTGCTTGTTTCCGTTATAGAAACCGTAAAGAGTTTTTTCTGCACCACTTTCGGAGGAGAACACGGCACTAAAATTTGAAGTAAAAGGATCGGTTTTGCCAGCAGGCGCTTCAAACACCAAATCCACCACCTGCCACTGTTGTGTGGTAACCGGAGTGGTATAGGGGTACTGGGGGGGGTGGGCTTGGGCGGTGGCGGAGAACCCAAAGATGAACAGCACCACAATAGCACGGTACATTTGCATGATTGGCATATGGTTGGTAGGTATCAGATTATAAATCATTGGTTAAATAGTTTGTATAATTAAAAATAGGTCGAATAATCTCACCAGTTTCATATCGGTTAAGGATTCATATTTCGGGTGTAACTGATTTCCTAAAGCAGACTTGCAGAGTTGTTTTTTCAAGACCATTATGGATCAGGCTAAAAAAAGGATTCTCATGAAGATTATTGATAGCAATTTAGAAAATTTCATAAAAATAGATCCCATTTATCGTTATGCAGTAATAAAAACCGAAAATGAATTCGTAACATGTAGATTGTTTTAAGTAAACCAATCTCTCACACAAAGTAAGTTTACAGGAACTTCAATGAGATATACATGAGTCTTTTATTCCCGTTTGGATATTCACTAATCCAGATCGGCATGGATTTCTAACCACTTTTAATATCTGAAGAACGAATTTTTCCGTACCCCTTCGGAAGTGTTTTTAATCAACCCGTATACTTCTCAATAAAATTGCATGAGTTAGTTTTTAAAAGGCGTTTTAAAGCAACCCGCTGTCAATACCTCGGAAGATTTCTCTTAGTAATTCACTATATTCAGGGTCATACCGTTTAATTCCGATGCCCATTGCCGGAAATGGACGCCGGAAGTGTGAAATCATGAAACGGATGAAGGGAATTGTTCCAACATGTCGGGTTGGTTAGAGCTTGGAAATAAAGGAACTTAAACTGGTTTCACGATCCAAACCCATTTTTTTTCGCAAACGATGGCGCGAGATATGAACACTGCTGGTGGATATGCCTAGTAAGTGAGCCATTTCTTTCCCCGAAAAGTTGAGCTTAATAAGGGCGCAGTGCTTAAGCTCGGTAGAACTCAACTGGGGAAATTGGCTATGCAGACGTTCGTAGAAGCCCGTGTTAACCGAATTAAAGCGATGATTAAATTCCTCCCACAAGTTGCTGCCGCTATTCACGCTGGTTAGTTGTTTTTTATGCTCCAAACCTCCCATCTGGTTTTTAAGCAATTCATTAAGTTCGGCTATGGTTTTTTCTTTCTCAATAAATTGAAGGGTATAGGTGGTAAGTTCTTTATTTTTGACTTCCAGTAATTCTTCTGCCGCTTTTTCTTTTAAATAAATTTCCCGATCGCGTATTTCTTTTTCGAGTTGGAACTTGTCCCTATGAATTTTATTTCGAGCGTATACGATCAGAATCAGAATGATGAAAACAATGGCGGCCAGTACCAGTTTGATCCTGAATAACGAATGCTCTTTTTGCGAAAGTACGAGGGCTTTTTGGTAGAGTTCCTTGTTTTTTTTATTGATTTCTGCCTGCAGATTATTTCTCACTTCCAGCAATTGAATGTTTTGTTCGCTTTTTATACCATACACACTGTCGTACATGTGTTTGGACAGTCTCATGGCGTTATAGGCTTTCTCAAACTCCAGGTTACTGTTATAGGTTCTTGCCAGATTGTAGAGCACATAAGGCCGTAAGCCAAGATGCGAGTTCAAGTATTTCATGGTGTCAAGACATTGGAGATAATAGGCTTTGCTTTCCGGATAGCGGCCCATCTGAAAGTAAAGATCGCCAAGGTAGGCGTAAACGAATACCAGGTAGCTCTTGTGAATGGCATAGTTCGGGTAATCCACAGGGATGGACTCGAATACCTTTAACGATTGGTTCAGGTAGTTTTCGGCAAGTACCAGTTCACCCAGTTGTATGGCAAGGTATGCCTTTGCGGTGAAGATGTAACATTTATGGAGGGTGTCCTGCCGGAGCAGATTGGCCTGGTGCAGACAGGAGTCGGAGTAAGCCCCGGCAAGATCAAATTTATCGACCGTTATAAAGTTTACAGTAGCCTTAAAATAGTTTTCGGTCAGTGCGGTAGCGTTCACCGAGTCTCTAGCAATGAATTTTTTATTAATCTGGATAGCCCGGTGGATATAATCGGATGAACTTTCGGCTTTGCCATAAATGGCGTACAGTTCGCTTAAATTTTGATAAATGCGAGCCATATGGATACTGTCGGAGCTTTCCTGAGCGAGCTTTAGCGCTTTCCAAATCGATTCATAGGCTTTCGTATATCCCAATTCGGTCATATACAGCTGGGTTAGATCAAAAAGCGATTGGATAATAAGGGTTGTATCCTTGGCGTTTTGTGCTTCCTCCATACGCTTGTTGAGCCGGACAATGGATTCGTCTACCGCGTGAGATGAGCTTGGTATGAACTTAGCACGATCTATACCCATTATCGGTAATCGGTTAATTACAGGGTTAAGCAGCATGCAATAGCAAAGTAAAGTAGCAGTAAAGTTCATGTGCTAGATAATTAAGGAGTTAATATTTTCTGTGTTAAGTTAGTGGGTTTACAAATGTATAAATTTGATCTCTGGTTGCTATACCCTTTGGTAGCTTACTGCACTTCACTTGAGTTTATCACTAAACCTCAACCATTTCGTCATAACGGTCTGAATCAGTGACAGCAGAAGCCGCAGGTTTTAAAATACCCCCCCCCTGGGATTGTACCGGCAGAATCGTTTGAGTTATGGGAGGATGGTTTGTGAGTGGGTACTTCCCAGGTGACTGTTTTTCGTGAGGCCAATACAGGTAAATAAAAGCAAATACTTCTAAAGTTTGGATTCGTTGTAGCAGGTAACTTGCAGTTCAATTTGAATACCAAAGAGTCCGTCGGTTTATACGCTACTGTGGGATAGGCGAATAGATAAAAATGTTTTAATTAGTGTGTTTGTAGGGGGCGATCCTAAAGAGGTAGCCCCCTTTCTATTGTTAAAAGAAGGATCTGTCGAATGTTTCCTGAAACTCATGCGGCATCATGTAGTGTAAAAACACGGGTAATACCCGTTGTTCCGAGCGTGAATTCTGCTTGCTGATGAGTCAGGTTTTTTATGGAAAAATTCATAACTTAAAAAGTTCAAAAAGTATTCATTTAACACCATTCTGTAATCTGCTAATTGTATGATCTTAAAAAGTTTACCCGTTCTGCTCTGGGCTTTATGGCTGTTGTCCCTGCCGTTGTTTGCATCCGAAAAAGCCTTGGTTCTGTTCGATTTTGAAGGGGTGCAGGACACTAGTTTGATCCGTGAACAGGATGCCCGCTACCATTTCGTTAAGCAGAACGGCAATACCGTGTTACAGGTGGACAATGGTTTTGCCATACGCGAACCGGGGGTGAAATTGTTGGAATCCATGGCGCATCCCTGGGAGTTAACTGGCCGGTATCAGGTAAAAGCCGATATACAAAATACCGGCGATGAATCTATTCAAGTGGAAATGTTTGTGGGCAACGACACCATAGGGCTGAACCGCTGGTTCTGTTCCGACTATATCGATCTGGAACCCGGACAATCAGGTACCGTTTCAGTCAATTTGAGCTGGACTCCATGGGTTTTCGACCCACAGTTGACCGTGGAAGGCATGCGGGGGGTACCCGGAAAAATTAAAACCGACCTGGATGCTGTGGCGGAAATTGCTATTAGTTCGCGCTTTACGTTAACGGAAAATCAGTTTACCATTGATAACGTGCGGGTGGAGGGATATACCGAAAAACGCGATACAACCGGTTTTTTTCCTTTTGTGGACGAATTTGGACAATACATTCATAAGGATTGGCCGGGTAAAACTCATTCGGTGGAAGATTTAAAGAACGAGGCGCTTATCGAGGAGGCCGATTGGCTCAAATGGCCGGGTCCCGATAACCGGGGTCAATATGGCGGATGGGCGGCAGGCCCCCGGCTGGAAGCCACCGGCTATTTCCATACCGCGAAATACCAGGGCAAATGGTGGCTGGTGGATCCCGAGGGTTATCTTTTCTGGACCAGTGGGCTGAATTGCATGAGTTCCTGGTATGGTACCACAGGTATTTCTTATCGCGAAAAGTACTTTCGAAATCTGCCCGACCCCAAGGGGGAATACCAGTGGTTCTATCACACCGACGATGGTGCTTCGCATGGTTTCTATAAGGATCATTCACCTTTTACCACCTATTCCTTCCTGATGTCCAACTTGTACAGGAAGTACGGGAATATCTGGATGGATACATACCGCGATGTGGCTCACCAGCGTCTTCGCAGTTGGGGGATGAATACCATCGGATTCATGTCGGATCAGGAGATGGTAAAGCAACAAAAAACACCCTATGTAGGAAGTGTATGGATTACGGGAACTCCAAAAATAGAAGGATCCGAAGGGTTTTGGGGTAAATTCCACGATGTGTTCGACCCGGGCTTTCGGGCTACGGTGCGCAAATCGGTCGAAAAACAGCAAAACGGGGCAGGCGATGCGTGGTGTATCGGTTATTTTGTAGATAATGAGATGTCCTGGGGGCAGGAGCGTTCCCTGGCTCTGGCTACCCTGCGAAGTCCGGCCGAACAACCGGCCAAGCAGGAACTGGTAGCCGATCTTAAGGCTCGTTACCATACGATTGAGGCGTTGAATGCCAAATGGCAGATGGACTACGCATCGTGGGACGAACTGTTGACCCGTACCGATACCCCCAATGAACAACTGGCTCGCGAAGATCTGGATGCATTTTATCGGAAAATAGCACGTACCTATTTCCGTACCGTGAATGAAGAACTCAAGCGGGTGGCTCCGCATCAAAACTACCTGGCTGGTGAATCCTGTGGTTCAACAGGCTGCAGCCGAATTTTGCGATGTGGTTAGTTTTAACAAATACGAATACAGTGTAGAACAGGTTCATCTTCCCGAAGGGGTGGATGCCCCTATAATGATTGGCGAGTTCCATTTTGGCTCCCTTGACCGGGGTAGTTTTCATGCGGGCATTAGGGAAGCCAGCAGTCAGGTGAATAGGGGCGAACTTTATCAAAGCTACATTCAGGGAGCCTTGCGCAATCCGCAAATTATTGGAGCACACTGGTTTCAATATGTAGATCAACCACTTACCGGCCGCAGCGATGGCGAAAACTACAATGTGGGCATGATCGATATCTGCGATAAACCCTACTACGAGCTTATTGAGAAGGTGCGTGAGACCAACTACCCCCTTTTTGAATACCGTATGGAGCACTAACTTGTTCAGGACTTACTATAATCGGATGAGAGTGACGGCTGGCAGGTTTTGCAGCAACTTATGGGGGGAGCAGATGAAAGAAAACTCCATTCGCTGTACCAAGGCGAAACCCGATAAAC
The DNA here is from genome assembly GCA_003252385.1 of Bacteroidota bacterium. Lineage (GTDB taxonomy): Bacteria > Bacteroidota > Bacteroidia > Bacteroidales > UBA10428 > UBA10428. Next base: position 6,485 of record QKEH01000072.1, on the reverse strand, counting down.
CATCCCAATAGAACGATCATTGTCATTGTTAGTGTGGGCTGCAAGGCTTAACTTGCTGCATGAATGTAGTAAAACACATAAAGGAGTACTCTGGTAGTACCATCCAGATCTCTTTTTTCTATTCCAGACGGCCTTCTGCCTCTTTTATAGGAAGATAGTTTGCCGAAGGCTGAACAATTCATTTCCAATTCAGTTACTGCTACACAAGATTGAGTTTCATTAATACAGAACAATATGGCACAGACAGTAAAAAGTAAAGAGAAGGAGAAAAAAGTAGTAAAGGTGGCGGTGTTTAGCACGAAGAACTGGGTGTCCGGCTCTTTTAATGTGGTGAACAAAAAGTACGGTTTTGAGCTGACCTACTTCGAATCGCGCCTGTACAAAAAGACCGCCCCTCTGGCCAAGGGTTTCGATGTGGTATGCATTTTTGTGAACGATCAGGTTCAGGAAGATGTGCTGGTGGAGTTAAAGGCTGGTGGTGTCAGGCTGATTGCCCTTCGATGTGCCGGATTTAACAACGTGGATATTGCCAAGGCCGAGGAACTGGGCATTGGAGTGGTGCGAGTGCCGGCCTACTCTCCCTATGCAGTAGCAGAGCATACCCTTGGGCTGATCCTGGCCTTAAACCGGAAATTGCACCGGGCCTATTCGCGTGTGCGCGACGGCAATTTTGCACTGGAGGGCTTGCTGGGTTTCGATATCCACAAAAAAACCATTGGGGTGATTGGCACCGGTAAAATTGGACAGATATTTATCGGATTGATCAGCGGCTTTGGATGTCGTGTTCTGGCGTACGATAAGTTTCCGAATAAAGAGCTGGAAGCCAAAGGGGTCAAATACGTCAGCCTGCAAACCATCTATGCCGAAAGCGATATCATATCGTTGCATTGCCCCTTGACCTATGAAACCTACCATATCATCAACGAGTACGCCATACGTGCTATGAAACGCAATGTGATGATCGTTAACACCAGCCGAGGCCCGCTCATTGATACTGCAGCCGTTATAGAAGGGCTTAAAAGTGGCGTGGTTGGATATCTGGGACTGGATGTGTACGAAGAGGAGGAAGCCTTGTTCTTCGAAGATTTTACCGAGAAAGTAATACAGGACGACCAGTTTGTGCGGCTTCAAACCTTCCCTAATGTACTGATCACAGCCCATCAGGCCTTCTTCACCCACGAAGCAGTGGACAACATTTCCCACACCACCTTCGAGAATATCGAGGAGTATATGCAAACCGGCAATTCGAACAATCTGGTCCTACCGCCCAAGTCCGAGTAGCTGCCGATTTAGTTGATGTTGTTCTTTAAAATGTTTCCGTATGATACAGACCATTTTTGCCTATCTTCCTATACTCCTGCTTATTTACCTGATGACCCGGAAAAACAGCATGCCCTCATCGAAGGCACTGCCCCTGACGGCTTTTATCGTGTATCTGATTATGCTGGTGATATTTCGGCAGGATCCCAACCTGATTCATGCCAATGTACTAAAAGGACTGCTTGTAGCCTGGACCCCGGTACTGATAATTGCCGGAGCCATATTCCTCTTTAAAACCATGGAGGCCACCGGTGGCCTGGCGGTTATAAAACAATGGCTGAACACCATTTCCGACAATCCGATTGCACAGCTGATGATTGTGGGATGGGCATTTCCCTTTTTAATTGAAGGAGCCAGCGGTTTTGGCACTCCGGCAGCCATTGCGGCTCCGGTGTTGGTGGGGTTGGGGTTTCCTCCGGTTCGGGTAGCTATTCTAACGCTTATCACCAACAGTGTGCCGGTGTCGTTCGGAGCCGTGGGTACGCCTACCTGGTTCGGTTTCTCGGCCTTAACACTTAGTGCCGATGAGATTATGCAGATCGGGATTAAAACCTCCCTGCTTAATGCTTCGGCGGGCTTGATAATACCCGCGGTTGCCCTTATGTTTGTGGTGAAACCCAGGTCGGTACTTCAGAACCTTGGCTTTATTCTGGCCAGTGTGTTAATCACCGTAGTACCTTATATTTGGGTGTCTACCTTCAGTTACGAGTTTCCCTCGTTGATTGGAGGGGTGGTTGGACTGGTAGGAACGGTGCTGCTGGCCAAATCAGGTTTCGGACTGAGCCGAAAATCGGTAGAGGTACAGGAAGCGGTGGGAACCAGTGCACTGCTTCATTCCGATACGACTAATCAGCCGGTGGTGGTGAACGGAAAAAGTTTGTGGAAGGCTGGATTTCCGCTTTGGGGCACCATTCTTCTGCTGGTGCTCACCCGTATTGGTCAGTTAGGTATCAAATCCCTGCTGAGCGCCAAAGAACCTGCGCTACACTTCGATTTGGGGACGCTCGGAAAATTATCGATGAGTGCCAGCGGAGTGTTGGGATTGGATGGTATTTTTACCACCGCTACCGACTTTTCGCACAGCTTGTTATACGTTCCCTCAATTCTTCCCTTTGGACTGGTTTCGCTGCTGGCCTTCTGGTGGTACAAATCATCAGGTGCTGTGCTGCGGCAAACGTTCACCGAAACGGTGCATCAGATGCGCAACCCCTTGCTGGCCTTGTTGGGAGCTATTGTTTTTGTAAATTTAATGATGATGGGAGGAGATCAGTCCGCGGTGTCGCTCATTGGCAGAAATCTGGCCGATGCCACCGGGAATACCTGGCAGTTTTTCTCAGCTTACCTGGGTGCTGTTGGATCCTTCTTTTCCGGTTCAAACACCATTTCGAACCTAACCTTTGGGGGGATTCAGGACTCAATTGCTGCCAGCCTGCATCTCGACCGCACCACCATATTGGCCATGCAATCGGTTGGAGGCGCCATGGGCAATATGGTTTGTATAAATAATATTGTGGCGGTGGCTTCGGTGCTGGCCTTGGGTAACAAGGAAGGTTACATACTGAAAAGAACCGTTTGGGCCATGCTGTTGTATGGACTGATTGTAGGTATTATTTCGATTCTGGTATGGTAGCCTGGGTATAATCTTTTAAAAATCACGGTGTCCCGATAACACAAAAGGCTGTCCGGAAAAATTCCCGGACAGCCTTTTAAGTGGTAAACCTATACAGATTAGAGACAATTGGACAGTTTTAGCACATAGGCATAATCGCCCGCCTGATTAGGAAGTTGTACTTCCAAATACTCCTTGGTTTGTTTCCATTCCAGGGGCTGTTCGTTTCCGAGTAAGTATACGGTTTGTATGGGTTGGGTTGGGTAGTTGCCCGCTGTGCCCAACGACCGTATGCGCACTTTCTCGCCCGGCCAGTCAAGCAGGAAAACATACAGGTTGCCGTCCTTCTGCGTGAAACGGATGTCTTCGGATGTATTATCGGGGTTGTTTTCTTCACTCAGGTGGCCTTCGGTTACCGGGGTGGGGCCTTCGCCATAAATTTTCCAGGGGCGGCTTCCATAAACCGCTTCGCCATTAACACGAAGCCAGTCGCCTATTTTAAGCAAGCGTTCGCGAACGCCTTCGGGGATCGATCCATCGGCGCGGGGGGTGATGTTAAGCAACAAACAACCGTTTTTGCTGATGATGTCAATAAAAGTATCAATAAGGCGGTTCACGCTTTTGTATTCGGGATTCTCTATATCGCACCAGGCTCGCCAGTCGATGGAATCGTCGGTAAGCCAGGGGTAGTCCTTGGCTTCGCTCATACGGGCGCGTTCCACATCGAGTACAGCAGTACCTTCGGCCAGGTCGTTAAATTTGTAGGTGGCCACTACATCTTGTTGGTGCTCCAAGGCCTGGTTGTAGTAGTAGCTCAGGAATTCCTTCCGATAGGTTTCTCCAATAATATCCATCTTATTGTCGAACCAGATCAGGTCGGGATGGTACCGGTCAATAATTTCTTTCAGGCGGGCAAGCCATTGCAGGTTGAAGGCCGAATCGGCCAGGGGGTAGTAGCGGTTACTGTCCGGGGTATGGCTGTCCGGGTAAACAAAGTCGCCCGGTTTGACCCGTGGACCATAAAGTCCGGCATATTCCGGGCGCGATGCATCGGTGGTGCTGTCCCAGGTGGGAAACCAGGCGTAAAGCCAGTGGCGGTGGTAGGTGGCAATGTATTTCATGTGGTGCTGGCGGATGGCTTGTGCCAATTCGCCCATAACATCGCGTTTGGGGCCTTTATCCATGGCATCCCACTCGGTGAGCTGACTATCCCACATGGCAAAGCCATCGGCATGTTCCGATACCGTTCCGGCAAAGCGTGCACCGGCACGTTCGAATAATTCGGCCCATTCGTTGGCGTCAAACTTCTCGGCCGTAAACATGGGTATAAAATCCTTGTAGCCAAAACTATCCAGGGTTCCGTAAGTTTTTATATGATGTTGATAGATTTCGTCCTGACTGGTGTATTCAGGATTGCCCTCGTTTACGTACATCCAGTGCGAATACCATTCGGTGCGGAAGCGGGGTACGGAGTAAGGCCCCCAATGGGCATAAATGCCAAACTTGGCATCGCGGAACCATTCGGGGGTCGGATGTTGCCGAAGCGATTCCCAGTTAGCCTCAAACCGGGATTGGTTTTTGTGAGACCTCTGGCAGGCCCACAGCATGAATACCATCAGCAGGGCAAACAGGTACTTTTTTTTCATCGTTAAATAAGAGCTTTTTGTTTTGCAAGCATAAAAATACTTTTTTCTGATTCAAAAATAAGGGAGAGAATAGGGGATTTGCTGTGGGTGAAGAGGTAAGCGTTACATGATGGTGATGAAATTGATTTTCCGAAAAGCAGGAACCAGGATGGTTTATAACGGAAAGCAAGGGTGGCACAATTCGAGAATCAGGATCTTCCGTGACTGTGCGAGGGGTCATCTTTCGTTTAGGGTTGTACGTGGCTCTACTTCCTTTTTACCCTGATCCAGGTGATGCAATCCAATATGGAAGCAGGCAGGCGGGCTGTATCGGTTACTGTTTGTCTGTATCCGGGAATCTCATCGGGGGTGGTAAAAAAGGCTTTTTCCAATTCAACGCTCGATACGTAAAGTTGAAAGGGAGCGAGCAGGGAGTCAAAGTCTTTTTGCAACCGGGATTGAGCCAGGAATAGGGCCAGCTCGGCATAATCGCTGGTGGTGAGTCTCTTTTTCTGCGGAAACCGGGTCTGGTACTCCCGGCTGATGGCCACGGCCAGATCGCCGGTGAGGATAAGTCGGCCTATGCTAATCGTTCTTATGGAGTCCAGGGGGTATTCGCGCGCTGCAGTTTCCAGTATCAGCGGCAGTTGAGACATCCATTCTGCATAGGAATAAGTGGGTTGGCCATAGGGTAGCCTAAGGTTTATAACCACTTCTTTGGAAGGATGGCTTTCTGAAAAGTACACCTTCCAGGACAGGGTGTCGTTACCTTCGATGGTAAAGTAAGCAGTAGCCCGGGAGTAATAGGCCGAGCCGGCTAATTCTTGCGATGCATCCGATGTTCCAATAGTAGAAGTGGCGTTGGGCGGTTCCAGAGTTTTGCCTGCAGGTTCATAAGAGCAGCTGAACAGGCTCGTCAGGAGGACAAGGAGAAAGGCCAGGAGTGGAGGGTTCATGAGTTGGGTAGCGGGTTGGTACAGGATCAAAAGTACAAAAGGCATTTCTGGCAGAAAAGAAAATTTGGAACAGAAACAGTCTGGGGCGGTCGGGCATCGGATATGTATTATAATGATCACTCTGCTCCATTTTTAAGGGAAAAACGGGTATTTTTTTGTAAATTGAAGCAAGATTGGCTAAAACTAACTGGTTATGAAAAATATATTGGTAACAGTGGATTTTGAACCTGCAACAGATATGTTGCTGAATACTGCACTGGAGTATAGCCGCGCTTTTCAGGCAAAGGTGTGGATTATGCACATTGCAGCTCCTGAACCCGATTTTGTGGGCTATGAAGTGGGGCCGCAATACATTCGCGATTTCAGGGCGGAGGATCTTAGAAACGAACACCGACAGCTGCAAGGCTATGCCGAAAAGCTGCGTAAACAAGGTGTCGATTGTGACGGGCTTTTGGTTCAGGGAGCTACTATCGATATGATCCTGGAAGAGTCCAGGAAGCTGCATGTCGATCTGATAATTGCCGGACATTACGAGCATGGCTTCTGGTATCAGGCGCTGATCGGTACGGTATCCGATCAAATTGCTAACCGGTCGAACGTACCAGTACTCCTGGTTCCGTTGAAGGAGTAAGTTGGATAAGATAGGTGTGATCCTTTTTTTGATATGACGAAAAGTTGGATCTTTAAAACGTAAGTCATACGCTCTCGAATGGAGACCCAGTTAGTAAGGGAACAGAGTTCTATGGAACCTGATAGTTCGGATGATTCTAATACAAAAAGAAAGGCTGCCCATGTGAGGGCAGCCTTTACATTTTAGATACTAACGCTTAATTCTTAATAATTCGTTGATTGATCACGTCACTTCCATTGACAATCCTAAGTATGTACATTCCACGAGCCAGTTCCTGAGTACTAAGCTGCATCTCATAAGTTTCCACAGGCATATTCAAAACCAGATTTCCTGTACTGTGGTAT
>QKEH01000158.1 GCA_003252385.1 Bacteroidota bacterium | reverse complement strand
CGAAGGTCTAACAGTAGAGGCTTGCTTTTTCATAGGATAATAGAACAAGCCATGAGTCGTGAACCAATTTTATCAAAGAGTGTCCTTACAAATAAGGTGTCGTAAGGGTTTTAATCATGTGGCAAGAAGTAAATACCCTAGTAGAAAAATTCAAATGAGATATTCTGGAACGAGGAGGTTAATTCAGAGTAATTTCTTTACCATCTGCGTCGAAAAACCGATATGCCAGAAAATCGTAAGAACTTACTGCTTCTACCGAGATTTTACATCCGGTATCTTTCTTCCACTTACGAACCGGGGATTTGAACCAGCCTTTTTGAACGTAGGCCGCAATGTACGGGTGGATACGAAGGGTAACTTTTTTAATCTTTTTCTTTTCCACCAGTTCGGCTAAGCTTTGTTCAATCCGATCGACAAAAACGATACTGGGCGAAATCTCGCCGGTGCCACCACAGGTGGGGCACATTTCGCGGGTGTTAATTTCCATTTCAGGCCTTACCCGCTGACGCGTTATCTGCATCAACCCAAACCTACTGAGAGGCAGTATGCTATGCTTGGTACGATCGCCTTCCATAGCTTGTTTCATCCGCTCAAACACTTTGGTCTTGTTCTCCTGAGCGTGCATATCGATAAAATCGATCACAATAATTCCACCCATATCGCGCAAACGCAGTTGACGGGCAATTTCATCAACAGCCGCCAGGTTAACTTCTAACGCATTGGTCTCCTGATTATTTACCGATTTGGACCGGTTGCCGCTATTGACATCAATAACGTGCAATGCCTCGGTATGCTCGATAATCAGGTAGGCGCCGCTTTTAAAAGAAACCGTCTTCCCAAAGGATGTTTTAATCTGCTTTTCGATGCCAAATTTCTCAAAAATGGGAGGCGTTCCGTCGTACAGACTAACAATCTTTTCCTTTTCCGGGGCTATGGTATTGATGTACTCCCTGATTTCGCGATAGGCACTCTCATCGTTCACATAAATGTTATTAAACGACACATTGAGAATGTCGCGAAGAATGGCAGCAGTACGGCTTATTTCACTAACAATAAGAGCTGGAGGGTTCTTTCCCCGAACCCGTTCCATGGCCAGTTCCCATTTTTTCACTAATCCCCGCAACTCCTCGTCCAGTACTTTTACCATTTTACTTTCGGCAACCGTGCGTACAATAAGTCCGTAGTTACTTGGCCGAATGCTTTGCAGCAGAGTACGTAAACGTTTGCGCTCCTCTTCCGATTTTATTTTTTGCGACACCGACACCTTGTCGTTAAAAGGCATCAGCACCATATTACGCCCTGCAATGGCTATTTCGGAAGTAAGTCGGGGTCCTTTGGTTGAAATAGGTTCTTTGGCAATCTGCACCAAAACATATTGCCCGGCTTTGAGAACATCTTCAATCTTACCGTTCTTATCAATGTCCTTTTCGCGTTTAAAACGCTGCATAGTAAGCGGTTTCGATTTGCGATTCAAATTGCTTTCCAGAAAACGCTGAAGCGACCGGAATTGTGGCCCCAGATCGAGATAATGCAGGAACGCATCTTTCTCGTAACCAACATCCACAAAGGCTGCATTAAGCCCGGGCATGATTTTACGCACTTTTCCTAAGTAGATGTCGCCAACGGAAAACTTGGGATCGCTTTTTTCCTTACTGAGCTCAACCAGTCGTTTATGCTCCAGTAAGGCTATATCGATTTCGTCAGCAGCAACATCAATGACAAGTTCTTTGATCACAACTTCAATTCTGTTACCAATAAATTCAACCTAAGGTGGGTTGATACTAAAACTAAAAACATAAACCTAAAGCCATATGGGCTCTAGGTTTATATGCCGACACAATAATTATAGAATTACTGTTATTTCTTTTTCTTATGTCTATTCTTACGGAGTCTTTTTTTCCGTTTGTGAGTAGCCATCTTGTGCCTTTTTCTTTTCTTACCGCTTGGCATAATTCAAGAATTTAATTTAAACAATTTCTTTACTTAATATTCGATTTTACCTTGCCCACAAAGGTTTTTGCCGGTTTGAAAGCAGGAATAACATGTTCCGGAATAATGATCGTAGTATTTTTGGAAATATTACGAGCAGTTTTCTTAGCTCTCTTCTTAACAATGAAGCTACCAAAACCTCTTAAGTAAACATTTTTTTCCTTGGTCAGGGAGTCTTTAACCACATCCATGAAGGCTTCCACTGTTTTTTGAACAGTGATTTTTTCTATACCGGTATTCTTCGAGATCTCGTTTACAATATCTGCCTTGGTCATTTTAAAAAGCTTTAATTATCAGTTAATTACGTTAATGTCATTCGAAATGAGTTGCAAATATAAGGCATTTCTATTGATATATAAAATAGCACATTAGTATTTTTGACAATTAATACATTTTATAACTGGCTTACATTATGCAGGTTTCGCAACTAATAGGCTCATGGTACGATAGTCACAAACGTAGCCTGCCCTGGAGAGAGAACCCGGAACCCTACCGCATCTGGTTGTCTGAAATCATCCTGCAACAGACCCGGGTAAATCAGGGTATGCCTTACTACACGCGGTTTACCGAGAGGTTCCCAACCCTTCGGGAATTGGCCGACGCCTCACTGGATGCGGTGCTATTGGCCTGGGAAGGCTTGGGGTATTACAACCGGGCTCACAATTTGCACCGGGCTGCTCAAACAATCCGCGATGAACACCAGGGAATTTTTCCATCCGACTACTCATCCATTCGAGCCTTACCCGGTATTGGCGACTATACCGCCGCGGCAATAGCCTCTCTGGCCTTTAACCTTCCCTATGCCGCTGTGGATGGCAATGTGTATCGTGTTCTTTCCAGAATTCTGGGCATACCTGATCCTGTCGATACCTCATCGGGAAAAAAGACCTTTCAAAATGCTGCCAATTCGCTCCTTGATCGGCAGCTGCCCGGCAGACACAATCAGGCTATGATTGAGTTAGGGGCTTTGGTTTGTCTTCCAAAAAATCCCCAATGCAGTAGTTGCCCGGTACAGCATTGTTGTTGGGCTTTTAAGGAAGGAATCACCCGGGAATTGCCCACGAAGAATAAAAAATCCCGGATCCGGAATCGCTATTTTCACTACCTGGCCATTTGGCAGGACCATAACCTGTATATCAAACAACGCAACGCGAAGGATATATGGCCTATGCTCTACGAGTTGCCCCTTATTGAAACTCCGCATCCCGCTGAACTGGAAACCTTAATGCTCAGCCGGGAATGGCAAACTCTTTTTCATGGAACAAAGGTCACCCTGCTCAACACCAGCAGGTCATACCTTCACAAACTGTCCCATCAGCACATCCATGCCCGTTTTTACAAAATAAAAGTTGAACCTGATTATACTCTGGAAGAATATCGGGCGGTGCCGGCAGATGAATTCAATCGGTACGCCTTCCCCAAGCTCATTCTCAGCTATTTTAACACCATGAAGCAGTAGGCAAACGGACATTGCAAGCCAACTTCTCATCCGGCCTTTTCTCCACCTGCCGTTCCACCTATTAAACAACGGATCGTCTTTATCTCCGGATAATGTGGCCTCTAACTTTCTTTCGACTCATCTCATTTCTAACTGATTTTCAACACCCTGTCCATACCATATTCCAACTTCCACCTTCCTAAGAGCCGCAAGGCATTGATTGTAACAGGAATATTTTTGTACTTTTAACCAAAATTTAAAACCTTATTTATGTCTGTAAACAAAGTAATCCTTGTAGGTAACGTAGGCAGCGATCCGGAGATTAAATACCTCGATAGCGGCACCCCAACCGCAAAATTCAGTCTGGCTACATCTGAAACGTACAATAACCGCAATGGCGAAAAGGTAACCCAAACCGAATGGCATAACATCATTCTGTGGAGGGGACTGGCTGAAGTTGCCGAGAAGTACGTAAAAAAAGGAATGCAACTGTACATTGAGGGTCGTTTGCGCAACCGGAGTTACGATGACAAAAATGGAGTGAAACGTTATGTAACCGAAATTCAGGCAGATGTAATGCAAATGTTGGGAAAACGTGGAGAGTACAGCCCAGCCGATGCTCCATCCCAGTCGCAAAATATGGCAGCATCGAGCCCCACTTCGATGCCCGTGAACGACATGCCTCCCGAACCGGACGGAGCTGATGACCTGCCATTCTAATTGATAAAAACCTTTTTCAGTTGGATTCCGCGTTATATCATTCGATAGGTTATCCCATGCTGGCCATCACCCCGGGAAAGCTTACCATAGGCATGGTTGCCGGGTTGGTGGTTTTAGTGTTTCTATTGGCTATATCGGCCTTCGTTTCCGGAAGCGAAGTAGCATATTTCAGCCTTTCGCCGGCTCAACACAAGCAGCTCCTCGATAATAAAAGCCGGCTGGGCCGGATGGCTGTCCACCTACTTAACCTGCCCGACCGGTTACTGGCTACCATACTTATCACCAATAATTTTGTCAATGTGGGCATTGTGGTTTTGTCGAGTTACATTACCAGCAGCCTGTTTGTTTTCTCCACCCCCGAGTGGGTTGCACTTCTGATACAGGTGGTAGCAATAACGGGACTGATTCTGTTCTGCAGCGAAATCTTTCCTAAGATCTATTCCAGTCGGCATGCCTTGTCAGTAGCCCGGATCACCGCACCCGGTTTGGTTTTTTTTGGTAAATTGTTCTGGCCCATCAGTTCGTTTCTGATCTATTCCACCTCCATTGTTAACAAACGGCTGATCAAACATGCATCCAACTTGTCGATCAATGACTTGTCCGATGCCCTGGAACTTACCGAACCCAGTTTGCACGAGGAAAAAAAAATACTGAAAGGCATTGTAAAATTCGGTAACATTGACGTATGCGATGTAATGAAATCGAGAATGGATGTGATTGCCACAGAAATCACATCCAATTATTCCGATTTACTAAAACTGATCAACACCTCAGGGTTTTCGCGCATACCCGTTTACGAAAATACCTTGGACGAAGTAAAAGGTATTCTCTACATTAAGGATCTGTTGCCGCATTTGGACAAGCCAGCCGATTTTAACTGGCAGGCATTGATCCGTCTCCCGTATTTTGTTCCGGAAAGCAAGAAAATAAACGACCTGCTTAAAGAATTTCAAAACAACCGCATTCACATGGCCATAGTGGTTGACGAATATGGCGGATCGTCCGGTATTGTTACCATGGAAGATATTTTGGAAGAAATTGTAGGTGAAATCACCGATGAATCGGATCACGAACACCTGCCCTATGAGAAACTGGACGACAATACCTACTTATTCGAAGCCAAGATTCTGCTGAACGATTTTTATAAAGTGCTTGGACTGGACGATCGTATTTTTGATGGCATCCGGGGCGATGCCGATTCGCTTGCCGGAATCATCCTCGAACTCCGCGGCGAAATTCCCCGGGCTAAAGATGCGCTGGTTTACAAAAACCTGATGTTTACCATCGAATCGGTTGATAAACGACGCATAAAAAGCATCAAAGTAGAAGTACGTACCCCACGAAAAAATACGCGATGATGAATCGTATCCGATATACCATTTTTGTACTGGCATTACCTATATTGTGGTGCTGCAAGGAACCGTACACCCCTAAACCGCGCTCCTATTTTCGGATCGATTTCCCCGAAAGAAGCTATCAAACCTATTCCAGTCCCTGTAACTTTAGCTTTGAGTTTCCGAGCATAGGCACTATTCGGAATGCTGAATTCGCAGGTGCCCAGCCCTGCTGGTACAATATCAATCTAAAGGGTTACAACGCCACCCTTTATCTGACCTATAAACCGGTACATAACGATTTGGCGACCCACATTGAGGATGTTCGAAAAATTGTGTACAAACATATTGTGAAAGCAGACGACATCCAGGAGACGCCTGTTGCCATTACCCGTCATAACGTGTATGGCCTGATCTACGATATCAAAGGGAATGCGGCATCGTCGGTTAATTTTTATCTTACCGACAGCACCAGTGGCTTCCTGAGTGGCTCATTGTACTTCAACGTGGCACCCAATTGGGACTCATTAGCTCCGGCCATTCAGTATTTCCGGCAGGATATTGTACATTTGATTGAAACCTTCACGTGGGATAAATAGCATTATGCCAATACTATTTAATGAAAAATTTGAGGGCGATTGTGAGTTGGGTATCTGGGAGATTACCGAAAGCTACGATGAGTTGCTTTCGCGGGTTCATCTCTTTCCCGGCGAACGCGATCGCTTGGAAAGTTTTCGGAGCGATGCCCGGAAAGTGGAATTTCTAAGTGTGCGTGCCCTCCTGAAAGAGCTCCTGGGTCGTTCGGTGCAAATTGTGTACAACGATAAAAGAAAACCCTATCTGACTCAATGCGAATACCGGATCAGCATTTCGCACTCCCGAAATCTGACCGGAATTATGCTCAGTAAAGAAAAAAAAGTTGGCCTCGATATGGAATTCATGTCGCATAAAATCGGCGATATTGAAAGTAAGTTCATCAACGATGACGAAAAAATTACCGACGACCCGGAGCTGCGCAAATACCACCTGTACATTCACTGGTGCGCCAAAGAGGCATTGTATAAAATTTGCGACAAGCAGGATATTAATTTCCGCAAGAACCTGACTATTGAAGCATTCGAACCGCAGCCGTGCGGCCGAATTGTGGGTTGGGTCGACAACCGGTTTTGGCACGACAAATTCCCGCTGCACTATTTCACCATCAATAACTATGTAGTAGCTTACTGCTGTAAAACCCTCTAGCATGACTCTTTACCAGAAACTGGCCCTGCCGGGCAAAAAATTTGCCGTGCTCATTGACCCCGATCAGTATACGGTTCAAGCCCTGATCGCAACGGTTTATGCAGCTCAGGAAACCGGGGTCAATCTCATACTGGTAGGGGGAAGCCTGGTGAGCGACCGGATAGATGCCACCATTGAACTTATTAAAAAAAATACCGATGTCCCGGTTGTTCTTTTCCCGGGCAGCCTGATGCAATTGAGCAATAAAGCGGATGCCATTTTACTGCTTTCACTGATATCGGGACGCAATCCCGATTATTTAATAGGAAATCATGTTTTGGCAGCACCATTCCTGAAGAAATCGGGTATGGAGATACTGCCTACCGGCTACATTCTTGTTGGCGAGGGCAATGGATCGGCGGTGGAATACATTAGCAATACCCGTCCAATACCTTCCAACAAACACGACATTGTGGTAGCTACCGCCATTGCCGGCGAACTCATGGGCAATCAACTCATCTACCTGGAATCGGGCAGCGGAGCCTGTAAAACCATCAGCCCCGAACTTATCCGCGAAGTTAAACGCAATATCTCCATACCCCTACTGGTGGGAGGAGGCATACGTCATGCGGTTCAGGTTCAGGAAATTATAGCCGCCGGAGCCGATATTGTGGTGGTGGGCAATGCCATTGAACGCGACAGTAAATCCTTGGAAATACTGGCTAAAGCAGTCCATAACTAAAAACCCATTGTATTTGATTGTCTTGACATATTTGCAAATCCTGCATATAAGAACCTAACCGCGGAATTTGCAGTTACGTTGCATATAGGTAGGTGGGTAAATATTTATTAAATCAATAGAAGTTCCGTAAATTATTAAAAGACTGATTATTATGAAGTTTAGATTAACTCCAAAGATAGATCTTTTGCCAGCTATACATTAAAGTCGTTCATGTACTGAGCTAACCTAAAAACGTTTCCCGTTGGATCAAGCAGGTAAGTCTTGCTTCTGACATGAAAAGAAAAGCATAGGGGTTGTCCACAACAAGACAACCCCTGTTTTCATGATTATCTACTCAATGGTCACTCCACTATAAGTCGTTGGGTTTCTAATTTGTTAGTACTGCTTACTTGTATGAATTAAATACCCGGATTGAAATTCTCCAGAGATATCAGTGTTTCATGAGAAACAACTTCTCCAACTGACACCACACCCCCAGCTGATTATATTAATATATACCGGGTACTCGCATTGTCATATCCAAGCGAAATAGTTACCATTTCCTGTGCCGGATTTGGATAGACTGTAAGTGCTAAAGCAGGTGCCAAATCAACTCTTGCCGATTTCATGGCACCAAGACGGGTTAGTGTAAATTTATCCAAATCCGGTAAACGATCCATTAAACATTACTGTGGTTGGCCACATTCAGGAAGATGCGCAGATTATGCTATACAGTGGATCAGGTAAGCTCCTTAAAATGCTTATTATTCATGACAACTATCTAAAGATATTTAACTGACGGTCTGTATTTTATAAGATTCCATAATGAAACACAAGACTTGGTGAAGTCATTCACGGTTTCAAAACGGTAAGTACGCCTACATTGCATATCTTTAATAAGCGAAGGGCTGCTCAATAGAGCAGCCCTTTAGTTTGTCAGAAAAACGAGTTTTGGCTCTTTGGTGTTGGCAAATCAGCTGCAATGGTAAAAGATTATTCTTCATAAGGCACCAATAGCACAGGAGCTTATGTTCGATTTGATAACTCTCAAATATTGGCCAATCTGAACATCTAACGTAGCTACGGCATTTGTGAGTTTTTTCAACACGTTGGTCAAGAAAAAAACCGCTTTAATCCAATACGCAAAACATCGGTACAACTTCCGCGTAACATCCTTCAGAAACAATAACCAAGACAATCGATACAACGCCCATACGATTCAATTGGTTCAACGATTTTTGCCCAAGTTGGTTTAGTTAGTAGTTTTGTGGATGTCGGGAGGTACAACGGTACCTCCCGGCTCTTTTCTATCAGGTACTTGACACTTCAACTGAGGAACTAATTAGCCATGGCCCTAAGGCTGGTCGATCACAACTAATACATCCTTTTACAGCCTTGCCCCTCCAAAAACCAAGTATGTTCCCCGCTGTTTATATCCGAGTTGCAAGCAAGCCTTTAGGGCATTTATGGTATTGTGTTCAAGAAAATGACCGCTTAAAAACGGGAAAAGAGGTTATTATAAAAACTAGGGTATTTACTTCTTGCCACATGATTAAAACCCTTACGACACCTTATTTGTAAGGACACTCTTTGATAAAATTGGTTCACGACTCATGGCTTGTTCTATTATCCTATGAAAAAGCAAGCCTCTACTGTTAGACCTTCGT
>QKEH01000105.1 GCA_003252385.1 Bacteroidota bacterium | reverse complement strand
TATCCATGGGCTCTGCCAGTTGAGGCGCAATTTCCAACAGATCAATCGTATCTATCACCATGCTCGCTCCGTAGATCAATCCAAAGCCATTGTCGAAAGAAGAATAGGGGGTTACCGGTTCTGCCAGCGGATTGTCTTCCGTTGCACTGACTTGTGCCTGGTTCTTTACATAATTAAAGTAGTTGGGATCGATGGAATAGACCTTCAGAAGCAGTTTCTCTGCGCTCGGAGGTCTGGAGCTGTCCGATAGGATATAAGCGAAATCCTGAACATCCACATCCAACTGGAGGGTATATTCCTGACCGGGAAAATAGCTGTCGGAAAACAACAGTTGCTTGCCATAAGCGCTTTCGCCTGCACTTCTGTTGGAGTACCAATCGCCGGCGATTGCCTCTATAATCAAGCTGGAACTGTTCAGAGACATACGGTGGTCGGGACGGATCCAGGGAGTTGTGGTAATAGAATCCAGGTAAACCTGTTGCTCATTCCCATTTTCGTCGATATCGGAATTAATTCTTGGCAGTTGATTGACCATTTCTATCATGTAATAATTGGCTTCATTGGGCACATCGCGTAGGGTAACAGACACCCGCAACTGATAGTAGGGTTCACAGTTGAGACAATAGGTGTAGTTGGCGGAGACCACTTCAGCTTCTGTACGCAACACTTCAGGTTTGTGAGGAATTTCGAACGTACCGGTAACCGTTTCCATACCTTCCGCACTCACCTCAATGTGGCAGATGCCCGAAAACTGCGTTTGCTCATTGCTCAGGTACCATCCGTTTCCCCGGTAGTTAAAAGACAACGATGCACCCGATACAGACTCGCAACTCACTACCGCATTCTCTACGGCCTTAAACTCAAGCTCATCCTTGTACGACAGACTTTTTGAAATACTTACCAAAATACTACTATCGGCAATTGCAAGCCCGTTTACTACCAGTTTTGCCGGTTTTGCCGGTATTTCCAAATTCGGGATAGTACGTTCGCAGGCACTAAGTAGTATTAGCAGAGGCAGAATGTATGTTGTTTTTATCATATCGGCATGTATTTCGTTGTTTAAAATTTAAAGCCCCAACGCACATAAGGAATAAAATTAAGGAGGCTAAACTGCTTGAGAACGGTATGGGCTTTGCCTGCATCGTCGTACTCGGTGGTTTGGTAAATGAAAAACGGATTGTTGTGTGCATACACATTGTATACTCCAAAACTCCAGGTGCGATAGATCCGGCTTTTCTGCTTATGAAAGTTACATCCCAGATCAAGGCGGTGGTAATTGGGGACGCGAAATGAATTTCGGGTTTCAAAATGGCCGGTATATCCCGAATTTCCAATGTTGTTAGTTATGCCTGGAATGTGGGTCGGGTTATTGCGGTCAAACGAGAATGCACCATCAAAGTTGATAAAATATTCATCGGCCAAAGTTAGGGCTGTACCGGATCCAAATACCCAAATGGCACCCATGTCGAAACGCTCCGAGAATTTGTGCGATGCTACGATAGCAATATCGTGCCGCCGATCGTACTTGTAGGGAAAGGTTTTCCCGAAGCTGATGTCGTCGAAATTTCTCAGGCTCCACGACAACGTGTAACCGATCCATCCAGTGGTTTTTCCACTGTTCTTTTGAACCAAAAATTCCATCCCGTAACTTTCGCCTTCGCCCTGGGTTACCAAATCTTCCCATTCGGTATTCAGATCGAAAAACGAGGATCCTTCTTTATATTCCACCAAATGGTACATTTTTTTGTAAAAGCCTTCCAGGGTGAATTCGGTTTGATTATTTAGCGCCCAGGCTGCTCCCAATGCGGTCTGCCAGGAGTTCTGGGGGTAAATGCGCCGGGTGGCCGGAACCCAGAGATCCGTTGGTAATCCAATGGTACTATTGGTGAGCAGGTTAATGTACTGGATCATTTGCACATAGCTGGCTTTGAGGGAAATGTCGTCAGTTATAAGAAACCTGGCCGATACACGGGGCTCTAGGGAATGATAGCTGGTATCCGTAAGCAGGAAATTGCTGAAATGCAGGCCAGCATTCACCTTAAAACGCGTTCCCAAAGTCATTTCATCTTCCACATACATATTAAATTCGTTGGCTGGTATGTTCTTACGCCCATAGGTGGTATCAATGGACTGGTTGCTCGAAAAGTTTTCCCTGGTTACCGCCACACCCGGCGAGAAGGTATGCAAGGTGTTTTTTAAACCAAACCGCAGGTAATGATTGTAGTGGAGCTGGTAATCAAAGTCGTATTGCACGCCGTAGTCTCTGATTCGCGAGTAGTATTCGAAACTGATGTCCTCCTTACGGCTGTCGGTTCCATTCTTAATCTGGTTCTCATTCGAAAAGTAGGTCTTAAACGTATAATCGCTCAGAGTTAGTGTCATATTACTAAATAAACGACTCTGATACAGGTGGTTCCAGCGTAACGCAGTGGTGGCATTGCCCCACTTCAATCCACCCTTGCTGACAAAATCCGCGGAGGTCTGATTTTCAGAATCCTCGTAGGTATAGGAATCTTTCATGTAGAATTTATCTTTACCCAGATAAACACTCAGATACAACCGGTTTTTATCGTTGATCCGATGGTTTATTTTGCCGTTCAAATCGTAAAAAAACATTCCTCCATACGTGGAGCCATCCTCATTGGAAGAATGATTGGACAGCCACTGTGCAGGATACGTAAGAAGATCTATGTAACTACGCCGACCTGAAATGATAAAAGAAGTTCTATCCTTAATGATTGGCCCCTCCAGGGTGAGCTGCGACGATAGCAACCCCACCGAACCCTCACTGTGAAACTCCTTCATATTTCCGTCTTTCATGCGCACATCGATCACCGAAGAAAGACGGCCTCCATAGCGGGCGGGGAAACCTCCCTTGGTCAGGCTAGCACTTTTTATGGCATCGGCGTTAAACACCGAAAAGAAACCAAATAGATGGTTTACGTTGTACACCGGTACTCCGTCGAGTAAAATCAGATTCTGATCGGGACCGCCTCCTCGCACATAGATACCCGAAGAGCCTTCGGTTCCCGACTGTACGCCCGGCATCAACTGAAGTGTTTTAATAATATCTGCCTCACCCAGTAGCACAGGAAGCTGTTTAACTTGAATTACCGGTAGTTCCACCATGCTCATCTGGGTGTTTTGCACGTTCTGTTGCGGGC
Organism: Bacteroidota bacterium; assembly: GCA_003252385.1. Lineage (GTDB taxonomy): Bacteria > Bacteroidota > Bacteroidia > Bacteroidales > UBA10428 > UBA10428. Next base: position 5,968 of record QKEH01000105.1, on the reverse strand, counting down.
TTTTATCCATTATCACTACTTCGTTAAGCTCAATGACGGGCTGCAATTGAAAATGGAGGGTTTGGTTGGCGGTGAGGTTTAGCTCCACCTCCTGACTCTGATAACCCATGTAGGAGCACACGATTTTGGTGGTGCCTCTCGGAAGTATAAGAGAATAAAATCCGTAATTGTTACTCACACTGCCCTTTTGCGCGGAAATTGCATAGATATTGGCCGATAGCAGCGTTTCGCCGGTCTTGGCATCGGAAATTGTTCCGCTCAGAACAACATTTTGGGCTTGAACTAAATACGGGAAAACAACTAAGAATAAAAGAGCGGGTATACGGTTCATTGCGCTTGATTTGTAAGTGGGTGTCTAATCTCTCTCAGTAACGCAAATATGAAAAAAAAATCATTGCCGGCATAGGGCATTTCCTGTTTCGGTAAAAAACGAAATAATGGTATCCCGGGAATAGTCCTCTTTGACCTATACTAGTACAATTTTTCCTAACGAAATCAGGGACTGGATGCGTCCGTAGATTCTTTGGTTTGCAACATGTCCTCTCGATGTTACGCAACTGTTGACCTGTTCAATGGTATCACAATGAATGGATTTTTTGGGCTTGCATAGCATTCACCCAACAAGGATTAGTCGTTGAAGGAAGCAACCGACTCAGGTGTTCTGGCTTATTCCTTCCATGCCCGTTCCATCTGAAAGGCAGCGTCGCTGGGCGCAGTGCGTTTGGATCGAAAAGCCCGGATAAAGGAAAACATCTTTCCGGAGTCGCCCGCTGATTCCATAATGGGGTTTCCGGCAGGCCGGCAAAGCGAACTATCGTTTCGTTGTTCCTGAAACAATCGGAGGCTTATGGGGAATGCATTTAGCTGTCTTTTTTGCGAAGCACCCAAGATCTGGGTAATTTCTGCCAATGTGGTTTCCTTACTGAGCCACTGTTTGTGCTGGCGTTCCGACAGGATAAGCGGGAGGCGCTGGATGCCATGGCTTTGAAAGGCCTCCGGAGCCGTTTCGGTAAGTACGGAGAAGCCGCGGTAAAACTCGGGTTGATGATAATCTTCCTTCCATTTATCGTACACTCCGGCAACGGCAAGGGGTTGCTGGTTGGGCAGGTAGAACAGGTAGGGGTTGCCATCCTCATTAGTAACCAAAACATAATCGGCAGGTATCAGACAGCGGTTTTCGCGTATCGGACGACGAAAATTAGGATGCAGGATAATGCGTTTTTTGCTGTTCTCAGTCCCGGGATTCTCACTACCTTCCACCGGTGACTCGTAATGGTATACCGCTTCTCTCGACCAGAACGGCACCATACCATAGTGCAGCGAAGTAAAACTTCGGGCTTGTTGACAACTAACCGCCCAGAGCATTCCGCCATGCCCTACAAAATAATTGGCACGACTTTCCTGCTTTTGGGTAAAAGAAGCCCCTGTGAAATGTTCCAGTACGCTTTTATCCGAAATCTGGCCTATGATTATCATATCGACATTTTTCTTTGCCATAAGATAACGAAAAAGGGGCTAATTTCAAGCGAGTAGTATACCCCTAGTTATGAACGAAAAATATCCATTCCATGGCCAAACCCCTAAAAATGTTTTTTTCCGAAAGGGCATACCAACAGGAACAAGCTCCCGGACAGACACCCATTATTAACAATAACCCAGTTCTCCACTCAAAAATTTCTGTTAATACAACGGTCGAAGTGCGCTGCTTATTTTTTCTTCCGACGCGAGCGGGCTCCACCAAGCAACCCCCAGCCGCCACTGCCAAGAATAAAACCGAAGCTGTACCACATACCATTATTGTTTTGGGCAAATACCGTCACATCGTCACGAAAAAACATAAGAATCAGATCGATGGGAGCAATGATTCCATGCCATAACCCTCCCCAAAAACCGTAGGTATACCCATTCAGGCAGGCATCAACGGATTCCTTATTGGCACAAGAGGTGCTTGTGAGGAGTAAAATAGTTAGAACGATTAGCGCAGCGTTTCTTGGTGTTTTCATAAACCGTATTTTGGTTAAGCAAGATACAAAATAAGTGCAATGAAATCCAACAGGCAGGCATGCTTTCACATCCTGCAAATACTTACTACAGTAAGCAGGTGATGTCGCACCCACCATTGCACAAGTGTCGCGCGTGTGACTGCAGAAGATTTGCTGATAATCCGGAGAACTATGGATACAACACGGTAATAGTATTATGCAGAACAGGTAAGGTAAGGTTAATTTACCTGTTTGAATGAAGTGCTCACGTGTGGTGTTTGCGCTACATCTGGCAGTTAACTTTCCTCCATGAGCCCAAAGCGTACGCTGTTACACCAGCGTGCAAAGCTGCTTTCAGCCAAGTTTTACCGAAGTCATGGATAAAGAACCCCCAACCGGCACGTCATTAAAAAACACCGTAGGATCCTGGGTGTCCTTCAAAGAAAGGATATACAAAAGTGGCAGGAAGTGCTCCGGAGTTGGAATGGCCAACTTGAAAGCCGTTCCCTGCTTGTCGTATTGCACCAGGCTTTGGAAGTCTCCATCCAGAATCAGGTTTTTCATCCTCTCACTTGCTTCCGTTGCCCAGTCGTATGCATATGGAGCCCCATTCAATTTATCCCAGGCCACCTTACCAAGATTATGCACTAAATTTCCACTGCCCACAATCAGGATTCCCCTTTCTCGCAGTGGCGCCAATTCTTTGGCCAAATCATAGTGATAGGGTGCTGGTTTGGTAAAATCCAGACTCATTTGAATAACGGGCACATCGGCCTTCGGGTAGAGATGTTTTAAAACGCTCCATGCTCCATGGTCCATGCCCCATTGATGATCCAACTCAATTTCGGTCGTATGAATAAGTTCCTTGGTCTCAGCTGCCAATTCCGGACTCCCGGGTGCCGGATACTGAACTTCATACAGTTCTTTAGGAAATCCGCCAAAATCGTGTATGGTTCTTGGGTGATTCATGGCAGTAACCCATGTACCCCGGGTTTCCCAATGTGCCGAAATACATAGAATTGCTTTTGGCGTAGTCAGCTTTTTTCCACAGGCTCTGAATCCTTGCACAAACTCGTTTTCTTCGATGGCATTCATGGGGCTTCCGTGCCCAAGAAAGAGCAAGGGCATTTTTGAGGGTCTGTCGGCGGAAGTACTCCGTTTGTCTTCAATAGCAAATTTCATCATTCCGGAATGTTATGTGTACGGCATGTTATTTCGTCAACCGATCGTATTCAACCCGAAGCTCTGAGTGTACAAGCACCGCAAGCCATTTCGGATTTGCTTACGCAAGCTTTGATCGAAGTGGAAAATAAAGGATCCCTATACTACAGAAACACACAAGGAGTTTAAATGTTGGGGCGTTTTTCCGTATTCTGACAGATTTCCTGAGCGGGAATTTCCTAGGGCTCAACCTGGCACTTTGGATTCAGGATTATTGCGGTTTCAATGCGTCAAACGCTATTTCCATGGATGGGAATATGTTCCATGTATTCCAAACCGACAAGGATCCGCTTTGTTACAACTCCCCCCGCCCACGCAAAGCCTGGAACAAACGTGCCTCGAACTCATCGCCCGGCGTGGGAGCTGGCGACATGAGCAATTTTCCCTGCCGGTCGATCAGGTAGTAGGTAGGAAAGGCCCGAACATCGTAGTCGCGGATAATGGAGGATTGATTCGCATAGTGGAGAAATTTCCAGGTATAGCCGCTACGTTCCAGAAACCCTTTTATCACCAAAGGGTTATCGTCAATTACCACCGTTACAATTTCCAACAGGTCGCTGTGTTTCTCAGCCAGCGCACTTAGCATCCGAAACTCGCTCATGCAGGTATAGCTGTAGCAACTGCAGAAATTCAGGTACACGTACTTGCCTTTCAGGTCGGAAAGACGCACCAGATTGCTGTCCTTGTCATAGAGTTCAAAATCGGGAGGTTCAAAACCAACCAACAGCCGGGTAACTTTACTGCGAATCGATTGTGCTACCTGTAACAGATCGTTGTTACGGGCATGAGCAATAAAGTCGTCGAGCAAAGCCAGCAGGAGGCTGCGGGAATAATTATCGTCGTAAAACTCGTCGTGGATGCATTTGAGCAATACCAGGTCGGGCAGTTCGCCCTGGCCCAATACTTCATCGGAAGACAAAAGGGTTCGCAGCGTGTCAAAACTTCGGCTGGAAATGGCTTCTCCAAGTTGCTGTCCGGCATCGGTACGCGAAAAATAGCGCAGGTAATCATCGTATACCTGATTGAATAATTCCATGTACGAAATATTATCGACCCACACGGGCTGGTTTTTGAAGAGCTCGTCGGAAACGCTGCGCGAGCGTTTCTGATAGGCTAAGTGCCGCAATAAGCCATATTTGTATTTCCGATAGGTCGAAAAATAGGCATTCGTCGACTTCTCGAACGGGCGTTCCATGCGGGCAATATCCCTGTCGAGCTCTGAAAAATCGCTATTCTGAGCCAGAGCCACTATATGTTTGTTGTAGTAAGGCAGAAAGGCATCATTGAACATGCGTATGAGGGTGTTCAGTTCGTCTTTCCGAAATTCCTTGGTGCCCAGGTGTACCACTTCCGGTTCGAAATACGGATTTAATTGTTCGCCCTGGGTTTTATCCTGTCGGGGTGGTAAAACTATATGGTAAACGGCATTCGGCTCCACATACAGATACACCTTATAGGCGCCCAGATAGGCAAAAACGAAGGTGGTACGATCCACTTCAAATTGTGTAGCAAAAATACCATCGGACTGAACGCTGGCTTTTCCCAGGGTACGTTCGGCGCCCGATATTTGATCGCTATAGCACAGGAATATCAGTTCCGTACCTGCATAAGCCGAATCAACACCCTGAATATCCACGCTGCCGGTATCGGCCCATGTAAACTGCTCTGCACTGAAACTGGCCCACAGAATAAGAAGTGCTATTTTGAAATTTCCCTGAAAAAAAACCATCCGCGCCATTCAAATCCTGATTTGTGAAGGCAGAAACCGTGAAGCATCGCCGCCATGAAGAATAATATCCCGAACGATGGTAGAGGCAATAAAAGTATGTTCGGGCTGGGTAAGCAGGAATACGGTTTCAACCTTCGGATGCATGGCCCGGTTCATTTGCCCGATAGCCCGTTCGTATTCAAAATCGGCCGATGTGCGCAGCCCCCGGAGTATGTAAGAAATGCCATGACTGACACAATAATCGACAGTAAGCCCCTCGTAACAGACCACGGTTACTTTGGGGTCGTTTTGAAATACCGATTCAATCCATTTCATGCGATCGTTGAGCGGAAAGAAGCCCTTTTTGTTGGTATTGTAGCCTATGGCAATGGTAATGCCATCGAAAAGCGGCAGCGCTCGTCGTACGATAGATTCATGACCAATGGTAAAGGGGTCGAACGAACCGGGGAACAAAGCTATTTTAGACATACGTGCTGTTCAAAATGATAAAAATACAAAGGCTCCCGGTTGTTACCTACGAAATATCCTTTTCTTTTTGCGAATTCACAAAAAGGATATTGGCACAATCCTTAAAGCCGGTGAATATTTCGAGACCTTTGGTTTGTATGAGTTCATGAAGAAACCCTACAATGATCAGGTCTGCATCTTCCGATTTGGTGGTAATTAAATCCTTGGTATCCCGCTGTTCGTCGGAGGGAATCATCTCAATATTGCCGGCCGAAATAGGAAGACGGCCCGAGCGAATCAGCGTCATCAGGCGTTCGCGTTTCTCACGATACTCATTTTCGCGGTATATCGAAAAGATCTTTATAACGCCTTTATCCCAGTCGGGGTGCCCCAGCATGATATAGGCCAGCAGAATCATCAGATTGGCATTTTCGTAATCGTACGAGGTGATCCAGACATGGATCTCGCGGCGGTCGCCAAAACCTTTGTAGGATGTATTGAGCACACATACGTCGAAGCCGGCCGAATGGATCATGGAATAGTTCTCCAGAGCCCGGCCAAACAATTCGGGTTCCGTGCGGCTGAACTC
>QKEH01000122.1 GCA_003252385.1 Bacteroidota bacterium | reverse complement strand
TCTTTTCATCTACTGAGCTGATCTCAAAATGCTGGGTAATGTCCTCAGGGAAAAATACACTTAGCAGGCTTTTTATTAATTCAGGTGATTCCATGCTCCAAAGTAAGCAATACTTCTCCAGCACCTCAAATTAATATTTAGCCGCCAATAAAGAGGAAAATCAGAACAATTTTAAATGCGTTTAAGTAAAATCAACTGTAACGCCAACCCGGGCAATGCCACTAACCTGCCCCAACCTGCCTGTTGTTTCTTCTGCTCCACCGTGCAAGAATTCCCCTGTCAATTCATTCCTCAACTCCCCAATTGTTATACCTTTGCACCCTAACAAAATGTTAACCTTATAATAAAACAGATTTAAAAGATGGATCCCGTATCTTCCCGAATTGCGAACCTGTCGTCATCGGCAACCATAGCCATGAACCAGGCTACACGCGACCTGAAAGCCAAAGGTATTGATGTGATTAACCTGAGCGTGGGCGAGCCCGATTTTAACACCCCCGATCATATTAAAGCGGCTGCCAAGAAGGCAATCGACGACAATGTATCGTTCTATCCACCGGTTCCGGGTTTCCCTGAACTTCGGAAGGCCATATCCAATAAATTCAAACGCGAAAACAACCTCGATTATAGCCCGGAACAAATTGTGGTATCCTGCGGTGCTAAGAATTCCCTGGCTAACATGATCCTTTGCCTGATCGAAAAAGGCGATGAAGTGATCGTTCCCTCCCCTTACTGGGTAACCTATACCGAGCTGGTTACCCTGGCCGAAGGAACCAATGTAATCATCCAGGGTGGCATTGAGAACGATTTTAAGGTAACGGCACAACAAATTGAAGAGGCCATCACCCCAAAAACCAAAGCACTGCTGCTGTGTTCGCCATCGAATCCAACCGGAGGCATGTACTCTAAAGCCGAACTGGCCGAGATTGCCCAGGTATTGGAACGCCACCCCAAGGTGTACGTAGTTGCCGATGAAATCTACGAGCACATCACCTTTGCCGATAAGCACGAATCCATTGCCCAGTTCGATACCATTAAGGAGCGTGTGGTAATTATTAACGGGGTTTCTAAAGCCTATGCCATGACTGGCTGGCGTATTGGCTATTCCGCTTCACCGCTGTGGCTGGCCAAAGCTTCTACCAAACTTCAGGGACAATTGCTCACCGGCCCCACTACCATTGCTCAAATGGCGGCTATTGAAGCCCTTAACGGCGACCAAAGTTGTGTGAGCGAAATGCTGGTGGCCTTCAAACGCCGTAAAGATCTGGTGGTAAAACTCCTGAATGACATTCCGGGACTGGAAGTATCGGAACCCACCGGAGCCTTTTATGTGTTCCCAAAAATCGATTCGTTTTTTGGCAAATCCTTTGGCAATTACAAAATTGAATCGTCTAACGATTTCTGCCTGTACCTGCTGAACGAAGGGCACATAGGAACCGTTCCCGGCGAAGCTTTTGGCGAGCCTACCTGTTTCCGGATCTCCTTTGCCACCTCGGACGAAAACCTGGTTGAAGCCATGAAACGGTTGAAAGAAGCGTTGGCTAAGTTGAAGTAATCCAATAGCTAAACAATACTAAGAAGGGGTTGTATTTTCAGCATACAGCCCCTTCCTTTTTTATCGCATTTCACTATCACACCTTCCGCGTAATATACTCCGAATAATCCTTAATCTTAGGTTGATAGGCTTCCTTCATCAGTTTCGACGAAATCATAAAATCGGCAGTAGAGCGGTTGTTGGCAATAGGAATGTTATACAACACCGCAATACGCAACAGTGCTTTTACATCCACATCGTGAGGCTGTGGTTGCATGGGGTCCCAAAGGAAGATAAGCATATCAACCTGTCCTTCGGAAATCATAGCTCCCAATTGCTGATCGCCTCCCAGGGGACCCGACTTAAGGCAGAGCACCGACAATTCGCGATTTTCGCCATCGCACTGCTTGGCTTTCTTCTCCAGTGCCTCAGCTACCAGACGTCCGGTAGTTCCGGTACAAACCAGGTTATGGTTCAGCAATTCGTCCCAGTTCCATTCCACCCATTCCACCATGTCCTTTTTTCGGTTATCGTGAGCTACCAGCCCAATGGTTTTTTGTCTTTTCATCGTGAATTGTCTTATTTTATTGTTCTTTGATTTAGCTCTTCGTTGTAGCGAAGCAGGTATTTACGCACTATTTCCGCTTCCTTCTCCCCGGCTTGCTGCATACGTAGTTCGTACTCCTCCTTCTTTTCTCCTTTACGCCGCGCATCGAAAATTTCCAGCGCATCTCTCTCGGCATGAAACGCATCGTAATACCGATACTCCACAAAAATTTTATCCGAAAGTTCCCAAAGTTTTACTTCCCCGTCTGTACCTCCACTCAACAGCATGTGGCCATCGGCCGAAATGTCCATGGCGGTAACCGCACCCAAATGCGCCGGGTAGGTGTAAACGGTTTTCCCGGTAGCAGTTTGCCACACCCTCAGGGTACCATCGCTCGAAGCACTTACCAAATGGTTGCCATCGGGAAGGAACTTAACGGCATCCACGCTGCGATCGTGGCCGGCATAGGTCATGAGCACATTGCCCGTTTCAAAATCCCACAATCGCAGCGTTTTATCCTGCGATGCCGAAACAAAATACCTGCCCGAAGGGTGAAATGCCACGGCCACCACATTCTCGGTATGGCGTTCGAGGCTTTGCATCAGTTCTCCGGTTTTGGCATTCCATACTTTTACGGTTTTGTCGAGCGATCCGCTAACCAGGTATTTTTCATCGGGGCTGAACGCCACCGGCAGGGTACTTTTTTTATGCCCTTCCAGTTCCAGCTCCACCTCGGTGGTTTCAACATTCCAGATTTTTATTTTGTAATCGTACGATCCGGCCGCAATTTTACTGCGCTCCGGAGCATAGGCAATGGTTCGTATGTGGGTGGCGTTACCCTTGTATACTGCCAGAGAATGGTTTTGCATGTCCACCCATTTGATATCGGCTCCGGCTCCCAGAAAAACGGAGTTGGCTACCGTAACCGTGAGAGCATAGGGGGTGTAATAGTTATCGTACTCGTATAACAGTTCCCCAGTACCCAGCTGATACCAGCGCAGCGCCTTATCTTCGCCACCGGTAAGCAGGTAGGCTCCGTCGGGGCTGAAGGCAACAGTGGTTACCCCATCTTTGTGAGGCTTGAATGTGCGCACTAAATACTCCGCATCCTGGGCAAGGCTCCCGGGTAGCAACCAAAAGGCCAAAAGGCCACTGCCAATCCAATATTTCATAAATGGTGTTTTCGCATCCGAGGTTTAAAGGTAGTACAAATCCCCCGGGGTTCCATTAACGGGTTGTTAATTACGCAACCCGTGGGTTTCCTTTAGGTAGGCCTTCACCGACCCTACCAGTATTTTGGCCTCCACCAGTACCGGCACCCGGTTGGCATCGTTGGTTACCCAAGCGTACAAATTTTCGCCTTCTTCAAACATGGTTCCGGAAACCAACAGAGCCGAAAATTTAATACAAGCATAGGTACCTCCCAGCTTGTTTTCAATCTTTTCGTGCCCCAGGTAGCGGATGTATAAGTCATAGAATTCATTGTCGATCAGTGTTTTAACCGGAACCGAATCGCCTACGGCCATGCCACTAAAATTGAGGTTCCGGCTGGCATAAATCACCGAAATTAAATCGTAGGCACAATTAGGCATATCCAGTGTGTCCTCGCTATAGGGTTTATCGGAGTTTTGGGTGTACGAATAAATGCGCCTGGCTTCCGGTAAAAAAACGTAGCGGTTGTCCACTTCGTAACCGCCCTCGTAATTTTCGCGATGAAACCATAAGGGACAGAACTGATCCCTGTCAAAATAAGCCTGATAGTGGTCGCGCACCTTGTAAATCCAGTCGTATTTCGGGTAGGTGGCCCCGTAGGCATCAAAATGATAGGCTACGCGCTGGCGGTACTGCTTTTCGGTAACCTTAAATGTAACATACCCGGCATTCAGCCAAACCATGCCCAAATTGTAAAACACCTCGTAGTTGAGCACCTCGCCCGGAGCAAAAGCGGTATTCTGCCGTGGGCATTGCCCCCACCCCGGCGAACCTAACCCTAAAACTACCAGAAGTGCTAATGTGTTCCGCATACGTTTTCCTTATACTCAAAAGTACAGGAAAAGTAACAATTTGCCCATCCGGAAAATGAACAGGAGGCCTCGGATATCAGAAATGTACCATCCGGTTATGGCATGAGGCAAGCGGTCGGGCAAGCGGCTCATTTTGTTTTATGACTGCATTTTTTTCTTGAGGAAGCCCTCCCGCAGTCCGCAGCCCATGTACCACTTACAGTGGAAGCTTTACCGGGGTTAAAACCTCAACCAGCCTGCTTACAGCCCATCTGCCAGCAACTAAAGCAACTCAAACCTTTTTATGGAAGAACCACCATGTTTTAAAGTAGATTTTCCACTGCAAAAAAACGGATTACCCATCCCCGAAGCCCGTCAACCAGTTTGCCAGACGGGCGTTGTACCTCATTCGCCAACAGTTGCTGGCAGATCAAATAGTTTTCGTCATCGAAAACCGCAAACACCATTTCGCGAAGGGTAGTAACCGGAAATGCACGCACGGTTGCTATCGCTATTTCGGCGGTTTTCTGCTTAGGGAAACGGTATACGCAGGTGCTGATATTCGGAAATGCGATACTTGTCAACCCGAGTTGTTCGGCCAGTTGCAGGCTGTTACGGTAGCATGCAGCCAGAAGGGCTACCTCGTTCCGGCCTCCGCCGTACCATACCGGACCTACGGTATGTATTATAAAGCGGGCAGGTAAACGATAGCCCCGTATATAATTCGCTTCGCCGGTTGCACATCCGTTAAGGGTGCGGCATTAGGCCTGCAATTCGGGACCGGCCGCCCGGTGACCCAGCAGGGTGGTATTGGCGGCATCAACTATGGCATCCACGGCTAAACGGGTGATATCGGCCTGTTGAAGTTGTAGCGCAACCATATCGCAAAATAGTGTAACCGTTTTATTCGTTTGATTGCTTTGACCTCCCAACCCTTGGCAACAGCAAAGCAATCCGGTGTTCAGAATCAAAACGCTGTTCACCCGGGGAAGTTCCTGTTTCACGTCGTTTCCGTTTCCTCAGAAAACCCTTAACACCGTCCACCCAACCGCATTAGCTACCCGAAAATCCTACACTTAGCGCAACTCAGTGTGCAGCTCCTGCAACAGGGTTTGGGTAAGCCGGGACATGGCTTTATCAATCTCTTTATCGGTCAGGGTCTTTGCAGAATCCTGCAAGTAGAAACTTACCGCATACGATTTTTTACCCTCGGGAATATTCTTGCCCTTATAGACATCAAACAGTTCGACCCGTTTCAACAGATCCTTTGTGCTTCGCAGAGCCAGCTCTTCAATCTGCGCATAGGGTACCTTTTCATCGAGTAGCAGCGCCAGGTCGCGGCGCACCTCGGGATATTTGGGCAATTCCTGAAACTTCTTCCTGGAGCTCATGCGGGGCAACAGGTCGGCCCACGAGATTTCAGCATAGAAAACCTCCTGATCAATATCAAATGGTTTCAGAAGAGCTTGCGAAATTCTTCCGGCACGAATAACCGTTTTGCCCGCCATTTGGTATGCAACCCCACCCTTAAACAGGTCGCTGCAATCTTCCAGCCCTAAGGTTCGGAACTGTTGCATGCCCATACCCAGATGGTTCAGCAGGTTGGTAAAGTAGGCTTTCAGGTGGAAATAACCTACCGGTTTATCGTCCTGTGCCCAGGTTTTCTCCTCCACCGATCCGGTTAGAAACAGGCCAAAAACAGGCGTTTCCACAAAATTCCCGAAATCGGCCAGGTTCGTATCTTTGAGTTGATATATTCTGCCGTATTCGAATAGGCGCAGGTTGGGGTTTTTATGGTTGATATTGCGCGATATGGCTTCCAGTCCGCCAAAAAGCAGGGTCTGTCGCATTACACTCAAATCGGCGCTAAGTGGATTCAGAATAGGCACTGCCTTAGCTAACGGAAGCGAGGTGAGTTTGGCGTAGTAATCGGCTTTGGTTAAGGAATTGGCCATGATTTCGGTGAACCCGTTGGCACTCAGAAAATCGCTGGCGCGGTTCACCATTGCCTCGTTATCAGGGTGGTTCCGGTACGAAACGGAGGAATTGAGTTTGTCGCCAAATTCAATGGCATTGTACCCGTAGATACGTAAAATTTCCTCCACAATATCGGCTTCGCGGGTCACATCTACACGATACGCGGGCACCTGCAAGGTAAGCACACCCTCTTGCTCTTTTACCACCTGTATATCCAACGAGGAAAGTATTCTTTTAATGGTATCGTTTCCAATTTGTTTTCCAATCAGGCGGTTGATATGTGCATACGACACTTCAATATTCCAGGGATCCACCGGTCGTGGATGCACGTCCATAAACGGCGAACTGATCTGGCCTCCGGCCACTTCCTTAATAAGCGAAGCGGCCCGCTTCAGGGCGTTTAAGGTATTTGCTGGGTCAACTCCCCTTTCGAAACGAAACGATGAATCGGTGCTCAGTCCAAGTCGCTTGGCTGTTTTACGCACCCGGATGGGGTCGAAGTAGGCACTTTCCAGAAAAATGCTTCGGGTCTTTTCGGTTACCCCCGAATGCAAGCCCCCAAAAACACCGGCAATGCAATGTGGCTTTTGGCTATCGCAAACCATCACATCCTGAGCCGAAAGTTTTCTTTCCTCGCCATCGAGCGTGATAAATGGGGTACCCTCGGGCAGTGCTTTCACCACTATCTTCCGGCCGATGAGTTGATCCACATCGTATGCATGCAAGGGTTGCCCCATTTCGTGCAATACGTAGTTGGTAACATCTACCACGTTATTTTTTGGAGTAAGTCCTATGGCTTTCAGCCGGTTCTGCAACCACCTGGGCGATGGCCCAACGCTAAGTCCGCTCAGCGTGACACCGGTAAAGCGGCGGCACCCCTCGGTATCGTCAATTTGTATTTCAAAGGGCAGGTCGTTTGTATCGGGCTGAAGATCGGGAACAGGCACCGCCATTAATTCCATGGGTAGGTTGCGAGCCTGGCAGTAGGCTGCAATATCGCGCGCAGTACCAAAGTGCGAGGCCGCATCGATACGGTTTGGGGTAAGCCCGATTTCAAAAACGGTATCGCGATAGATTTTAAAATAATCGGCAGCCGGAGTTCCCGGCACCGCCGACGGATCCAATACCATTATGCCCTCGTGGCTGGTACCCAGTCCCATTTCATCTTCGGCACAAATCATCCCCACCGATTCCTGTCCGCGAATTTTAGTTTTCTTAATCACCAAACTTTTACCGTCCATCTCCAGCTCGGCACCGAGTGTGGCAACAATCACTTTTTGTCCGGCGGCCACATTGGGAGCGCCGCATACAATAGGGAGGATTTCGCCCTGCCCCACATTCACCGTGGTCAGGCTCAGTTTATCGGCATCGGGGTGCTTTTCGCAGGTTAGCACTTCGCCCACCACCAGGCCTTTCAGCCCGCCCCGGATTTCCTCGAAGGGTTCAACACTTTCCACCTCCAAACCGGTACTGGTAAGTATTTCGCTAAGTTCTTGGGGTTGCGCCTGTAGGGCAATAAAATCCTGAAGCCACTGGTATGAAATCTTCATGGTATTGTTCCTGTTTATAGTGTTTCTGAAATTGAAGGAACAAAAATAGTAAAATCGGCACAGCAGAGAAATGAGGCGGGACTAAAATCGATCCTTCAACCCGTATGGGATTGCATTTTAGGGGTTGCGGATTGCTTTTATTGAGGCTTGGTGGGTTGTGAACCTGACTAAACACCCTTCCCGGTGTCTGGTATGTGTTTTCATGCCCCTATTGAATTTAACCAGTATCAGCCGTAAATGGATGTTTGCAGTTTTGTGCCACCAGCACCACGTTCCCTTTCGAGTAAGGGATGAAGACCGGAAACTTGCGAAAAAAACGATACCTAAGGAACCATTTTCACTTCCTTGTTGTGAATCATTTCCTGTAACTGGGACAAAAGTGCCTGTTCGTACTGATCGATATGCCCATCCTCGGTGGCTATATGAAGTATTTTATCGTATTCGGCCCGGGTGATCTTGTGATCTTCAATGGCCTGTTCGATCATCACTTTTAACCGGCCTGCACTTTCGCTTATGTTCATTTGTTTTGCTTTTATGGTTGGGCAAATATAGTGAAAATTGGACTGGCCTAAAAGCACCCTGTTGGTTACGCTCATTCCGCTACCGAACGAAAACCTTTTGAAGAGGCGCCCAAATGGGCTATTCTGCAGCTACGGGCATAAAGAAACCCCAGACCTGGACAGAGTTACTAATCCACAAGGGCAAAACGGGGACAGGCTCCGGTTAAAATTGTTTTTGCATCCCGTTGCGCTGATGCGTGCGCAATAAGGTGATTTGGTGCAACACCTTATCGGCTTCCGAATAATAGTGCGTAGCTTGTTGCGGGTGTTTATCCGCTTCGCGCAGCAACATGCGGTAACGGGTTTTCAGTTGATCCTCCTGGAGGTTGTAAGCAGTTCTTCTCATGGTTATGTACGTATTAACGGTTTGTATTCACTTTTCGGCCGGCACAAGCAGGAAGCCATTTCCAATAAAATTGCATTAAAAAAGCCATGCGCCCAACTGCGCTCCCATGATATAAATCAAACCCAACAGCAATTTCCATCACCCGCGGCTCACGCGGCCATTCCGTTACACGCTAACAAATTCGGGCAGTTTGCAAGTATTTCTTACGGCACACTGATCGATTAGGTTGTATTTTCGGGGGGTATATTTCTTGTTGATAAATTTTCGATCTTTACCAAACTATTCCTATTTGTACTTTACAAAAATCCTACACCGGTGTTATTCTATTATCTTTGCAGCTACAAAATGGAAGTACAGGCATGATCATCCTGAAAGCGAAGATTAAGAAGAATTCAGTTCACTTCAAAAAAGGGCTTAACCAGGCAGGTAAAAGCGTATGGCTTACCATTAGCGGCTTTAACCCTCAGGGTGCGCACAACTTCAAAATCAAATGCATTAAAGGTTTCGAACACGGCTTTGCCGTTTACCAGGATGTTTGGATGAACGGCAACGACCTTATTTTAAAACAATTTGAAGACAAACAACTGTCGTTGGATATTTTCAGCAAACAGGAGGAAGAGGAAAACAAGCAGAACCCCAGGTATTTCAACCAGCGCCGTTTTGAGGTAACCACCAAAAACGAAAAACGTTACCTGCATGCCCCCGACCTGGAAACAGCAAAAAAAGTGGCCGAACAATACGGTTTATCGCATTACCAAATTACCCAGGTGGCTCGTTTAAACCGAAACGAACTGGAAGATTAGTCGCCATTTTGCCGCCTGGATGCTATTACCCGGAACCGGCCGGAAAATTTCAAAATATGTTTCTCGAACAATTCGTAGCTCAATATGGGTACAATTAACGACAAAACCACCACTAAAAGCCAATACAGCAGGCGGTTACTGATCTCATATGGGATTATCAGTTTTTTTACCACCAGAGTAACCAAAATGTTGCCGTACATATATATGCCATAGGATACCTTGCCGAAATAATGAAATACGCTTCCCGACTTGAGCCGGTGCCTGAACCCGGGATTAAAATTAAAATCGAGAAGCAGAACCGCCAGAATGGCTATGAAAAAATAGTTTTTAAAGCCGGCCATAAAAGGGGTGGTATACACGAAAACGTACTCCACAACAATTCCAATCAGTAGCAAAAACAGCAAGAGATACCGGGCATAGGCAGGTAAATCGAAAGTAATTGCCTTTCGGGAATACCACCAGCCACCCATAGCGCCAATTACCAGAATATCGGCGCGGCATAAGGTATGAGCGTAGAGCGTGTACCAGCTTCCTTCCGGGTTCATAAGGAAAGTGGTTATTCGAAACAGGATACTTCCCACAATCAGGAAGGCAAAAGTAGCGGGCAGTTTCCTGGTGGGCACCCAGGCTATTATAAAAGGCCATAGTAAATAGAAATGCTCTTCGATACAAATAGACCAATAATGGCTGAAAGGAAAAGTCCATTGTTCGGTGCGGATAACCTCAAAATTTCCTAAAAACAACCCATTGAGAAGATAGTTGGGAGAGGAGCTATCGTTCCATTTAACCAAAACCGGAGCCAGGGCAATCAGTAAAAAATACAGCGGCCATATTCGTAACGTGCGTCGAAGCAAAAATTTACCAATCTGTATTTTTTGATTCCGCTTCTTTTCTTCCAACAACAGGTAGGTGATTAAAAAGCCACTGATCAGGAAGAATACATCGACACTAAGCCGGAGGTTGTCCATAACCAGGTTGAAAATTCCGGAAAACAAATGTCTGGTCTGCGATGCCATTGGAGACAATCCCGGTTGTTCAAACCAATAATTCCAGGTTGCATTGGCATGAAAAAGCACAATGAGTAGGGCTGCCAAAAAACGAACCAAATCCAAATGTTGAAAGTAAATTCGGGGTGTGGTGGTAGTAGTATTCATACAATTTATGTGCTGCAACCCAGCTGTACAAGGAAATTCTTCACCCGCTACCTAAAATACGCTCTATGGCCAACCCCTCCAAAGGATATAAGATTCCTGAAGCTCAGCGTGTGCTGCTTATTCAGTTAATAGCTGCGAAAATACTGTTTTTCATGCGAATAGCAACCCTTTAATAATATAAATCAGTGGCCTGTCCCAGTTGATTACATGCTGATTTTACGGGTCTTTACGGAAAATACCCAATTAACAAGTAGTACTTTTCCGATACAGTTTGAGCAATACTACGGATGCTTTTGCCTGCCACCGGATAGTATATTTGTATCAACAAAACGATAACAAAGGAAGTTTTTCCATATAAGAGTTTGATGTAGGGTTTGGTTGGATTTAGGTTAAAAGAGGTTACTCGCTTGAGTGGCCTCTTTTATTTTTATAGCCATGGTTAGTTCTCTCTCCAAAATTTGAATTTTTTTGATACTGAGTACTCAATACCCATTACAGAGACCGAGAGTGCCTCCTCCCTTCCCATAATTTGATATTTTGACTTTGATGTTCTTTTGGGTACCCAGTACTCAGTACCCGGTACTCTGACCGAGAGATCCTCCTCTCTCCCATTGGCTTTAATAAGCCTTGAGCTTTGCCTCCCTACGGTAAACACCCAGAAAAACAAGGTATTTATCCCCTTCATTTTAAGCACTTTTACCAATGCGCAACCCCGTTCGCACAATGTATATTTGTAGTGTAGAAAGTTTCAAAGAGAAAGTTTTTTCATACAAGTTTTGATGTAGGGTTTGGTTGGATTTAGGTTAAAGGAGGTTGCTCAGCAGAGCAGCCTCTTTTGATATCTCCTATTCCATTGGATGACCGGGTATTTCGTCTTCTTTATTATCGTAAAACACCCCTTACCATTGTCGGGTCTTACACACTATGAGTGCGAAAAAACACTTTGAAAATTAAGCACTTCCACTAAAAACTTCGATAACCTCCCACACGTAAACCCATACAGTTAGTTCAGGTAACTCAACTAGTTTTTTCATAGAGTTTAAGTTTGGTTTAAGTAAAAGAGGGTTGCTCCAGAAGGCAATCCTCTTTTGCTTTTCCGACTCTCATTAACCGGAAGCCCCTCTTGCCGCATATTCAAAGAATACCCATTACAGGCCACTAAAAACGCAATCTGTATTTGGTTGTATTGCCATAAGTTTTTATAAATTTACGCTTCATTTGTACAACCGTTATCAAATGAACCTAATGTTGGGAATATGCCGAACCACCAACTCAAATATGGAAGTAGGTAAACTTTTAGTTTATTAGAAAAATGAAAAAACTTAAATTTCTTGTATTGGCAGCCGGAGCTGCTTTAATGCTTTCCAGCTGTGCCATGGTTCTTACTTCACCTCTTACCGGTGGACTATATTCTGATGTAAAAGCTCCGGTTCTTGCCACTGCAAACGCGGGCTCATCTAAAGTAGGAACAGCCGAAGCACAATCAATTCTAGGCTTGGTTGCCACCGGAGATGCCAGTATCGAAACAGCCGCGAAATCGGCTGGTATCACCAAAATCCATCATGTGGATAAGCAGGCAACTTCTATTTTAGGAATTATTGCTACCTACAAAATTTATGTTTATGGTGAATAAAACCATAAAAAGGGCGCCCATTGTGCGCCCTTCTCTTTTTTTAACCTTTTTATTGCTCTCGGGCTGGCTATATAGCCAGAGACTCTCGAATTACTATTCCTCCTTCCCCCAGGAAAACGGCACGCTGTACTTTCTTAAAACCGATCATAAGTTTGCTGGTCCGAATAACAAAACCACCCTAAAGTTCGACATTACTTACCTTTCGACCGGCGATTCCGCCACCCTGAATTTCTCGTACTTCGATAACAAACTACAAAAAATAGAGCAGCTAACCTGGCACGTGGCGGATACCTTGTTTACCGCCAAAACCAGCATGCTTTTTACCGAACCTCGTAAAAATAATTGGGAACACCGGTATACCTGTCAGCTTAGTTTCCAGGCTCTGGTAACCATCTTCGCTGCCCCACAGGCAAAGCTGGCTTTGCAAGTAAAACAGGAACAAATCGTATTGGAACCCTCCCGGAAAAACTGGCAAAAACAAAGTGACATTCTCTCCCAACTCCTGTCAATGATTGCTATAAATCGTTAAAACTAAAAGGGGGCATATCTGTTACTTCGCATACCGAACTTTAATCTGTTCAAATGCTCTGTTTAATGTTCGCATAGGTAGAGCATAAGGAATTAAAACACAAAAGCCCTGTAACCAGGACTTTTGTGTTAAAGACTTGAGTCGGTGAATAGTGAATACATACTCATCCATCCACAGAAATACTTCCTTATATTTTTAGGCTCAACCCAAGGGTCAGATACCCTAAACCATAACCCACTTCGCCAAAAACTGATACCTTTTCGGTAAAATAGTAGCGGCTGCCGGCATAAACAGCCAATACGCCATGAACTTCAGTATCGTTAAGACTATTTCCTGAAAACGAGTCATTATGTTTCCAGCTTTGAAACCGAAGACCTACTGCCAATCCTCCATAAGTATCCAGTTTATCTACTTTAAACAAATTAGCATGAACAGAACCCCGTGCGGCAACAAAAATATCGTTCCAGGCCCACTTATAGTCTTCACCATAAAAAGACCAGTTGTAGCTGGCGTGTTTGTAGCCTACAATACCACCAACGCCTAAGATTCCTTCACCAAAGGATCCCATATCGAATTGCGTAATCCCTCTTTCGAGACTGGCACTAATAGCAGGGAAGGATGAAATTCCATAACCATAACTGTACCAACCAAATCCCAGACCGGCATTGGCAACCATGTCGCCTGTTTGGAACGATTGAGCTTGCGAACTAACAGAAACAAAAAACACCATGGACAAGGCCAGGGAAAAGGTTAAAAGATAGTTTTTCATATGTAATGAATTATTAAGTTTAGCGAGAGTAAAATTAATTGAGTTTCCGTAATTCGCATTTGAAATGTAAAAAATATTATTGCAAACCATGATGAATAGAAAGAAACAGCAACTGCGGTCTCCTTCCCGGTGTATCTCTTCCATCGCAAGCTCCATAACGGAGCCAGAGCATACCAATGCAACACGATTCAATCCCTTCAGAAAAAGCGACATGAACATTACTCATGAGTATGCGTATAGTATGCAACTACTAATTAAAACCGCATAAAATGAAACGCATACCCCTTTTGGTGCTAGTGCTCACCATGCTTCTTATGCCCACACTGTATGGTTGCAGTTCGGAAAAAGACATTCATGCCCGCCGCAATTTTATGATGCCCGAGAAAACCGACCTCCCCCGGAACGATAAGTACAAGGGAGCCAAGAAGAAAAAAACCTACAAACCGAAAAAGCAGAAGAAAAAACAAACCCGAAAGTAGTACCAGCCACTTTCCGGGCGTTATGCTGTCCATAGGATGGTTGCCCTTCATTAGTGAGCTTTGTATCAAATTTCTGTTCGTTAGAACCTTGACTCTGCTGATGGCTTCCTTCAGATTTGGGGTCACCCCTAACACCCTTACCAATTGCTAGTTCTTCCTGTCAACTAGGCGAATCCAAGAACGTTTCGTCTTGGTTACCTGTGATTATGGCAGTAGTAGCCTTGTCTGGGCTTGTTTTTTCGGGGATGGAATAAAATTCGTCCCAGTTAGTTTT
>QKEH01000050.1 GCA_003252385.1 Bacteroidota bacterium | reverse complement strand
TATTGCCATACTGAGCAGTGGGGTGAGTTTTCCCCGTTTGTTGTACCCTTACTGGATGGGAGCTGCCATTATTATGCTGTTTAATCTGGCATTAGGTAACTATGTGATTCCCAAAGCCAATCATACGCGTTTCGAATTCGAAGAACGTTACTATTACGACGGACCCAAGGGGTTCAGCGAGCGCGATGTGCACAAACAACTGGAGCCTGGTATTTTTGCCTATCTGGAGAGTTTTAACACCCGAAATAACTACGGACGAAAGTTTGCTCTCGAAAAGTTTGATGACGGACAACTGGCTTCCAAGCTGGAAATCCGTTGGGATTCAACCAAAACCAAATGGACCATCCGCGATTATTACATTCGCGATTTTGTGGACGGCAGGGAAGTGATTACCGAAGGAAGCGTAATCGATACCACCATTGCTATGGATCCGGAGCAGTTTAAAATGCGCGATAATGTGGTAGAGTCCATGTCGCTGTCGGAACTCAATGAATTTATCGATCAGCAGCGCATGCAGGGGTCGGTTAAGGTGAATGCCCTGCTGGTGGAGCGCAATAAACGTTTCTCATTCCCTTTCTCCACCTTCATTTTAACGCTCATTGGTGTTTCGGTATCCTCGCGAAAGGTTCGGGGGGGTATTGGTATGCACATTGGCATTGGACTGCTGGTGAGCTTTTCGTACATACTTTTTCTGCAGTTCTCAGCCCAGTATGCGGTAAGTGGGGCTATGCCTCCGGTGGTGGCTACCTGGTTGCCTAATTTTATTTTTGGCGGTGTTGCCATCTTTCTGTATAAGCTGGCTCCCAAGTAGGAGCAGCTTCAATCTGAAAAAATAGCTTGTTTAAATCTACTCTATTTAGTAACCTTGTAGCCCCGTTTGCCGGTTGTCCCTATACCGGCAGTACCTAACTAAATATTAATTCTATGCCACTTAATCGAAAAATTGAAGAACTCAAAAAGCGTCGCGAAGTTGTCCAGATGGGCGGTGGAGAGAAAGCTATTGAGAAACAACAGGCACTGGGAAAGATGACCGCACGCGAGCGGATTCTTGCACTGCTTGACGCCGATTCTTTTACGGAATACGATTTGTTCGCGGAACACGAAGCCCGCGATTTTAATATGGACAAGCAGGTACTTCATGGCGATGGAGTAGTAATTGGAACCGGCACCATGTCGGGCAGTCCGATTTGTATATTTGCCCAGGATTTTACGGTGGCCGGAGGCTCCCTGGGGCTGATGCACGCCCGGAAAATCACTAAAATTATGGATCATGCCCTCAAAATGCGGGTGCCCCTGATTGGGATTAACGATTCGGGCGGTGCACGTATTCAGGAAGGGGTAAATTCCCTGGCCGGATATGGCGAAATATTCTTCCGCAACACCTTGTCGTCGGGAGTTATTCCCCAAATTTCGGTGATTCTGGGACCATGTGCCGGAGGTGCCGTTTACTCCCCAGCCTTAACCGACTTTGTATTTGTGGTCGACAATATTTCAAAAATGTTCATTACCGGCCCCGAAGTAATTAAAACTGTACTGGGCGAAGAAATTTCGATGGAAGATTTGGGAGGTGCCCGTGTCCATAGCGAAATTACCGGTAATGCTCATTTCTTTGCCGAAACAGAAGCCGAATGCTTCGATCAGATCAAAAAACTGATCTCCATGATTCCGCGCAGCAACGACAGCCAGGCGAAACGCATTGAGCCTAAAAATCCAAAGCCGGAAATCGATATCGAACACGTGGTGCCCGGCGATCCCAAACAACCTTACGATATTCGCGATGTGGTGAAAGGCATTGTAGACGATTCTGAATTTCTCGAAGTTCAGGAACTGTGGGCGCAAAATATTGTGATTGGTTTTGGTCGTATCAACGGTTTGCCTTGTGGTTTTGTGTGTAACCAGCCATTGGTTTTGGCCGGAGTTCTCGATGTGGATTCGTCCGACAAAGCCGCCCGTTTCATTCGCTACTGCGATGCCTTCAACATGCCTATTATCACACTGGTTGACCTTCCGGGGTATTTACCGGGCGTAGACCAGGAACATGCCGGGGTTATCCGTCACGGAGCCAAAATGCTGTATGCTTACAGTGAAGCAACTGTGCCCAAGTTGACGGTTATTCTGAGGAAGGCCTACGGTGGTGGTTATATCGCCATGGGGTCGCGCCATTTGCGCTCCGACTTTGTATTTGCCTGGCCGGGTGCCGAAATTGCAGTTATGGGTCCCGAGGGAGCCGCTAATATTATTTTCCGCAAGGAAATTATGGCTTCGGAAGATCCGGAAGCAACCCGCAAGGAAAAAGTGGCCGAGTACAAGGAGAAATTTGCCAATCCCTACGTGGCTGCGTCAAAAGGGTATGTCGATTCGGTAATTGAGCCGTCTGAAACACGAAAAATGCTGATGCATGGTATCGATGTGGCTATTAATAAATCGGTAAGCGGCCCACGTAAGAAGCACGGTATACCTCCATTTTAATTCATCATACTATGAGTGATATGACACATCAAGCCGACAATTCGGGAGAGGATTGCGGTCAAAAAAAGGTTCGCTGTAAATCGTTGGTGGTAGATGGTGGTAAGTACCGTACCTTGCTGACCAAGAAATACGAGAACCGCAGAAAATGGGAGAAACCCAATCCCAAGCAGATATATACCTACATACCGGGAACTGTGCGCGAAATTTTTGTTTCCAGTGGCGACCGGGTAAAGGCAGGGGATAAGATGCTGATTCTGGAAGCCATGAAGATGTACAATACCATTGAAGTACCGGCAGACGGAATTGTCAAAAAAGTACATGTCAGTTCGAACGATCGTTTGCCCAAGGGGCATTTGATTGTGGAGTTTGAATAGCAACAAAAAAGAGCCGGTTTATCCGGCTCTTTTTTGTTGCTATGGGCATTGAGACTAATTGCTGATTTATATCGGTAGAGGTAAATAATTATGCAATTCAGGATTGTAGTTTTCCAATGCCTGTTGAGCATCACCTCTAACATGATCAATAATACCCAAAGGGGTAAAGGGCTCACTATTCTCATAAGAATAATGATCCATTAACCATTCTTCCAAATCACTGGCATCTTGTAGCACTTCATGAATAATTCCCCAACGACGTAAGTCGTACCAGCGATGCCCTTCGAAACAAAGCTCCAGGGGGCGCTCCACCCGCATAATATGAGTTAGTAGACTTTGTGCATTAATATTCGTCCAGGTACGAGGGCTGCCATCCAGGGTAGTCTTGTACAGTTGTGGTATCTGACCAAAATGGCTTCGGTAGTGCTCCAGGGTCAATACACCGGCGCGACTGCGCACGGCATCGATATACTCTATAGCTTCATCTACTGCGGCATCTCCTTGTTCCCGTAAAATAGCTTCGGCATACATCAGGTATACATCGGCCAGGCGGATATGGCGAAAATTAATACCGGAATATTCTAACTCGTGGTCTGCATTGTACCAATGCGTAAATTTTTTACTATAGGCCGTTTGGCCATAACAAAAGCATGGAGCTGTTTCTCCGTTGTTTGATCGTATACGTTGTTGCAACGATAAATTGTAATATAAGCCCGAATCGTTTTTAGTTACAATAGAACATTGTCGGCGCAGTGAGTAAGGAATTGCAGGATTATAATTTGGATTATGAATATCCACAGAATCGGACAGAAACAGTTCGTGTAGGGTATAGGAAGGCATTATTGCATTATATCCTCCCATGTGCAAATTAGCCATAATTTGTCCCATTCGAGTTGAGTATTCCAATTGTGGGTGACTTAGATTTCGATTATGGTTGACTGCCCCTTGAGTAAAATCCACTTCAAGAACGGATTCTGGGTTGTATTCATTTTCATCGGAAAAATTATCCAAAGGATTGGATACCAGTTGGTAGCTGGGGTCCGCAATGAGTTCATGAAAATAGGCAGCAGCTTGTGACCATTCTTCCCTATACAAATATACTTTTCCAAGCATGGCTGTGGCAGCTCCTTTTGTTGCATAAGATCGGTTGATTTGCTTATCATGGAATTCGGCAATATGTTCATAAGCATATTTCAGGTCGGGGAGAATAGCTTCGTCTTCCAGTTGTGTTTTGGATTTCAAAGTCCCGGAGAAATTCTCATCCTGGGATACCGTAGCCGAGGTTATTATACCTTTTCCAAAGTCATTGGCAATCCAGAAATAGTATAGGCCACGTAGGAATTTCGCCTGGGCAATAAGTGCCGGCTTGTAACTATCCGGAATTGAATCAGGAGATGCTTCAATTCTTGCCAAAACTTTATTAGAGCGAAAGATTCCATCATACAATTGTTCCCATCGGCTTTGGATGAAGGAATTGTTACCATCAAAGGTGAAAACTACGAAGTCATATTGGAAGGAATACCATTGTTCACTGGAAGCTAAATCTCCGGATCCGAATCTTTGATTTAAATCATCGCCACTGATTGCGGTATACTTTAATGAGGCATAGGTGGTGTCCAACATAGCCAGGGTTTGCATCAGGTAGGACAGTGATCCGCTTTCGGCAACAGAATTGGTATCGGTCGATAAATTACCGGAAGTAGAACTTAAAATTGTGGTTTCCTTGGTGCAGGACAGGGTGACAAGAGTCAGGAGAATTACGGATGTTGTTTTAAGTAATTGTAAAATAATGAGTTGGTTAAAGATTGTGTTTAATTTATGTAACTAAAAATAGAACTTATTTCAAAAATGAAACAGGGACGTGTCCGCAAGTTATTCACCGTTGAAATAAAATAGCTTATAGGTATTCAGGAACAGGCAAAAGATACAAATGAGCGGAAGAGGACACTTCAAGTCTTAGTGCGGAGTGCTCCATACCTCCCACCACTAACCATTGCATGGTTGGAGGTAATTCTTTAATTTGGTTCAAGGAAAAACGCAATATTATATGTTGTGCAACACAAAATGAATGACTTTTTTTATTTTTACCCCATAATACTAACCCGATAAAACAATACGAATTATGGATGTACAGGCCAAAGCGCTGAACGATGCCCTTGGAAAAAGCCACCCTCAGCTGGTAACTATGCTTTCTGAAAGGGGCAAGGCTATTTTCTTTCCGAAACTTGGTATCCTATCTCAGTCGGCACAGGCAAAAGGTGTGGCAATTAATGCTACCATTGGCGAAGCACGCGAAGATAATGGTTCATCCATGCATCTGGAGGAATTTGATGCCCTGCTGAATGTTCCTGTAACAGATGTTTTTCCCTATGCACCCAGCTATGGAAAGCCTGAATTGCGTACCAAATGGAAGGAGTTTATTTATCAAAAGAATCCCGGATTGAAGGATGCCAGTATCAGTCTGCCTATTGCCACCAACGGGCTTACCCAGCATGGCCGCATACTTGTTTACCGATCCGGGCGATACCTTGGTGCTTTCCGATTTGTACTGGGAAAACTACGATCTGGTTTTTGGTTACGGTTATGGTGCGGTGGTGGAAACCTTTAACCTGTTCCGTAACGGAGGATTCGACACTGGTGCTTTTGCTGCAAAACTGGCTGGTATCTCACAGGAAAAAATCATTCTCTTGTTGAATTTCCCCAACAATCCATCGGGGTATACGCCATTAACCCGCGAGGTGGAAATTATTGTATCGGAAATTGAAAAACTCGCCCGACAGGGTAAAAAGATAGTGGCCATTATTGATGATGCCTACTTTGGTTTGGTATATGAAGAAGGGGTATATCCGGAATCGATATTTGTGAAACTGGCCGGGCTGCATGAGAATGTACTGGCGGTTAAACTCGACGGGCCTACCAAGGAGGATTATGTTTGGGGATTCCGCGTAGGTTTTATTACCTACGGGATCAAAGGGGCGACTCCGGCTTTGTACGAGGCACTGGAGTCCAAAACTGCCGGAGCAATACGGGGAAATATTTCCAATATCAGTCATTTGTCGCAGTCGCTGCTGCTGAACGTTTACCTGAGTGCGAGTTACGAAGCTACCAAGCAGAAGAAGTTTACCATTCTTAAGGAACGTTGTGAGGCTTTAAAACAATCGTTCAATAAACCGGAATACCAACCGTTTTTTGAACCCCTGCCCTTTAATTCGGGCTACTTTATGTGTGTGCAGGTTAAGGATGGTTTAGATGCCGAGGCGATTCGTCAGCATTTGCTGGCAAAGTACAGTACCGGAGTTATCGTGTTTGGTAATGTGGTTCGTCTGGCTTTTTCCGCAACTCCGATGGATAAAATTCCACAACTGGTGGAGAACCTTTACCAGGCCTGTAAGGACCTAAAAAAATAGCACGTTATCTATCAGGTGTTACCCCATAGTTCCAAAGGCTATGGGGTTTTTCTTTTTACTGGGAGGGGATTTCTGTTGGTGTAAAAATCCCTTGTGAGGATTATTTTTTCCAGAAGGAAGGTGTGAAGAGTACCAGAACGGTGAACAGTTCCAAACGGCCAATGAGCATCAGAAAGGAAAGGAACCATTTGCCGGCATCGCTAAAATGGCCATAATTATACATGGGACCCACCTTGCCGATTCCCGGGCCGATATTCCCCAGCGTTGCAGCCACAGCACCCAAAGAAGTGTGAATGTCGTGACCCATAAAGGAAATTACCAGAACCCCTACTACCCAAACCAGGATGTAAACCGTTACAAATGCCAGTACATTGGTTATAATTTCGGGTTTAACGCCTTCACGGTCGATGCGCACCGGTACAATGGCGTTGGGGTGAATCAGTCGTTTCAGTTCAAGCAATCCGTTTTTCAAAACCAGCATTACCCGCATAATTTTAATGCTTCCACTGGTAGAGCCTGCCGAACCGCCAAAGAACATGAGCACGAGCAGTAAAAGTACGGCCGGTGTGGTCCATAACAGGTAGTCGAAGGTGGCAAAACCAGTTGTGGTCATAATGGAAGAAACTTGGAAGAGGGCATCGCGAAAGGTCTTTTCTAAACTCTGGGAGGGCAGCTGCCAGGCAACCAGGAGGGTAATCAGCAAGGTGAAAATGGCAATAAAGGACAGGTAGGCTCTAAATTCCTCGTTGCGCCAAATGCGATTTAATTTGAGCCGCAAGGCAAAATACGAGAGCGAGAAATTGATACCTGCAACTATCATAAAGAAACTGATGACGTATTGGATGTAGGCTGAGTCGTAATAGGCAATGCTTGCCTGTTTGGTGGAGTACCCCCCCGTAGCCAGTGTGGTAAACGAGTGGTTTACGGCATCGAAGAGCGGCATTTTACCGGCCCACAGCAAAATCACCTCAGCAAGGGTAATAATGCAATATACTCCCCAGAGGCGTTTGGCAGTTTCTTTAATCCGGGGGTGGAGTTTATCGGGGGTGGGGCCGGGTACTTCGGCACTGAAAAGTTGCATGCCTCCAATGCCAAGTATCGGGAGGATTACCAGCGAGAGTACAATAATACCCATGCCACCGAGCCATTGGATTAGACTGCGCCAAAAGAGCAAGCCATGCGAAAGACTTTCCACATCGTGGAGTATGGAGGCTCCAGTGGTGGTAAAGCCCGAAATGGTTTCGAAAAAGGCATCGGTAAAGGAGGGTATGGCTCCTGAAATAGTAAAAGGCAAGGAACCAAATAGCGAAATTACTATCCATCCGAGGGTTACTATAAGGTAGCCCTCGCGCTTACCCACACTTTTATTGCAGTTGTGGAATATGGCCCATAAAAGGAAACCGGAGAGTGCTGTAAGAAAGGCCGAAAGGAACAGTTCGGTAGCATCCCCATCGCCGTAAAAGAACGAAACGGGTGCGGCCAATGCCATGAAGGCTGCAGTAATTACCAGCAGGATGCCTAAGATAAATGCTACAACTTTGAGGTTGACCATTCTGAAACTTTATACCGAAAACATTTTATTGACTTTGGCCATGGCTGTGGGCAGACAAAAAACAACTACTTTATCACCGGGTTTAATCAGGGTATAACCATTGGCAATAAAGCTGGCATCGCCGCGAATTACCCCGCCAACTATGGCATCCTTCGGGAAGTTGAGCTGGTTGAGCGATGCCTGGGTAATTTTGCTTTTATCCTGAACATCGTATTCCAAGACCTCGGCATCGGTTCCGGTGAGGCATTTTACCGAAGATACGGTTTCGTTAGAGGTAAACCGGAAAATGCGGCTGGCAGTAATCAGTTTTTTATTGATGATGGTGTCGATACCCATATTTTCTGCCAGAGCAATATAGTCGATAATTTCTACCTCGCAAATGGTCTTCTTTACCCCCAGTTTACGCGCCAGCATACACGAAAGGATGTTGATTTCCGAATCGCCCGTAACCGCAATGAATGCATCCATATTGGCCAGCCCTTCTTCTATCAGCAGGTTAACGTCGCGTCCGTCGCCATTAATAACCAGGGTGTTGTTCAACATGTTGGAGAGCCGGTAGCTTTTCTCCCGGTTTTGTTCAATCAGTTTGATACTGTGCTGGGTTCCCAGCTCCTTGGCGGTGAGCATCCCAATATGGCTGCCCCCCAAAATCATGATATTGCGAACCTCTATTTTCTTTTTGCCGGTCAGGCTCATCAGACTGTCTATGCCTTCCTGGGTAGCAATAACGTAAACGTAATCACCGGCTTCAATTACATAACTGCCATCGGGAATAATGGTTGTGCCTTTTCGGGTTACGGCTACAGCCCGGTATTCGTGGGTATCCTGCTTGGTAGAAATATTATTCAGGCTGCGGCCGTTCATTTTCGAATCGTCGTCGATACGTACCACAAAAAGGGACATTTTACCCCCTGAGAAGTCGACCATGTCGCTGCTGCCGGTTTGGTGCAACAGACCCAGTATTTCGCGCGAAGCAATTTTTTCCGGATAAATCATATAATCGATTCCCATATCCAGAAAATGTTCGCGATGTTTGGTATAGAGATACTCCTGGTTATCGATTCGGGCGATGGTTTTTTTGGCGCCCAGCCGCTTGCTGAGAATGGAAGCGGTGATATTGGTTTCCTCATTTCGGGCTACGGCTATGAATAAATCAGCTTTTTTAATCCCGCAGTCCTTCAGGTCTGAAATCGAAGTGGCCGACCCTACTCGGGTCATTACATCCAAATTGGATCCTACCTGACGGAGTTTATTTTCATCCGGGTCGAGGAGTACAATATCGTGGTTTTCCTGGCTAAGCATTTTGGCCAGGTGCGATCCTACAGCACCCGCTCCGGCTACAATTATATTCATGAATCAAACTTCAAAAAAACCTTGCAAAGTAAACTATAATTGAACGATTTTACTATCAAATTTCTATTTTTCTAAGGGGATCTTCCTGGTGCTTACTTTTTCGAATTAGCTTTGGTTCAGGGTATTCTGGAAACGAATCCGGCATGCGCCCCTCGACAAGGTATACCAGCTCATTTTATGGGTTTGGGCAAAATCGATCCATGCTGTTTCCTGTTTTCGGCTCATCCCGCCATGGATGAGCAATACCAAATGGTTGCGGTCGGTTAAAAGGCTGTTGGCAGGATAGCCCGATTCCCGATCGACAAGCAGGTAGGTTGTTGATCCATTATTCGGGGTCGGAACCTGGTTTCGATCCGTTTTACGCAAGCGATGCAGCGTAAGAGAGCCATATTCTAAATGGAAGGATTGACTGTCCTGCAGCAGGAAGAGTTTATTACCATCATGGCAGCATGAATAACGGTTGAAATCTGCTAAACGGCAGGTATTTTTCAATATGCCACGTTCTATCCAGAAATTTTGCAGTTGCAGTACTTTCTTATGGGTAGCCGGGTCGATAATATTTCGGGTAATCAGGTAGTGTTTCCGTTGATCTATTATACTGATAATTAGCTCCGGATAGGTGTTGTACAGAATGAGCTCCCCATAGGATGCGTATTTCGGATATGGATTGAGATTAGGGAGCTGTATAAGAATGCCCGTAGCCATTAGTAGTTGCGGAAGGAGTTTTGTTTTCGATTGTGTAATAAGCACCACCACGAATGCCAGTGCCAGAAAGGTGAGTGCCAGTGCGTAGGGGGAAAATGGAATGGAGTTGATGCACGATGCCGGCAGCGAACTGATGAAGGTAACCCAGATATTGTTGCATTTTAACAACCCCTGGAGAAGAACACCCAAAAAATCGGGCAGCAGTGGCAAGGGACTGCAAAGTGTAAAAAGTAGCGAGCCTGCCAGTATGAGCCAAACGGCTGGAATAAGTACAATATTGGTTAATAGGAAATACACCGGGTATTGGTGAAAGTAATACAGAGCCAGGGGGAAGGTGAACAGCTGGGCGGCAATACTTACCGTTACCAATTGCCACAGCCATTGTACCGGTTTGTGTTGGATTTTAGGAAATATCGACTCTATCCGGGGTTGGAAGAACAGGATGCCCAGAACCGCGAGGTACGAAAACTGAAATCCCACCTTATAGATTTCCAGAGGATTAATCACCAGTATTATAAAGGCAGAAGCCAGCAGGTTGTTGTAACTACTCGTTTTGCGCAGACAACTAGAACCTATCACAAAAAAGGAAAACATAAAAGTGGCCCGCAATACCGAGGGCGATAGTCCGGTGAGGAAAGCATAAAACCAGAGGCAAGCCGTAATCGTAGCGAAACGGGCAAACCTGTACCCCGAAGGGTGTATGCGAAACGGGAAGAGCCAGTTCAGGAATAAATACAATATACCTACGTGCAAGCCCGATACCGCTAGGATGTGCATGCCTCCCGCAGTTGAATAATTAAACTTGAGTTCATCACTCATCAAAATCCGGTCGCCGGTAGTGAGCGCTGCCAGTACAGCAAGTTCCTGTCCCTGGATGCCCCGCAACCTGAACTGGGTTAATAGCCAGCTTCGGCATTGGTCGGCCCATCGAAGAAGTTTGAATGTTCCTGAGTTATTTCCCACCCAGAGCTGATCCTGCTTAACATAGCCCGTATATCTGAAGCCGTGCGCCAGCATGTACCCGGCATAGTTGAATTCGTTGGGGTTCCCCCGGTTCTGTATTGCTTTGAGCTGTGTTGTAAAGGTTATGGAATCGCCGGGTAATTTCCCCTGAATGCTGCAATGGGTATCCACATAGATTCGCGTTTTCTCCCAAAGTTTTTTGTGGGTTAAATAAGGATAAAGCGGGGTGACTTTACAGTCTGCCTGAAAGGAAGCACTCTTTTTAATCGGGGAGCTAAGCAGAATGCCGGTGTAGGTGCACTCTTCATGGTTAAGAATGGCATGGGAAGTTTGTAGTTGACTCAGAGAGCAACCTGCCGCCAGGAAAGCGGCAAAGGCCACTATACCGCGGAGAGCAAAACGATCGGTAAAATGAAAAAATATGGGCACACTACCCAATGCGATACCCCATGCCAAAAGAATGAGCGCGTATCCACTTTTCGGAAGGGCTTGTCCTAGAAGAACCCCTATAACATAGGGGATGGTAATTTGAAGAAAGGGAACCTGCTGCACGAAGGAAGACTTACGCATAGTTTCAAATGCCTTAGTATCGTGTTACCCTGGAAAATTGTCTGTATAATATATAAAAAATTCAGTAAATTAAAGTATTGAAATCTCACACCATCGGCTGAGCCCTAATTCTTTCATTCTCAGTTGAACAATTTCCATATTACAAGTCTTACTATAGTAAACAATCTAAATTCATTAATCATGGCAAATCTTAAAACTACGTATTTGGGGTTGGAACTAAAAAACCCCCTCGTTGTGGGTGCCAGTAACCTGGTTAACAACGTGTCAAATCTGAAACGAATGGAGGAGGCAGGCGCCTCAGCAATTGTATACAAATCGCTTTTTGAGGAACAAATACAATTGGAAAATGCCCAGCTAGACGCCCAATTAAACGAGTATGCCGAGAGAAATGCCGAAATGGTGAATTTGTTTCCAAGCATTGAGCATGCGGGTCCGGAGGAACATTTGTTCAACCTGGCCATGGCAAAGAAAAATGTAAATATTCCCATAATAGCCAGCTTGAATGCCATCCTAAAGGAATCGTGGATTTCCTACGCTAAGAAGATTGAAGCAATAGGGGTTGATGCATTGGAACTTAATTTTTACTATGTGCCGCGCGATATCCACTTTAACGGACATGGGTTGATAGCCGAGCAGGTAGATATATTAAAGGCTGTAAAAAGTGCCGTATCAATTCCTGTGAGTGTGAAGCTAAGTCCGTTCTATGCCAATCCCTTGCACGTGGTGAAACAGCTGGACGATGCCGGAGCAGATGGCGTAGTTTTGTTTAATCGAATGTTTCAACCCGATATTGATATGGATCGTGAAGCACATTTTTCGCCATTCAACTTTAGTGTGCCGGACGATAACCGGCTTCCGCTGCGTTTTGCAGGCTTGCTCCATAAAAAAATAAGAGGAAGTATTATCAGTAATACCGGAATCTTTACCGGGCAGGATGTGGCAAAAATGGTTTTAGCCGGAGCCAATGCGGTACAGGTGGTGAGTACCCTGTATAAAAATCAGATTGAGTACATTACTACCATCCTGGGCGACTTGGAAGCGTGGATGAGCCGTAAGGGATATAAATCTCTGGACGATTTCCGGGGGAAACTGTCCAATACCTCCATTAACGATATTTTTGTGTACAAACGTGCCCAGTATATTGATTTACTGCTTAAGTCGGATGACCTGGTGAAGAATGCCGTAAGATGATGGATAGGAGATAGGTACTTACTACCTTAAAGCAGGAGCGGGATGTGCCTGATAAGCATACATCCCGCTCCTGTGTTTTTATCGCTATAAATAAATTTAAGTGCCTGCCATATTCTTATATAATCCGGGTTTTATAGGAGGCTTTTGCCTTACCTTTGGCAATATCGTTCAGCCGGCCTTTAATGAGCTTCTTCTTTAAAGGAGCAATTTTATCGATAAAGAGAATACCATCCAGATGGTCGTACTCATGTTGTACGATACGGGCTTTAATACCACCGTAAACCTCTTCGTGTTCTACAAAATTCTCGTCCAGGTAGCGGATGCGGACTTTTTCGGGGCGATAGACATCTTCACGAATATTGGGCAGGCTTAGGCAGCCTTCGGTAAAGCCCCAAGGTTCACCTTCCTGATCGACAATCCGGGCATTGATAAATACTTTTTTAAATCCTTCCAGGTCGGGATCGTCTTCAGCCATAGCCTCTGCGTCGATAACAAATAATCGGATCAGTTTGCCAATTTGGGGAGCCGCCAGGCCTACACCATCACTTTCGTACATGGTTTCAAACATGTCGTCGATAAGCTGCTTCAATTGGGGGTAATTGGCATCAATATCCTGCGATTTCTTGCGCAGAAGGGCTGATCCGTATACAACGATGGGATAAATCATTGGTAAGTACTAAGAATTAAAGTTTAAAGATAACTAATCAACGTAATAAATTACTTCGCATTTCGAGGTACGACTGGAGAATAATGGTCGCACTGATCTTATCGACCAGAGCCTTATCCTGCCGTTGTTTCTTTTTTAGGCCACCGTCAATCATGGTCTGAAAAGCCAATTTTGAGGTGAAGCGTTCGTCCATAAAGCTGTATTTTTTATCGGGGAAGGCTTTCTCAAATTTTTTTACGAATTCCTGTATGTAAATAACCGATTCGGAAGGAGTATTGTTCATTTGTTTGGGCAGGCCAATAACTACTTCGTCAACTGCTTCGGTGGAAAAATACCGTTTCAGATAATCCAATAATAACGTGCTGTCCACCGTATCCAAACCGTTGGCAATGAGCTGCAGCGGATCGGTAACGGCTATACCGGTTCGTTTCTTGCCATAGTCTAGTGCCAGAATTCTTCCCATAGTGTTTGAAAAATGATTTGGCTGCGAATATACCAAAAAATAAACGGGAGAAGATTAAATTATCTTCCCCCGTTATTGTTGAGCAGTATTTGCGTACTATTCTTTTGAGAAATCCATGGCAGCCAGTCGTTTGTAGCCGTTGTAACGCCATTTTGCATTCTCCTCGGCAGCTACAAACAGTTCTGCAGCTTCTTTCGGGAAGGCTTTTTTCAGCGAGGTGTAACGAACTTCTCCGCTGAGGAAGTCC
The DNA here is from genome assembly GCA_003252385.1 of Bacteroidota bacterium. GTDB lineage: Bacteria > Bacteroidota > Bacteroidia > Bacteroidales > UBA10428 > UBA10428. The sequence goes on along the minus strand of QKEH01000050.1, from coordinate 1,652 downwards.
TGGAATTTGCTCCAGTCGGGCTCTTTAGAGTCGAGCACGAAAGGATTCTTTCCTTCGGCTTCCAACATGGGGTTGTAACGGTACAGTTGCCAGTATCCGGCATCCACTGCACGTTTTTCTTCCAGTTGGGCATTGGACATTCCCACTTTCAGGCCGTGGTTGATACAAGGCGCATAGGCAATGATCAACGATGGTCCGGGATATTCTTCAGCCTCTTTCAGGGCTTTCAGGTACTGGTTCATGTTCGATCCCATAGCAACCTGAGCCACATATACGTAACCGTAACTCATGGCCATGGCGCCCAGGTCTTTTTTACGAATCTTCTTACCGGAGGCAGCGAATTTAGCCACTGCACCTACCGGGGTCGATTTCGAAGCCTGACCTCCGGTGTTGGAGTAAACTTCGGTATCCACTACCAGAATGTTCACATTTTCGCCTGAGGCAATTACATGATCCAATCCGCCGTAACCGATATCGTACGCCCAACCATCGCCACCGAAAATCCAGATGGATTTCTTGATCAGGTATTGCTCCAGTTCAACAATTTCTTTGGCGATAGGATCCTTTTCGTTTTTCAGGGCAGCAATTACCTGTGCCGAAGCCACTTTAGAGGCTTTAGCATTGTCTTTTGATTCCAGCCAGGTTTTAAAGGCGGCTTTGGAAGCATCGCCAACTTTGCCGGCTTCCAGTGCTTCCGCCATTTTAAGGGCCACACGCTCGCGCAGTTTTTCGACCCCTACCGCAATACCAAAACCGTACTCGGCATTGTCTTCGAACAAGGAGTTTGCCCAGGCTGGGCCTTTTCCTTCTGCATTGGTACAGTAAGGGGTAGCAGGGCAAGAACCACCGTAAATGGAAGAGCAACCTGTTGCATTAGCTACAATCATGCGGTCGCCGTACAGTTGGGTAATAAGCTTAATATATGGAGTTTCGCCACATCCACCACAGGCTCCGGAGAACTCAAACAGGGGTTGTGCAAACTGGGTGTTTTTCAGGTTGGCTTCAATATCGAAACGATCGGTTTTGTAGCTTACCTTGTGCATCATGTATTCCCAGGCCGGTGATTGAACTTCCTGGCTTGCCAGAGGCTTCATGATCAGCGCTTTCTCTTTCGACGGACAAGTTTCGGCACAAGCACCACAACCGGTGCAGTCGTATGGGCTTACCTGAATTTTATATTTCAGGCCTTCCAGTCCTTTGCCTTTTGCCTCAACCAGTATTGTACCAGCGGGCACCTGGGCTGCTTCTTTTTCGTCTAACAGGAACGGACGAATAACCGCATGAGGGCAAACGTAGGAACACTGGTTACATTGAATACAATTGTCGGCTTGCCATTCCGGCACATTCACCGCAATACCCCGTTTCTCGTAGCGGGTAGTTCCGGCAGGGAAAGTACCATCCTCGCGGCCTTTGAAGGCACTTACAGGCAGGTCGTCACCTTTCAAAGCGTTAATCGGAAGTACCACTTCTTTGATGAATTCGGGCATGTCGGCGCTTCCAAATTGTTGTTTAGCAACAGTCAGGTTGGCCCACTCAGCAGGTATTTCAACCTGGGTTACGTTTCCACCACGATCAACAGCCAGGTTGTTCATGTTTACAATGTCTTCCCCTTTTTTGCCGAACGACTTTTTGATGGCTTTCTTCATTTCACC
>QKEH01000045.1 GCA_003252385.1 Bacteroidota bacterium | reverse complement strand
ATTGTAGAAAAATTCTTTGGCAAAAAACCATCGAAAGGAGTTAACCCCGACGAGGTAGTGGCTATTGGCGCCGCCATTCAGGGTGGTGTACTTACCGGAGAGGTAAAGGACGTTCTACTGCTCGACGTAACCCCGTTGTCGCTGGGTATCGAAACCATGGGAGGGGTTATGACCAAGTTGATTGAGTCCAACACGACCATCCCGACAAAAAAAGCAGAAACTTTTACTACTGCAGCTGACAACCAACCATCGGTAGAAATCCACGTACTGCAAGGCGAACGCCCCATGGCATCGGGCAATAAAACCATTGGCCGCTTCCACCTCGATGGCATTCCACCTGCCCCACGAGGTATCCCTCAAATTGAAGTTGCCTTTGATATCGACGCCAACGGTATTCTGCACGTATCGGCCAAAGATAAAGGCACCGGCAAAGAACAAAGCATCCGTATTGAAGCTTCATCGGGGTTGACTGACGACGAAATCAAACGCATGCGCGACGAAGCCAAGGCCAACGAAAATGCCGATAAAGAGGCTCGTGAAAAGATTGACAAACTAAATGCTGCCGACAGCCTGATCTTCCAGACTGAAAAGCAACTGAAAGAGTTTGGCGATAAAATTCCCGGTGATAAAAAGGCGCCTATCGAGAAAGCCGTTGAAGAACTGAAAAATGCCCACAAATCGCAGGACATTGCCGCCATAGATGCAGCCATCGCCAAACTGAACGAAGTATGGCAGGCCGCTTCTCAGGACATGTACAATGCCAGTCAACAGGCTCAGGGCGGAGCCCAGCCCGGCCCCGACGCAGGTACCCAGGGCCAGGCGCACGGCAGCAAAGCCAAAGGCGACGACGAAGTAACCGATGTGGACTTTGAAGAAGTAAAGTAACACAAGTAAGAATACAAAACAGAAAGGCCACTCTTGGGTGGCTTTTCTGTTTTGTATACCCCAATGGGAACAATTGTTCGTAAATTTCAGATGATTCCATAAATCCCCTCCTCCTTGACCATTACGAACAAAACACCTCAGTTTACACCTTCTTGTAGTATTCAATTTCATTTAGCCCGGGGGCTTGCATAATACGCTCTATTAACTGCAGGCGCTGTTCACTGCTTAAGGTTACCATCCGATGGGCAAAATCAATTTTTTCCTGCAACTGATCGGCGGTTTCAGCGCCGGTTATTAAGGTACTTACCGGCAACGACCATATAAAACGGAAAATTTCTTCCATCTGAATATAATTGGGCACCAGAGGGGTTTCACTCGACCAGGTCAGCCTTCCAGCCCAATATTGCTTACCGAGCAATCGGCCAGCGGCCAGGCTCTTCATGGCCAGAATGCCCAGTTTGTGATCGATAGCCTGTGGGAGCACCTTTTTGATAAAGCTGTGCTCACTTTGTGCATCTACCGGGTTCACAGGACACTGAATGGTAGAAAATAACCCGCTGTTGCCTGTCTGTTCCATCATACGAAGGAAGGCATAAGGACTGGAATGCCCCGTAAAGCCCATATAACGAATTTTCCCTTCTTTGAGGGCCTCTTCGGCCAGACGAAGTACGCCATTCGAAATCCTCCCGTCCACATCTTCAGCCGATTCAAGGCTATGTATCTGCCAAAGATCAATAACATCAGTATTTAACCGACGTAACGACTCCTCCAGCTCCAGGCGTGCCGTTTTATAGTCCGGAGCACCCGATTTGGTCATCAGAAATATTTCGTCGCGGTATTTGGGCACCAACAGTTTTCCATAGCGGCGTTCCGATTCTCCATCGCCATAGGCATGTGCAGAATCAAAGAACCGGATGCCCTGAGCGATAGCCATTTCGATTAGCGCCTCGGCTTGAGCCATGCTGGTATCGCCTACATGAAATCCTCCCAGCCCAAGCATGGTTACCTTTTCACCGGTGGTGCCGAGCTTCCGTAAAGGAAGAAGCCTACCCCATTTGTCGCTTCGCCCCAGGGTCAATCGGGTGGGAAGCATAAGGGCGGTGGTAGCTACTGACAGATTTTGCAGGAAAGTTCTCCGTTTCATAAGTTGCGTTTTAAGGAACCCTGCAATAAGTTACAACATATTTCTGCAGAGTACATGAAATGCGACTTTCAAAAACAAGCTCCCTCCCCACTTATTCGCCTGAACAAAGTGACCACTCCCATTTCTAAAACCTCCAGCACCCCGATTCAAGCAGAATCCCTCCCACACCCGGCTCAAAACTCATACAATGCCCCAATGCCCAATGCATAGCTATGCCTGGCATTTCCTTTTATAACTTCCCGCTCTACCAGATAAAACGGACTTATCCGGAAGTTACGCAACAACTCGTACTCGAAACCACAAGTGGTGCGGTTTTCCATGGGTTTATCGGCTTGCAGGCGAAAAAAGAATTCCTCCGAAAAATAGAAACTGGTCTTTTTATCAATCCGGATATCCAACGAGGTTTTATTACGATAAAACCGACGGGGATCACCAAAGTCCTCCAAAGAAAGCTGGTAGCGCGAACGGTTTTTAAGCTCCATCCTGGAATCCACCGGAATTTTAACCTGAAAATCGATAGCGTAACGCTGACGGTCGTCTTCCGCATCCTCTTCACGGGTATTCTGAGGGTTACGCATAGCAGTGTAGCGGTAGGAACCTCCCAGCTTGAAGTTTTTCGATAAACGATAGTCCAGTGCTATTTCGGTGGCATTCTTATAATTCACATAATTGCCAATGTTCTGAAAGCGATTATTGAAGGCCACTCCCAGACTTAGATTTTTGGGCATGGAATAGTTCATTCCATATTCCATCCACAATTCCTGAGCCTGCAAGGTCAGCAAGGGTAACATCAGCCAGGCTGTACCCGCTATGGTATATCTCAACAAGTTATTCATGGTACACCAGCAATTTATCCATGGTTATAAAGTACCCGGTTTGTACGTATATCAGGTACACTCCGGAACTTATGTTTGCCGGTAGTTGTACACTGTGTGCCGCGGCTCCCTCCGGAAATTCCTGACGAAACACCAGACTCCCGGCCCCATTGTACAGGGCAAACTCAGCTTTTGTGTCGAGCATCAAATCGGCTTCAATAGTAAAATTTCCGGCCGTTGGGTTGGGATACACCCGCACCGGATTACCGTAATATTTCATCAGTTGCTCGGTAACCTCAAGGGGGCGACCTACAGCAAAATTCCGCAGCTTATCCACACTATTCTGCCAGCTTACCCAGTCGGATGGGTCGCGCCAGCGCTGCATGTGCTCAGCCATCAGTGGCCGATAGATCGCTTCCAGCGAATCAATAACCGGTAACACTTGTTCGGGCGAAAAAACCTGATCGATCGCCCAATAGAAACGTTGAAAGAATCGATTCCGAAAAGTTTCAAACTTCAGCATTTCGCTCAGCAGGTAAATCGACCAGTCGGCATAGCGGTCGTAACGAGCCTCCTGATTAAAGTAATCCGAAAGATGATCGTAATTGTAGCGATAAAAACAGCCGTCGCAGTCGTAGAAAAGCCATTGCCAGGGGCCATCCGCATCGGCCGGTTTCCATAACCGTTGATTCAGTTCCGGGAAATCCACATTGCTTAGGTACAACTGGGCAATATAGAAATCGATCATATTATCCAAGTCGATCCTGTCCGCCAGTTGCGCATAGCGTTCTTCATCGCTAAGGCCGGAATTGCCCATTACATCCAAAAGCGCTTCGTAGCCATCGATACTGCCTTCTTTCGCAACCGCACCCTGGCTTGGAATGTAATCCACAATATCGTAACTCCCGGTCGTTTCAGGATAATGGGCGCTCAGGTAGGCCGAATCCTGCCGTTCGCAAATGTTCTGAATACCCCAGTACTCGCCATTAATAAACAATACCGATACCACCCCCGACATGTAGTTCACATTCATCGGGCGTACCAGGTGATGGCTCAGCAAGTCGGTGAACAGCGCATCGGGCCAGTCGCCCCGGGTACTGCGCAATAAAAGTTTATCGTACGATTGCAGGTCGCGATCTTTAAAAAAAGGATATTCAAAACCCGAGGTTCCATATTTCTCTCCGGAATACAACCGAAGGGAGCGTTGTGCGGCAATACGGGTTCCGCGACCATGAACACGGGCACCGGCAAGCTGTTTGACCACTCGCTCCCCATCCGGGTTAAAAATCTCCACGTGCACCGAGCGTTCCCATTCGCTACCGCTTTGAACCGAATTGTTATGATTCCCCAGAACCAGAATCCCTTCCTCCGGGGAGAAAAAATTATCGGGGTCGGTAATGAGCGATACTACCGGCACACCGTAACGTTCGAATATGGACGGATGAATGAAGTAGGTTTCATTCAATTCATTCGATGCGGGGCAGCCTTCGCTGTAGGCTCTGGCTCGGAAGGCGTTGGCTTTAAAAACAGCGGCATCGGGTGCCTGATAGTTCGGATTGAGTTCTTCTTCACAGTAACGATTCTCTTCCCGGGTGCGATCGTCCAAAGCAATGCTCCCTGTATAAAGTGTAGCCTCCTCATCGGGTTCGGAACCATCGAGTGTATAATAGATCGGATTACCGGGAGCCGATTGGTGAATTTCCAGTTGAAACCCCTGACGAAAGTAGCCGCCGGCTGTTTCAGGATAGATACTGTCCCGGTTGAAGTGCATCGGATAGATTCCGGAGGCATTGTTACTGCTTCCCGGTGTAGGTTCCTGTACCACCTCCCAATGACTGGTTCCATCGGGCAGTCGCGCTGCCGAACGGTTTGCAGGCACGCATTGCGCTTCAAAACGATCAACCTGTACCCCCTGCGCATTGGTCAGAACTACCGGTTCTTGCATAAGCCCCAGCTTGAAACCCGCGTGCAGTTCAATTCCGGAACGGTTTTTCCCCGAAGCAAAAACCACAACAAACCTTCCGGGGGCCAAACTTATTTCGGGAAAAGTCCATTTGAAAGGATGCTCCGCATTATCGCTTAACCCCCATCCCGTAAGTGCAATGGTTTCGGAACCTGAATTGTAAAGTTCCACCCAGTCGGGGGTATCGCCTTCCCCATCCTGCAAACCATGCGTATTGATATACACCACCTCATTGAGCACTACCGCAGCATGAAGCGGCAGGATACCCGTCAACCATACCAAAATAAACATTCTATTGCGCATGGTAGCCGTTTAGTTTTGTTCCAACATAATTCCGAAACTGATAACCAGCATATCGTAATTTAATTCCTGACGAATAGCTGGCAACGAATACGCCTGATAGGTAACCTGGGCAAACTGATGGCGATACGAGGCCTGCAGAAAGCAGGTAAAACGATCGTTGACCTCGAACCGGTTCCCAACTCCGACCCCAAAGTAAACCCCTCCATCAAAATCGTAATAGGCATAATTTTTAAAATGACGATCGACCCCAAAGGCATAGCCGGTCTGAAAATTCACAAAACCCGCATTACGCTTTTTGCGCATAACCCCCATAAAATCGAAATAAAACGGAATAAAAGTTTCATCCTGATAAAACTGATAACCACCCCCCAGACCAAAGCCCACTCGGCTGCTGGTTTTAATACTGTAGGTATAATTAAAACTTCCACCAGGGCTGTATATAAAATTATCGTTCAATATTAATCCTCCCATAATCAGTCCTCCCTCCACCCGTACACACTTTTCGAGTTCGAGTTTCTTCTCCTCCTGAGCGAAAATACCAACGGGCAGCAAAACAAATAAAGCCATCAAACCCGGTTGAAATAGAGATATGCGCATAGTGAACCGTTTCGTCCTTAATGAATTGTAATTATTGAAAAGACCGTGAATTTTTCCCGGGGTTGCATGGCAGCGCGAATGTCTTCCCCCTTAGTGAATTTCCATTGAGTCAGAAGTAAAAAGAAAAGCCGGAGGTTTGAGGTGTCCGAATGAATCCGCATCATTGTAAAACTTAAATCTCTATTCATTCCACTTGCACCTGTATTCTACTCAACGTTAACCCTTCTCCTCCGACCTGTCTAAAACCCTAACTACCTAAATTCTTCGGTAAAAGTACTTCGTATGGCAAGCAATGTAAATACGCTATCGGCAAATGAAGGCAACCAATCGGTGAACTGAAATACTGGAAGAACAAGCAACTCGGATCACCTCGTAAACAGGCCGCAAATTCGCCCGTGTCACCGGTAACTGCATTCCGGCTCCATTTGCCGGTAACTTTCCGGCAACCGCAGGTTGCGGCGGAACAACCCATCTCCCAATTCAGCCAAACAAGCGATTGTTCCACTTTATCCTTACCTCTGAGCAGGGAAGGTGTGACACTCCCAATCTTTAACCCATTATTTACTTTGAACTAAAACGCAAATCAGCAAACTCAAAATTGCGTTCAATTCAGTAGTGTTTCTATTGGATTTTAATTTTCCCGGAGGGCTAAAATAGAAGTAGCCGGAAGCGGGGAACTTCCGGCTACTAAAACCCTAAAACTAAACCTAGAATAAGTTGGTTGTAGCGCATTGTTTGAGAAGTGAAATGCGAACCTGTCTTTATTCTTTATGCAATATCCTAATAATAATACGGTATTACAACTTTACTTATTAACAGCATTTATGTTAATAACCCTGGCTAAGATTTTTCGTTTTTAATCCGTCTAAACTGCTACGGGGTAAACTATTCAAATTTCAAAGTTAAAGTGGCAAAAAAGTTCAACGGAGCATTAACCAGGTAACCTGCCACCCCATCGGGCACCCCATCCCAGTCAAGGTCCATTGCCTTTCCGTTTGTATAATAGCGTTGACTGGTGATGTTGTTAACCTCCAGAGCCAGATCGTGCTTTTTCAGGAAGGTAATATGTACCCGTCCGTTAACCAGATAGTAGGAAGGAAGGATGTAAGCCGATTCGTTTTGCAACGTCATGTACGACTCGCTCACATAGCGTCCGCCCAGCGACAGCTCCATGGCCGGCGTAATTCTATACGCGGCTTGGGCATTTACAATAAGTGCCGGGCTGAAAACCGGAATCCGGTTGGAATAGCGTATCGAATCGCCTGTAAAATGCAATTCCGGAATTCGACTTTGCTGACAGCTTACATTGGCCGACAGCGTGATGCGCTGCACCGGGTGATACTCCACCACGGCCTCCACACCCATCCGGTAGCTCTCAGGGATGTTGGTGCGCACCTGCGATCCGAATTCAATAGTTTCGCCGGTGGGTAAAATCCCATTCTTAAAGTACATGTAGTAGCCATTCATCTCCAATTTTAAATCTTCTCCACGGAAACGAACTCCCCCTTCCATATCGAGTACCTGCTCGGACAAAAAGTCGATCCCCTGCTTCAACCGGACATATTGGGCGCTGTCGTACAGCCCCCATCCCCCCAATATATCCACTTTGGTTGGTTCGCGATGGGTACTCCCTGCTGAAAGGTAGAGCTGCCACGACTTATACATATCGTAAGCCACTCCCAGTCTGGGATTCACAAAGAACCAGTTTTTCACCAAATCCACATCGGATGCCATACCAAGAAAGTTAAAATCGGGGGTAATCGACAGCCGGGTTGTTCGCACATCGGCATCGGCCTGAAACAACACCTTGCCCACACGGTAGCTGAGCTTAGCAAAGGCACTAACCTCATCTTTCTGCGAATGCTCGTTGTAATACGGATTGGCAAAATCGGGGACCATTTGCTCCTGGTTGTTCCGCCGGAAGGTATAGGCATGCACGCCTCCCGACCAGCTAACCTGATCGGACAACACGCCCTGTACCTGGCTCATGTAGCCAAAATGCCGGTTGGTAAGCGGGTAGTTGATCTGATTCAGACTCCCGGTATCATCCAGCCATCCATAAAGGTAATCGCCCCCGGCACCGTTGTAGTAAAGGGTGTTCACCCACTTGAGGCGCGCACCGAACGAGTGGATATGTTGCACCTGAACCAACTGCTGCCCAAAATCGTCCTTGTCGTTTTCGTTCAGCGGATTGTAGGTAGGATGATCCGACAAGGTCGCCCGATCTGCCGGCTCGTAACCTAATCCGTTTTGCGAGCGAGCATCGAAAGCGTTGATCTTTACCGCATCTTTCTTACCAAAATACGCTGCTGAAAAGAAGAAACTGTAGGCATCAGTTTCAGTATGTTCTTTATAGCCATCGGAATGCAGCTTACTGTAACTGCCATGAAACGCCCATTTGGAATCGAGAAGGCCGGTAGAGAACTGCCCGTTCAGCCGGGAACTGTTATAGCTGCCGTAACCGGCTTGAATACACGAACCTGCCGGTTGCCGCTCCAGGTTCACCGTCTCAAAATTTACCGACCCGGCATACGAAGCCACCCCGTTGGTAGCCGTTCCCACACCGCGCTGTACCTGCACCGACTCAAAACTGTTACTCAGGTCGGTGAAGTTGCTGAAATACACTCCGTGATCCATCATATCGTTCAATGGCACGCCATTCAGGGTGAAATTGATCCGTTTCTGTTCCATGCCCCTTAGCCGCATGGTTCCGTAATTACCCATAGACGTACCCGACTCCGACTCGGTAAGCACTCCCGGTGTAAGGTATTGGAGAAAATAAATGGGATGTTCTCCTTTATAAACCTTCTGTATCTCTCTTTTATCCAAGGTAGTATGGGTTACCGGAGCTTTATCAGAGGCACGTATGCTTTGCACTACCACTTCTTCGATATACGATCCGGGCTCAAGCTGCACATTCAGTTCCCCCGATTGGCCAACGGCCATTTCGCGGCTTTTATAACCCAGGTACTGCACCATAATTTTATCGTACCCCCGGGGCACTTCCAAATAAAAGTATCCGGTATCGTTGGTAATGGCTCCGCTGTTGCTGGCATTGAGCCGTATACCTGCACCTGCCAATCGATTGCCGTTTTCGGCATCGCTTACTGTACCTTCTATCGTATACTGTGCCCAGGCTCCGCCAGCTATGCAAAGCCACACAGCTACGAATAATCTTCGCAACTTCATCCTTGTTTTTTTATAGTATCGACTTATCCGCAACGATTTTCGTTGCTTCTCAATCCCTGCGTCGGCATTACCCGAATCAGGTTCATGGGGTATGATCTCAGCCCGTTATATTAAGGCACCCCGCTATGGTTTAAATCAACAGCAAAAATAAGGAGGAGTTTAATGGAAATGAAAAAAAACTTGGGAAACGTTACACCCAAAACCAAAAGGATTACCGGCTAAATATTAATTTGAGGTGCTAGGAGAAGTAGTTCCTCAATCTGAAGTAGAAGAATTCCCTGTCCCTGGTTCCTTGATTGATCATAATGAAGCGTTTTATGAGACTATAAAATATTTTGTGTAAACACGAAATCGAGCAATTATCTCAGTCGGCATCGATTTTCGAAAATAGTCAAAAATTGGTGAAGTATAATGCCCCAGTTTTGGATGGGCATATCCCACTTTTTTTCGATGTTCAGAATGG
>QKEH01000125.1 GCA_003252385.1 Bacteroidota bacterium | reverse complement strand
GGCAGTTGTATCCATGCCAATAATTGCCCGGTAATTTGACTTTTCGTACCTGCTTTTGATGAAAAATGATATCGGATTTTCTCATGAGCTAAAACACTGCGTCAAATCATCGCTATTCATCAGCCTATGAATAATGTGGGTTAAAACTGGGATTTCTTGGTTTCTTGGCTTCCCCACAATAGCCTTAATAAAGTGGGTAAGGGGAGGTGTGTGCTTATATGTTTAAAATACAGGTGTTTATGGTTTTGAAAATATTTTTTTCGTGTCATTTGAGTAATTCGTGGCTAAAAAAAATGTTTGCGGATTTTAGGAAGTATAAGACTTACGATCAATATGTAGCTTTAACTTACGGACAGCTTTATAAGTGCCATACTTTAAGTGATATTTCAACCGGCATAGGTGTTAGCGAGACCTTTATTTCAGACTTAGGGTTACAGCAAAGCCCCGCCCGTTCAACCATGAGCGATGGCAACAAAAAGCGTGATTGGCAGGTTTATGAGAGTCTCTATTACAAATTGCTCAGCCATTATAAAAGTATACTCAAAAAGTATCACCAGAGCTTCATTATTGAAGAGATTAAAGGGCAATCCATAAAATTAATCGACAGTTCAACCATACCGCTTTGTTTGAATATGTTTGATTGGGCAAAATTTCGGACACCAAAGGGCGGGGTTAAGATACACACCAGCTTGGATGTTGAGTAAACATATCAGAAGCCAAGGTTCATGACAGGCACGGTTTTGAGCAATTGGTGTTTCCTAAGAACACTATTATTGTTGAAGACCGTGGTTATTTTGATTTTACCCTGATGCTTAACCGAATAACTGCCATCAACACATTCGTTACCCGGATTAAAACCAATACTGTTTATGAAACCCTGGAGGAACTTGAACTGCCCGAAGGCAAAAACGAGCATATAGTAAAGGATGAGATTATCCAACTTACCTCGGTAAAGGCAAAGGAATGTGGAATATCCGAACACAAGCTCCGGCTTGTCCATGTGTACAAAGAAGATGAAAACAAGGTTATTGAAATAATAACCAATCAGTTGGAATGGGATGCCCTTACAATATCCGAACTGTACAAAAAACGTTGGGATATTGAGTTGTTTTTCAAGGCCATAAAGCAGAACCTGCAAATCAAGACCTTTGTCGGAACAAGTGAAAACGCGGTAAAGTCACAAATTTATATAGCCATAACAACCTTTCTCCTTCTGGAATTGATCAGAAGAACCGTAGCTAAGAAAGCCCCAGCCTTTTCAAACTTTGTAGCGAAAATAAGAATGTGCCTTTGCTTCTACCTAAGTCTTGACTATGTGTGCAATACAATGAGAGAAGGTGCTAAACGGATCAGGCAGCCCAGTCAAGGGAAACTGAAATTTAATGGTGACTTTTATTCCGGAAATCAGCAACTATCCCTCTATGCTTAAAGGGATACAGGGCTTTTCATTCTAAATTGCGAAAACTTTCGGATCAAAGTGATGTTATATTATAGTTAAATGTTAAAGTTTATTCTTTGCATTCCAGTTAGGCAGCCTACTCGATTGTGGTGTCGTGCATTATTCAAGGTCAAGTACTATTTGAATATTTTCTTTCATCAATTCAATCAGTTCATCAGGTAAAACACCAAGTCTTTTTATCAATCGATTATTATCAATCGCACGAATTTGGTCAATCATAATATCGCAAGCCTGATGCAAGTTTGCTGTTCCTTTTTTCAGATGTACTCTTAAAATCTCAGAATCCTTTGTCACGTTTGTTGTAATCGGACAAACTATAGTCGATGGGTGAGGTATTTTGTTGAGCAGATTTGTTTGTATCACTAAAACTGGTCTTGTTTTGCCTGGTTCGGTTCCAATCTGTGGATTTAAATCTGCAATCCAAATTTCAAATTGCTTAATCGGCATAATCAATCTCCTCGAAATCTTTAAGTACCGACATTGAATCCACTTTTACCAAACCAGATTCCTTTTTGAGTTTTTTCTCAAGAATCTGCTTGCGTTGAAGTTTGTTATAAAACTCAATCGCTTCGTTTATATATCGGTTTCTTGGTATCTTAATCCGAGCCAGTATTTTTTCAGTTTCGCCGAAAATCGAATCGTCTATTTTTAAGGATACTGTTTTCATGCTATTTAATTATTATATCACAAAGGTATATCTTATTAGTATATTAATCAAGTGTAATAATTAGTGTTTCCAACAAATATTTTTAGCCATAAATTCTCAAAAAAGCTGAAATCAACAGCAGTGGAGTCAAAATCAACATCGCTCTAATAGCTCCCGTACCATGTGTATTTTTAGTATCAATGTTATCAGTCAACTCTTTAAGACGATAATTAAATATCTTCCAGTATTTTATTTTAGTTTTCATATTTGCAGAATCTCATGACGCATGCACCACAACTGTTTTATGACCGCGTGTGTGTGCCTTGCATGAGCAGGCACGCCTTGTCGAAGGCTCATTAAAAATTTGAAAATTACCATATTTAAATTGGAAGATGAATGCGAGAAGGGTGGATTTTATTCAGAGGGTGAGAATCCCTAATTGGCGAGTTGGTGAAGTCAATTAGCAAGCTACAAGCTGGTTTAGAGCAACCTGAGCAGTGAAGGAACCGAGTACGAAGGACGAGTTCACGACCACAGGGAGTAGCATAGTGGGATTGCAAATTCCTGTACTCACGAACAGAACCGAAGCTCATGATCGAAGGGAATAAACAGCATACGAGGCTATCTTGAGTGAGTAAGTGAACACAACATCACAATGCTCCTGGTCAATAAACTCTTGATAGTAGATGCTGCAGGAATCGGATGAAGGATAAGGCTCTTACCAAGGGAGGTCTCACCAAGCAACAAAGGGAGGAACATTAAACAGTGGCTATTTCAAACGGATCGGCCAATCGGAACCGTACGTACGGTGGTATGAGAGGTGTAGGGCGTGAGCCCTACTTCCTACTCGATACTCTTTTGTGTATATACAAAAAGTATTTATATCAGTACATAAATACAGACAAAAGGTTTATGTAGGTAAAAAGACGTGCAATATACGTGCAAAGAATATTCACTTTGTGATGAATAAAAACTAGCACGATGCCTAATTTTAACGCCAGGATTGGAAAGATGCTATTCAAAAATTTGGGGGGTGTATTTTACCGGGTTCACTACATTGATATTCCTGTTCAGAGTGCAATTAGGGTTATAAATCTTCCCGAATATTGAAATTTCGTATACGTCCATTTCCCAGAAACTCAAATCGGATGCCTATAATATTTCCAATAGGTGATGGCGATCGACCACTATAAATTACATTCTGATCCAACTCAAGCACGCTACTGTCTGCATGGATATTGATATGTAAAGAATGCCAGGTATTATTGGAAATAGTGAATTCCGACAGGTCGTTGGATCTTCCATCAATTATTAAGTCGCCCAGGTAAATGGCTTCCACTTCACCACTGCATCCTGTTTTCATAAAAGTTAACAGGATACCGCCTAGAGAGCCAATAATTTCGGTCTGAAAATGCGCGCATTCAACATAGCTGTCTCTAAACTCGGGTTTAAAATCGACGTTCATGCGAAACTCTTGCCCCGTTATGCTATGATCGCAGATATTCCGGTAGAATAATCGGTATGGTTTGTTAAAGTCAACCCCTTTGGTTCTTAAAAAGTCTTCCGATGCGTACATGAAGGTATCTTGCCGAAAGTGTCCGGAATCGATAATCAGATGAAGGGCGTTTTGAATGGCATAGCATTCCCAACCATTGGTAAAGATTGCAGATTGGAGTTTTTTAATTTCACGATTCTGTGCATCGACAAGGCGTATATTATATATATCCTTGGTGAAATAGGTATGTGTGATAGAGCCTGAATCCTTTTCCAGTAGGGTTTTGACTGGAGGGGCTGAGCGATCGGCAAGTACGTCGTCCCAATCGATATACAGAGGCTCGTGGTATCCGGAGATGTGGTAATGGATAACTACCGTGTTGGGTATTGTATTACTGAATAGATGCATACCTGTGAAGTACACTGAATCGGGAACGTGAAAGGAAGTCGGCGAGTCGATTTTTTTATGCAGTTGCCGGTAGCCTAAAAACGCAACGAGAAGGATGCCAAGAGCAAGACAAAACCGGGTAGCGTATCGGTATTTGCTTCCTGGTTTATTTGATTTTGTACGGCAGAAGTCATGCCAATCGCAATATCCAAGAAACCGGCTAATGGCATTTTTAGTTTCCAGTTGAGGGTTGTATACTTTTTTATAATCAGTCGATTTGCCATACAGGCGTCTTAGTGAAGAGACACTGAGTGATATGCTCGTTTTATCGAAAATGATATCACTGAGCCTGGAAAATTCCTGGTTGGTCCAGGTGTTGCTGTCACCCCATGGTAGTTTTTTCTCAATTTCTTGCAGGCAAACTTGTATAAGTTGATGCTCGTTCATGGTTATTGGAAAATATTACCCGATGCAATGCTGTTAGATTAAGGCTATTAGCTCATACCCCTGAGGTGGACTTTAGAACACTCTTAAAAGCCCCTTGAAGGCTTCGCAGTAAAATATTGTTTGGAGAACAACAAATTATCACCCGATTCCTGAAATCTAAAATAATAGTTTTTATTGGAAAACGATAGGATGTTTTTCGACACGCATAAAAACACACAGGATACTATACGTATCAAAGGGTGTTCAGTCCCGGTGAAACACTTCTTAGCTAAGTCGGGTTGGTCGAGTTTGTAACCATAAGAATACCAATAATTAACAAGGTTTGGAAATTTTGGAAAGACTTTGGATCTTCTTTGATCCGCGAAAAAAGGTTAAGATATACCCGATGCCATTACCTTAAACCACAATTAACCAAAAACAGAAATAATGAAGATAATTTCGAAGATTTTGTTATCCATTCCATTGTTGGTGGCAACAATACATGGGTATTCACAGAATGTGATATCCCTTTCGCTCATTGATGCAAATACAAATACGGTAATTAGAACCTTAGCCCTCCAGGATACTATTGATTTGGCCGAGGTTGGAGGAGCAATTAATATCCGGGCGAACGTTTCAGGAACAGTTGGGAGTGTTAGGTTTGGATTGAACTCACAACCCAATCTTTGGACCGAAAGCACTGCTCCGTATGCCTTGGCAGGAGATCTGAATGGTGATTATTACAGTTGGAATGTTGAGCTTGGAATGAATACCATTACGGCAACTTCGTATACAGGCGCAAGTGCTACAGGTACGGCAGGAACCCCATATCAGATAAATTTGTTGGTTGAAGATAGCGATAATGTTGGAGACGAAGGAACCGTGTATCAACTACCTGTAGATGTTGGCACAGGTGCTGTTACTATCAGTGGAGAGCTTAAAAAATGGCATAAGATCACATTAAGTTTCGATGGACCTACTTACAGGGAAATTGATTTCCGGCCCAGCCCGTTTTTGGATTATCGGTTGAATGTAACATTTACCAATGGAATAAGAAGCTATACGGTGCCTGGTTACTTTGCTGCCGATGGTAATGCCGCTGAAACCAGCGCCGACAGCGGTAATGTGTGGCGAGTACATTTTAGCCCCGATGCAGTTGGCGATTGGAATTATCTGGTTTCCATGCGACTGGGAGGCCATGTGGCCACCAGCAACGAGGCAGGTGCCGGAATTGCAGTACCTTCGTTGGATGGGGTGTCCGGAACTATAACCATTACGGATACCGATAAAACCGGACGCGACAATCGTGCAAAAGGTCGTTTACAATATATTGGAGCCCACTATTTAAAATATGCCGAAACCGGAGAACTATTTATTAAAGGAGGTCCCGATGCCCCGGAAAACTTCCTGGCATACGAGGATTTTGATAATACACCAAATTATGTTGGAGCCAATGGGGTTGCCAACCGAAAAACCTGGGCACCTCATGCCGCTGATTACCATGCGGGCGATCCTTCATGGCAAGGTGGCAAAGGTACCGAAATTATAGGGGCGCTTAATTACCTGGCTTCGGAAGGTCTCAATGCCTTCTCATTCCTTACTATGAATATCAACGGTGACGATAAAAATGTCTACCCGTATGTAAGTAACAGTAATGTCTATCAGTTCGATTGCTCGAAGCTCGATCAGTGGGAGGTTGTTTTTACTCATGCGGATTCACTGGGGATGTATCTGCATTTTAAAACTCAGGAAACGGAAAATGAAATGTTGCTGGATAATGGCGATACAGGATCCGAAAGAAAACTTTATTATCGTGAACTTATTGCCCGTTTCGGGCATCACCTGGCATTAAACTGGAATCTGGGCGAAGAAAATGGGCACTATGGTACTACCAACCAAACAACTGATCAACGGAAAGCGATGGCAGACTATTTTGCCGCTAACGATCCATACCAACACCATATTGTTTTACACACCGCGCCAGGTTATCAGCAGGATATTTATCCGCCCCTTTTAGGTGCAGCCTCCAAACTTACCGGGGTTTCTATTCAAACCAATTGGAACAATGTTCATAGCGAAACAGCCACCTGGGTCCAGCAATCGGCCAATGCTGGTAAACGCTGGGTAGTAGCCAACGATGAGCAGGGAGGTGCCGATATTGGAGTGCCCGACGACACCTATGCCGGTTCGCCCAGTTTGGCCGATATTCGAAAGCAAACCCTATGGGGAAACCTGATGGCCGGTGGTGCAGGGGTTGAATATTACTTTGGGTATAATTTACCCCAATCCGACTTAAACTGTCAGGATTATCGCAGCCGGAATCAAAGTTGGGATTATATGCGCTATGCTATCGAATTCTTTCGTGACAAGCCAATAGAGCTGATGATCGCTAATGATGGTTTAGTATCAACTGGCTGGTGCCTGGCACATGCCGGCAGTTCGTACATTATTTATTTGCCCGGAGGGGGTACCTGTAACCTGACATTACCCAATACGAATACCTATACCGTCAAATGGTTTAACCCCCGTAGTGGTGGGGCAATGCAAGATGGAGATGTTACTTCGATTCAAGGTAGTGGGTCGGTGAGTATTGGAAATCCGCCAAGCGAAGCCGATTCAGATTGGGCGGTATGGATTACGCAAGATCTGGGGAGTAATACGGCACCGGTAGCTGAATTCTCATCGGATACACTTTATGGAACCTCGCCACTGGTTGTAACATTGGATGCCAGAAGTTCATACGACGATGGAAGCATTGTGAGTTACGATTGGGATTTCGGTGATGGTTTTGTGGGATCAGGAGAGATACTGACCCATACCTTCGAGCAGGGTGGTTTCTTTCAGGTGGTTTTAACGGTTGAAGATAATGAGGGTGCTGTTTCCAGTGCAGTAAAATATATCGAGGTGGAACAAGGGAACACGTCAGGGTGTGGTACCGAGTTCGAAATCTTATCGAGAGAATTTCCCTATACAGGAACCAGTTTCTACCTGGACACCTATACAGGTACGGAGTTGCTTGCAATCAACCCAACCCCTCCAAATCCTGCAACAGCAACTGTGTCAAAAGCATTTACCGGAGAAAGTTGTCGCTATAACGTAATTCTCCATGCCGTGGGTGAAAACGATGGACAGTCCGAATTTACAGTAAATATTGGGGATCAATTACTAGGGACATTTGTGGTGCCTTTAAGTGCCGAATCGTGGGAAATAGGTGCGGCCTACAATGCCACTTGGGAAGGTGTCGAAATTGAAAATGGCGATCTGATTACGGTACACGGGGCTACTGCATCGAACGATACCGAGTGGAGCCGGGCCCGGTGGCTGAAAATAGAGTTTGTACCTTCACCTTGCCCGGGCAATGGGTTTATTGAAGAAAATGGCTTGCTGGTGATTGAAGCAGAGGCTCTTTCCGAATATTCAGGTGGCTGGGAGATCAAATCATCGATTTCAGGTGCGTCAAATGGATCGTATATTGAGTATACAGGCAGCGACAACATGTCGGGTCCCAATGCAGCTTCCACTCTCGAATTTCCAATTACTATTACTACTCCCGGCACCTATCGTTTCAAATGGCGATCCCGGAATGGAGAAGAAGCCACAGCTTTTGATCAGGAAAACGATACGTGGCTGAATATTGAGTGTGATTTTTATTATGGGGTAGTGAATGGTATAACTACCCCCCTGAGCGATGATTATGCAAAAGTTTGGATTCAAAGCTTAAGCAACTGGTCGTGGGATTGTTATGGTGAACATGGGTTGAATGGCATGGCTCTTTATGCAAGATTTAATGAACCCGGTGAATACACGATCAACATCGCCGGGCGGTCTAGAGGGCATGTGATCGACCGTATCGTTCTTTATCAGGCCGATCAGGAAAGTCTGGCACTCAATGTCGGCACACCCGTTTCGGTTTATGGTTGTGGATCTGGATCGGGAGGCTTTGCTTCGCCAAAGGTTTATACTGCAGAGCAAGTTATCGAATCTTTTACGATTGATGGTAACGAAGAAAGTAGTTGGACTGCTATAGCAACTGCTACAGGAGCTTATAATGCCAATGGTGGTACTGTACCTGACGAAGCCGATATTAGCGGAACTTTTAAGGTGGCCTATGATTACAACAATCTGTATTTTATAGCTAATGTTACCGATGATGCTGTGCATGGTTTTACAGGTTCTGAAGATATGACGGACTGCGATAATATTACTTTATCTTTCAACCCGGACAACCGGCACCAGGAAGGTGGCGATTACGGTAACGATGCCATTCAGATACAATTAACACACGGTGTATCCGACAATAGTATTGTTGTAGTGAATGGTACCTGGCAGGCAGGTTCATATTCCGGCGTGAAATATTCTTCGGTGTTAACCTCGGGCGGTTACCGCCTGGAAGCGAAATTGCCCTGGGATGGAATTCTTCCTTCGGACATTTCTGTTGATGAAAACTTGGCCATGGGTTTTGAGGTAAGTATCAATGATAAAGACCATGGTAGCTCTGTAGAACAGACTCTTGCATGGGCGAATAATACAGGTAGGAATAATGCTGGATCCGACACTCGATGTTTTGGAACTTTGTATCTCGATGAAGGTCCGATTATTTGTCCTGGCGATCCAGGTTGTTCAGGAGGGAAAAGCCTAAATGTGTATCGTTTTAACACCCCGCCTACCATTGATGCCGATGCTGCTGAATGGTTAGAATATGAGGCTCATGCCGGCGAATACGAAATGCTAAATGAACCCATGCCTTCTGCTGCTGATTTGAGCTATTCTTTTAAAGTGGGATGGACCGATACTGACTTCTACATTTTGCTTGATGCCAAAGACAATTCCTTAAATGCTTTGGTAGGTACCGATGTTGCGGGTTGGGACTGGGATAATATGGAGGTGTTCTTTAACCCCGATAACCGACACGAGGAGAATGGTGCTTTTGGAGAGGATGCTATGCAAATGCGCATGAATTACGGCCGAACCGACAATCTGTATTCCGGGAATGGTGTTTGGAAAGGTGGAGCCAATCATGCAGGGTTTGAGTTCCGAACCACATCAACCTCAGGTGGATATATAATTGAAGGTAAAATACCATGGAGGGGCGCTTTTCCTTCCGACGTTACCGCTGTAGCCGGGCATACTTTCGGTTTCGATGTTGCAGTGGCGGATAACGACAATGGTTCGTCGCGCGAAAACATGATTGCCTGGGCCAATGACACCGGAATGGATTTAAATTCTAGAGATACCCGGGTGTTCGGTTTTGCTACCTTGGTTGGGCGAGCTCCCGGTGAACCCAGTATGATGGGTGGAAATAGTATTAACGAAGAGGTTGCTATTTACTTACGCTCCGACCAAATGCTTCGGGTTGAAAATGCGGCACTGGATAGTGATATTAAAGTGTATTCCTCAATAGGTCAGCTGTTAGAAGTTAAAAGAGTGGCAGATGCTGTGGAAGAAGTTAATATTGTCCGGTTTCCTTCAGGAGTATATGTTGTGAAAACATCAGATGTTTCAAAATTAATAATGAAGTAGTTATCGGTAGGGTTGGGAAAAGAGGTTGTTATTTTTATACTAGGGTATTTACATCTTGCCACTAAGTTGTATCTTTGTGTTCATGGAGTATCCGAGAGACCAAATGGAATTTGAAAAGATTTTTAGCAATGAGGAGAATTGCACAAAATACCTACTTGAAGTAAAATGGCCTTCAGGGTA